>NZ_JBYOKU010000015.1:0-146371 GCF_057799175.1 Pseudomonas sp. 14P5.3.2 | reverse complement strand
CTCCCACAGGGTGGCGTGGTGAATCCGGAATTACGGGCAAAAAAATGCCGCTCGATCGAGCGGCATTTTTGTCGGCGCAAGGCTTACTCGGATTCCACCGCATTCTTCGCCAGAATCGCATTCGCCAGTTCCATGTCGGTGGCCTGCAGGCCCGGGTTGTCGGCGCGGACTTTCTGCATCGCCGCTTCCAGGTACGGCCCGCGGATACCGCCGTCGCTGGCGACGAAGCTGCCGGCGTCGTCCTGCGCGGCGACGATCAGCTTGTGATCCTTGAAGGTCAGGTAGGTCGAACCGGTGGTGGCACCGGAGGAAATGACGTTACGCCAAAAGCCGTCGGCCATCGCTGAACCAACGGGAAGGGACAGCAAGGCAAGGGTCGCGACAGCAAGTTTGAGACGCATGATTGAGTGACTCCTGGGGGTTATCTAAGGCGTTGGATCGTCATTTACCCGATCCGGTTCCATGACTGCTCAGTCATGGAGCTGATGAGCTGGAGGTACGCAGGGTAGTTTGGCACCATGCACCCCGGTTTTTCATGCATGGACGCTGCCTTGGCTTTTATTTCTCTGATGTACGTGATGGTGTGGACAGTATGCACGGCGGCCTTTATCGGGCTCACGGTGCTGGTGATCATGCTGTGTGTGCCGACGTGGCGTCGTGCACTGTTGCGTCATCCACGCAAAGTGAGTGTTCTGGGGCTGCTTTGTCTATCGGTTGTCGGTGTGACCATCAACCAGATCACCAGCAGCATCGCAGACACTCTTGCCCGCAATTTAAGACTGAAGCACGAGGTTCAGGTCGAGGGTCTCAAATTGCCTGCGGGCACGTGGTTGCATCTAATGACCATCGATCCACTGGACGCGAACGGTCAACCGCAGATCCATGGCCTGGCGAGTCTGGACACTGCCAGGTTTCCTGCGCCGCAAACCCTCATGGGGGCGCGGGTTTCTTCACTGCAGATGTATCACCTGACGAGCGGAGAGATGCGCCTCGTCGGTGACCAGATAATTGATGGCTGGCCCTGTGCCCGCGACACGTTGCTGACCGTGAACTTCAGCGAAGAAACCCGGTTGCGCCCCGACCTCTGGCAGTTTGACGGCTGTACTTTGGTCGCCGGTGCAAAAGTCGCCGGTTTGGCCTGGCCAACCAAGAGTGGAGTGCAGAAGCAGGGCAACGAATACAGTGTCAGCTATTGGCAGGCATCGGAGTCCGTTTCGATTCAGGGCATTGAGTTGATGACCGCGACCGTGGAGCTCGATCAGCAACGCAATCCTCTGCATTGGAGTGGTCAACTGAGCAATCCAATGGCGCTGGGTGATTGGCGGTACCCCCGAGGCACTCGGGCAGCCCAGGGCAAGCCGCAAACATTGCGCATGACGTCGAGCCAGACGTATACCGCGAAAAATGTGCGCACCGGTGAGACCCTGAAGCCCAACTACTCGATCCTGCAACGTGTGCCAAATGGGCAGGTGCTATGGATCAAACCCAATGCCGAGATTAATGATCTCGACTGGTAGCCGGTTATTTCTGTTCGCTCTGCGGTGTTACCCGCAGCACCTCCTCAATGGTGGTCAGCCCCGCCGCAACCTTTTGTGCGCCCGACAGGCGCAGGCTGCGCATGCCTTCCTTGAAGGCTTGCCGCCGGATCGCGGTGAGGTCGGCGTCGGGGGTGATGAAGGCCTTGAGGCTGTCGCTCAATTGCATGATTTCGTAGACCCCGGCGCGTCCGCGATAACCGGTGTCGCGACACTCCAGGCAACCGATAGCGCGTTGCGCATTGCCCGGCAGCGGCGCCTGCCAGGGCCGGGTCAGGGTTTGCCAGTCTTCCTCTTCCAGCGTCAGCGGCGCCTTGCAGTGCGGGCACAGCGTGCGCACCAGACGCTGGGCCATGACCCCGAGCACCGTAGCCTTGATCAGATAGTGCGGCACGCCGAGTTCCAATAGCCGACTGATCGCGCTGGGGGCATCGTTGGTGTGCAGGGTCGACAGCACCAGGTGGCCGGTGAGTGCTGCCTGAATCGCCATTTCCGCGGTTTCCAGATCGCGGATCTCGCCGATCATGATGATGTCCGGGTCTTGCCGCATCAGCGCGCGTACCCCGGCGGCGAAACTCAGGTCGATGTTGTGCTGGACCTGCATCTGGTTGAACGCCGGCTCGACCATTTCGATCGGGTCTTCGATGGTGCAGAGGTTGATCTCCGGCGTCGCCAGTTTCTTCAGCGTGGTGTAGAGCGTGGTGGTCTTGCCCGAACCGGTTGGCCCGGTGACCAGAATGATGCCGTTGGGTTGGCGGGTCATGTCCTGCCAGCGGCGCAGTTCGTCGGCGGAAAAACCCAACTGATCGAAGTCCTTGAGCAGTACTTCCGGGTCAAAAATCCGCATGACCATTTTTTCGCCAAACGCGGTGGGCAACGTTGAGAGCCGCAGCTCCACCTCGCCACCGTCCGGGGTCTTGGTCTTGACCCGGCCGTCCTGGGGTTTGCGCTTCTCGGCGACGTTCATCCGCCCGAGGCTTTTCAGGCGGCTGACAATGGCCATGGTCACCTGCGGCGGAAATTGATAGACGTTGTGCAACACGCCATCAATGCGGAAACGCACGGTGCCCTGTTCGCGGCGCGGTTCGATATGGATATCACTGGCGCGCTGCTGGAAGGCGTACTGGAACAGCCAGTCGACGATGTTGACGATGTGCGCATCGTTGGCGTCCGGCTCCTGATCGCTGGCGCCGAGGTTGAGCAGTTGTTCGAAGTTGCCGAGGCTGCCGCTATGCGCGTCGGCATTGCTGGCGCCGCTGACCGATTTGGCGAGGCGGAAGAACTCGACGCTGAAACGCTGGATATCCGCCGGGTTGGCGACGACCCGTTTGATCGGCAGCTTCAGCACGTGGGTCAGGTCAGCCTCCCAACCGGTGACGTAGGGCTGGGCGCTGGCCACGACCACCGCGTCGCGGTCGACCGCCACCGCGAGAATCTTGTGGCGTTGGGCAAAGGCGTAGGACATCAGCGGGGTGATCGCCGCAACGTTGATCTTCAACGGGTCGATGCGCATGTACGGCTGGCCGGCCTGTTGCGCCAGCCACAGGGTCAGGCTTTCCAGATCCAGATGCTTGCCCGGACGGCTGAGGTCATCCAGTTGCTGGCTGGCAATGAATTCCAGCGGATGCTGCTGGCCGTGGGGCGCGTGGCGGCGCCGGGCATTGAGCGCCTGCTCCGCCGAATCCTGGCTGATAAAGCCCTGGGCGACCAGTTCACGCAACACATCGTTGAGATCCAGCCAGCGGTCCTGAGTGGCAAGTTGAACGGACATGCGGGCTCCTTTTGAACGACTGTGCGCAAAGGATAGTCGTGGCCCCGCAGACTGTTGGGCCACTACCCGACAAAGCCGTTGCCGGATTTGTCAGCCAGCCGCCTGGGCTGGCGCAGCCCACGCCGTGTCGGCGTTTTGCAGATTCACCGAGCAGACGCTGATCAGGTTACGAAGTTTTTCCGCAATCACCTGCGCGCGATGCCAACTGAGCCCGTCGATGACGATGTCGATCGACAGCAGATCGTCGAGCCGTTCGGCGTGGACCTGCTGCGGTGTGAGGAACTGCAGCGCGAACAGGTTCAGCACCCGCACCAGCAGATCCGGCTCGGCTTCGGCGAGCAGCTGATAACGCGCACAACAGTGGGCGTTGTTGACGTTCCACACATCGGCGCGGGGCGCAGGGGTATTCACGGCTTCGAGGTGAGGCATGTCCGGTCTCCAGAGTCAGTGGAGGAATTTTTACATTCGGTGTCGGGCATTTCTTGTCTAAGATGAGCGGATTCGCGGATTGCTCGACTGGAACGATTCGCAAAAAGATTATTTTGAGGATTGGTTATGCATAGCGAGCTGGACAGCTACGACCGGCGGATTCTCGCCCTGCTGCAAGAGGATGCGTCACTGTCCAGCGCGCAGATCGCCGAGCTGGTGGGGCTGTCGCAATCGCCGTGCTGGCGGCGGATTCAGCGGATGAAGGAGGAGGGGATCATTCGCGGGCAGGTGACCTTGCTTGAGCGCAAGAAGATCGGCCTGAACACGCAGATCTTCGCCGAGATCAAACTCAACGCCCACGGGCGTTCGAACTTCACCGAATTCACCGAGGCGATTCGCGGTTTTCCGGAAGTGCTGGAGTGTTATGTGCTGATGGGCGCGGTGGATTTTCTGTTGCGGATTGTCGCGGCGGACATCGAGGCGTATGAGCGGTTTTTTTTCGAGAAGCTGTCGCTGGTGCCGGGGATTCAGGAAGTGAACTCGATTGTGGCGTTGTCGGAGATCAAGTCGACGACCAGCCTCCCGGTCTAGCACGGATGGCCTCTGTGGCGAGGGAGCTTGCTCCCGCTGGGCTGCGAAGCGGCCCCAAAATCTGCAATTGCAGGAATCGGGAGTCCTTCGGCCTCCAGCGGGAGCAAGCTCCCTCGCCACAGTTTTCAGGTGTTGCTGAGCATTACATGCGCAGCAGCATTTTCCACGCACGATTCTGGTAAACCGCAATCGCCTGCTGCTTGCGCGCATCGAGCAGTTCGTCAGTGATCGTCGGTTCGTTGGCCAGTTGCGCCAGTTTGTTCAGCTCGCCGTACAGGCGATCCATTTCCGCGATCTCCAGCACGTTACGCGCATGGTGCAGCCAGACCTGGATGCGTTCGATGCGCGGCAGTTGCTCGGCCAGATCTTCCGGCTGCTGCTGATAACGCTGCAGTTGCAGGGACGTGGCTTCCTCGCCGAGCAGGCGCGGCAGCCAGCTGTGCAGTTGCGCGGCGCCCTGGCGGTTGCCGCGGGTGTTGCGCTCGGCGGTCCAGGTGCGGGCCAGCAACCAGCGCGACGCAGTCAGCGAGAACAGACCCCAACGCGGGTCTTCCAGCTCCTCAAGGAACTGTTCCGGCGCCGCTTTGCGCACGTCTTCGTCTTCGATGCCGACCTGAACCAGCGGGCGCCAGTCTTCGAGCAATGCGTCCAGCGCCACGCGCAGGTCGTGAGTGGCCGGACGCGGTGCGGCCTGGCCGAGGCTGCTGAGCAGGGCGCGCATTTCCGCAAGGTTCTCGACCCAGTCCTGCAGCAGGCGCCAGTGGCCGTTGAAACGATACTGTTCAGCCAGACGCTGGCTGCTGCCGAGCAAGTGCCAGCCCAGCGCGGCGAAGGCGTCGTCGAGTTGGGTTTCCGGAGTCAGTTGCGGCGCCGGCAGGCTCAGCGAGTAGCTGTTGGCGTCGTACAGACGGTAGCCGCGCTCGGCCTTGCTGATGTCGCACGGCATCAGGGCCAGGGTCTCGGCCAGTTCGGCGGCCAGTTCCAGCAGCGCGGCAGGCTCGCCTTCGCGCAGTTCCAGTTCCAGCTCACAGATTTCTTCTTTCTGTTTGCCGACCACCACGTGACCGAGGTCCAGCGCGGCTTCAATAACCACTTTGGCCTTGCCGCGGCCCCAGGCGATTTCCGCGCGCTCGCGGACGAAATCGGTGGTGAAGATCGGCTTCAGGGTTTTCTTGTCCAGCTCGGCCAGCGACTCGGGCCAGCATTCGCCGTCGAGTTTCTTCACGTCGAGCTTGGCTTTGGGCAACTTCCAGTCGTACTCGTTACGCTCGGACAGACCGGCAACACTCTGACCACGGGTCTTGAGGGTCTGAATTACTTCATCACCGTCCTTGCGCAGGCGCAGGGCGACTTTGGCTTGAGCCAGATCGCGCTCGGGGGTGTCGAAGTACTGGTTCATCAACTCACGGCGTTCCCAGCCATTTTTGTTGCGTTTCTTCAGTAGCGGGTGCTCGCGCAGGGCAGCGAGGGTTTCGCGGCTGACGCGGAGTTTGATTTCGGTTTCTTTCTGCATGGCCGGAAAATCCAGGATCGGGAGCGCAGCCGGGGGAATGTGTGGCTGCCAAGGCCGTGCAGTGTACAGGACTCAAACTTCCTACGCCCTGCGGCGGTTTATTCCGAGCGCCGGATGGCTCTATGATGGACTTCAAATCGGGAGTTGGAGTCAGCGATGCCTTTGCCATCCATGCAAGACCAGTTCGCTGCACTGATCGCCGCACCGTCGGTCAGTTGCACCCAACCGAGCCTGGATCAGTCCAACCGGGCGGTGATCGATTTGCTTGCCGGTTGGCTGGGCGATCTGGGCTTCAGCTGCGATATCCAGCAGGTCAGCGCTGGCAAATTCAACCTGCTCGCCAGTTTCGGCAGCGGCCCCGGCGGTCTGGTATTGGCCGGGCACAGCGACACGGTGCCGTACGACGATGCGCTGTGGCAGACCGATCCGCTGAAACTCACCGAGGTCGACGGCCGCTGGGTCGGGCTGGGCAGTTGCGACATGAAGGGGTTTTTCGCACTGATCATCGAGGCCGTGCAGCCGCTGCTCGATCAACCGTTCAAGCAACCGCTGCTGATCCTCGCCACCTGCGATGAAGAAAGCTCGATGTCCGGTGCCCGGGCACTGGCCGAGGCCGGCAAGCCGCTGGGGCGTGCGGCGGTGATCGGCGAGCCGACCGGGCTCAAACCGATCCGCCTGCATAAAGGTGTGATGATGGAGCGCATCGACATCCTCGGGCAAAGCGGCCATTCGTCGGATCCGCGCCTGGGCCACAGCGCCCTCGAAGCGATGCATGATGCCATCGGCGAACTGCGCGGTTTGCGTCTGTTGTGGCAGCGTGAATTCAACAACCCGCAGTTCAGCGTGCCGCAACCGAC
The DNA here is from genome assembly GCF_057799175.1 of Pseudomonas sp. 14P5.3.2. Lineage (NCBI taxonomy): Bacteria > Pseudomonadati > Pseudomonadota > Gammaproteobacteria > Pseudomonadales > Pseudomonadaceae > Pseudomonas > Pseudomonas sp. 14P5.3.2. The sequence goes on along the minus strand of NZ_JBYOKU010000015.1, from coordinate 139,675 downwards.
CATGAACTTCGGCTGTATTCATGGCGGCGACAACCCGAATCGCATTTGCGGCCAGTGTTCACTGGAGTTCGACCTGCGTCCGCTGCCGGGCATGGACCCCAATGTCCTGCGTGCGGAAATCCTGCGCAAGCTCAATCCGGTGGCCGAACGGCATCAGGTGAAGATCGATTACAAGCCGTTGTTCCCGGAAGTGCCGCCATTCGAGCAGGCCGCAGACACCGAATTGGTGCGCATCGCCGAAAAGCTCACCGGTCACAGTGCCGAAGCAGTAGCGTTCGGCACCGAAGCGCCTTATCTTCAGCGCCTGGGTTGCGAAACCATCGTGCTCGGCCCCGGCGACATTGCCTGTGCGCACCAGCCCGGCGAATACCTTGAAATGTCACGTTTGCAGCCTACCGTGCATCTATTGCGGCAGTTGATTGAACATTACTGCCTGAGCCCGGACAAAGTTCTATGAATTGAACAATGTCGATGTGGGAGCGAGCTTGCTCGCGAAGGCGTCGGGTCAGTCGACATTGATGTATCTGATACACCGCTTTCGCGAGCAAGCTCGCTCCCACAGGGATTGTGTTTTGTCTGACCAAACGCTGTAAATTGCCAGCACCCCAACCCGTATTCATGAGGAGAGCGCGCGTGTCGCCAAGCCTGTTCCGACGATAACCATCAGCCCGCTGTGCGTTTTCCGTTTCGCCCTTTTTCCGGCTGCTATTTATTACAGGCCCAGGTTCATGCCCGAATACGTTAATTGGCTTCGTCACGCGTCCCCTTACATCAATGCCCACCGCGACTGCACCTTCGTCGTCATGCTGCCCGGCGACGGCGTGGAGCATCCGAACTTCGGCAATATCGTCCACGACCTGGTGCTGTTGCACAGCCTCGGGGTGCGCCTGGTGCTGGTCCACGGTTCGCGCCCGCAGATTGAAACCCGTCTCGCCGCCCGCGGCCTGACTCCGCACTACCATCACGGCATGCGCATCACCGACGCGGCGACGCTGGAATGTGTGATCGACGCGGTCGGCCAGTTGCGCATCGCCATCGAAGCGCGGCTGTCGATGGACATGGCTTCGTCGCCGATGCAGGGTTCGCGTCTGCGCGTGGCCAGCGGCAACCTGGTGACCGCGCGGCCGATCGGCGTGCTCGAAGGCGTCGACTATCACCACACCGGCGAAGTGCGCCGGGTCGATCGCAAAGGTATCAACCGTCTGCTGGACGAGCGTTCGATCGTGCTGCTATCGCCGCTGGGTTATTCGCCGACCGGTGAAATTTTCAATCTGGCCTGCGAAGACGTCGCTACCCGCGCCGCCATCGACCTCGGTGCCGACAAGCTGCTGCTGTTCGGCGCCGACCTCGGTCTGATCGACGAGAACGGCAAACTGGTGCGCGAACTGCGTCCGCAGCAGGTGCCGGCGCATTTGCAACGTCTGGGCAACAACTATCAGGCGGAATTGCTGGATGCCGCCGCCGAAGCCTGCCGTGGCGGCGTGGCGCGCAGCCATATCGTCAGTTATGCCGAGGACGGTGCGCTGCTGACCGAACTGTTCACCCGTGACGGTGGCGGTACGCTGGTGGCCCAGGAGCAATTCGAACTGGTGCGCGAGGCGGCGATTGAAGACGTCGGCGGTTTGCTTGACCTGATCAGTCCGCTGGAAGAGCAGGGGATTCTGGTGCGCCGTTCGCGCGAAGTGCTGGAGCGCGAGATCGAGCAGTTCAGCGTGGTCGAGCGTGAAGGGATGATCATCGCCTGTGCGGCGCTGTATCAGATCGCCGATTCGGATGCCGGTGAGCTGGCGTGCCTGGCGGTGAATCCGGAGTATCGCCATGGTGGTCGCGGCGATGAGCTGCTTGAGCGCATCGAGACCCGTGCCCGGGCGCAAGGGTTGAAGACCCTGTTCGTCCTCACTACCCGCACGGCGCACTGGTTCCGCGAGCGTGGCTTCGAGCCTAGCAGCGTCGAGCGCCTGCCGGCGGCGCGGGCGTCGCTGTACAACTATCAGCGCAACTCGAAGATCTTCGAAAAGACCCTCTGACGATTAGCGAGTGATTCTTGTGGTGAGGGAGCTTGCTCCCGCTGGGCTGCGAAGCGGCCCCAAACCGGTGTTTGCCGGAATTGGGAGTCCTTCGGCCTCCAGCGGGAGCAAGCTCCCTCGCCACATATGTATCTTTATTCAGTTACAAACTTCGCGCTGACATACGGCGAATAGTCCGGCAGCACCGTTTCAACCTTGCCCTGTTCCTTCAAAAACTTCGCGGTTTCACCAATCGCCTTCGCCGTGCCGCCGTCCAGCAACGCGGTGGATTGCTGCGCCTTGGCGTCCGGGAACGCCGAACCGGCGAGCAGTTCCGGCACATCGGCGGCGTTGGCACCGGTCAATTTGGCGATTTTCTGTACCGGCTCGGATTCGGCGGTCCAGCTGTCTTTATGGCTGGCGTAATCGGCAAACGCGTCTAGAGTGACCTTGGCAAATTTGGCCACCACCTCAGGATGCTTCTCGGCGTAGTCCTTGCGTGCGACCCAGACTTCGAACGTCGGGGCGCCCCATTGGCCGACTTGTGCAGCATCGGTCAGGGTCTTGCCGGTCTTGCGGATTTCGCCCAGTGCCGGTGACCAGACAAATGCGCCGTCGATGTCGCCACGCTTCCATGCCGCAGCGATTTCCGCCGGTTGCAGGTTCACCACTTTGACTTTCGAGGTGTCCAGGCCCCAGTGCTTGAGTGCGCCGAGCAGGCTGTAATGGGACGTGGAAACGAAGGGCGTGGCGATGGTCTTGCCGACCAGATCCTGAGGGCTATTGATGCCGCTGCCATTACGCACCACCAAGGCCTCGGCGGCATTGATCTGCGCTGAAACAATGAAGGCGACGATCGGCAGATTGCGTGAGGCGGCCGCTGCCAAAGGGCTGGAGCCGAGATTGCCGATCTGCACATCGCCCGATGCGATGGCTGTCACAACTTCCGGGCCACTATTGAAGCGTCGCCAGTCGATCTTCTGGCCGATGGTGGTTTCGTAAGTACCGTCGGCCTGAGGGACTTTGCTCGGGTCGATACCGGTTTGATAACCCACCGTGAGGTTGGCGGCTTGAGCGGAGAAAGAAATTATCGCTGACACACAAACTGTAACAAATTGACTAGATAGTGCCCGTTTGGCCATGATGGCGTCGCCTTTTGGATAGGGTTTGACGTGATTTGCATACGTCAACGCTAAGCGATCTAAAAAAGGGCGAACAAATACCATTTAGTAATTAGCTTAGTAGCCGATATCCTGTGTTGCGCTGCAGGTGGCCATTACTGGGCCATATAGCTAGATAGTATAAAAAAGAATGAAATAATTCTTTTTGGGGTTATCAGGAAAGTCAGTACTGTGCAGGGACCCAAATACTGCGATTAGACCTTGGTCGTAGACACACAAGGTTACGATTGACTTGTCAGTCACGCTCTGGCGCTAATCGCGAACCTACGGATCCGGGCATTCGACCAGGACCAGGAACACAAGAATTAGAAACGAGAGGAGCTTTACATGAACAAGTCCACCTTGGCCCTGGCTGTGGCCGTAGGGGTTTTGGCGCAGCAGGCAGGCGCCGCCGGTTTCATCGAAGACAGCAAGGCCACTCTGGGCCTGCGCAACTTCTACATCGACACCGACAACCGTGATGGCACGCCATCGAAGACGTCGAACACCCGCAGTCAGAACTCCGAATGGGGCCAGGGTTTCGATCTGCGCTTCATCTCCGGTTACACCCAAGGCACCGTTCAGTTCGGTGTTGATGCTATCGGCCTGTATGGCGTGCGTCTGGACTCCGGTCGCGGTACCCATGGCAACTACACCGGTACTGCTTCGGGCGGTACTGTATTCCCAAGCGATGGCGACCGTGCTGTAGATGATTTCGCCAGCCTGGGCCTGACCGGCAAGGTCAAAGTCTCTCAAACCGAGCTGAAGGTCGGTACTCTGCTGCCGAACAACCCGGTCATCAAGTACAACGATGGTCGTCTGCTGCCACAAACCTTCCAGGGTGCGGCGATCACTTCGAACGAAATCAAGGACCTGACACTGACTGCCGGTCAGGTTGAGGCCGTGAAGGGTCGTAACTCCAGCAACAACGAAAACATGTCGATTGCCGGTGCAAACCAAAACTCGAACTATGATGCTGGCAAATTCAGCAACAAGTTCTACTACGGCGGCGCTGACTACAAAATCACCAAAGACCTGACCGCCTCGTACTACTACGGCGAGCTGAAGGACTTCTACTCGCAGAACTTCCTGGGTCTGGTACATAACTGGGCAATCGGCCCGGGCGTACTGAAAAGTGACCTGCGTTACTACCGCAGCCGTGACAACGGTGCCAACGGTGACACTGCCGCTTACTACACCAGCGGTTACTACGGTGGCACTACCACCAAGGGCAAAGTCGACAACAACCTGTACAGCTACCTGGCTTTGTACTCGGTTGAAGGTCACACCTTCGGTGCGGGTTACCAGTACACCAACGGCGACAGCGACTTCCCTTGGCTGAACCAGGGTGACGGCTCGTCCAACAGCACCATCACCGACATGCAGATCCAGAAGTTCGGTCGCGCCGGTGAGCGAACCTGGCAGGCTCGCTACGGCTACGATTTCGCCAAGATCGGCGTTCCTGGCCTGACCGCCAACGTGATCTACCTGCGTGGCGATAACATCGACACCCCGCTGGGCGACAAGATGGAGTGGGAACGCGACCTGACCATCGGTTACGTAATCCCGGAAGGCCCGCTGAAGAACCTCGGCGTAGCCTGGAAAAACGCGATGTGGCGTACCGATCTGGCGAACACCCGTTCCCAGGACGAAAACCGCCTGATCGTCAGCTACTCGATCCCGCTGCTGTAATAGCGCGTTCAAACTGCTGATGTAAAAAAAAGCCCCGTCCGGCACCGTGCCGGACGGGGCTTTTGCGTTTTCGAGTCAGGCTCACCCCCGTAAGCCTGTCCCGAAATTCCCTCTTTGCAACAACTCAAGGCCTTCTCGAACCTTGAGAACGATGTTCGTCGCGATGCCGTCGAGCGTCCAGTGAACGATGTTTAATATTCCTTTAGATTCTAGATATCTATTTATTTATTCTTTTTCATGATGTCGAATCCCGAGCTACAGTTGAGTTCTCCAACAACTCATCAGGAGCAGCACCATGAGCCTCAGACTCGGCGACATCGCCCCCGACTTCGAACAGGATTCCAGCGCCGGCAAGATTCGTTTTCACGAGTGGCTGGGCGATAGCTGGGGCGTGCTGTTCTCCCACCCGGCCGACTTCACCCCGGTGTGCACCACCGAGCTGGGCTTCACCGCCAAGCTCAAGGATGAGTTCAGCAAGCGCGGGGTCAAAGCCATCGCCTTGTCGGTTGACCCGGTGGACTCGCACCACAAGTGGATTGAGGACATCAACGAAACCCAGAACACCCTCGTCAACTTCCCGATCCTGGCCGACGCCGATCGCAAGGTTTCCGACCTCTACGACCTGATCCATCCGAACGCCAACGACACCCTGACCGTACGTTCGCTGTTCGTGATCGATCCGAACAAGAAGATTCGCCTGACCATCACCTACCCGGCGAGTACCGGGCGCAACTTCCACGAGATCCTGCGGGTGATCGATTCGCTGCAACTCACCGACAACTACAAGGTGGCGACCCCGGCCAACTGGCAGGACGGTGATGAAGTGGTGATCGTGCCGTCGTTGAAGGATGAGGAAGAGATCAAGCGGCGTTTCCCGAAAGGTTATCGCGCCGTGAAGCCGTACCTGCGTCTGACGCCGCAACCGAACAAGTGAATCAGTGAAATTTGGGCTGTAGCTACCGCCGCCTTCGCGAGCAAGCCCGCTCCCACAGGGGAACGCATTCCAAATGTGGGAGCGGGCTTGCTCGCGAAGGCGTCGGCACAGCCGACACAAAATTCAGAACCACAAAGCAGGGAATTTCAGGCCGTTTTCACGGCCTGTTTTTTTGCCCGGAACAAAGCAAATAACATATCTCTAAAACGCATAACCAAATGAATAAATATGATTTATGGATATATAAATCAGCTGGTAAGGTCACTCCCATCGAAGCGAGATCGCAACCCGCGAATCGCCTGTAACGCGTAAGGAATCGTCTGAATGCTGGTCGTCTCACTCGGTGGCAGTCCCAGCCTGCGCTCCCGTTCCGGGGTGCTGCTGGAACGCTCGCAACACTGGTTGCGGCAGCAAGGGGTCGAAGTGGTGAGTTATCAGGTGCGGGACTTCCCGGCCGAAGATCTGCTCCATGCCCGCTTCGATAGCCCGAAAGTACTCGACCTGCTGGCGCAGATTGAAAACGCCGATGGCCTGCTGATCGCCACGCCGGTGTACAAGGCGTCGTTTTCCGGTGCGCTGAAAACCGTACTGGATCTGCTGCCGGAACGCGCCCTGAACCACAAGATCGTTTTGCCGATGGCCACGGGCGGCAGTATCGCCCACATGCTGGTGGTCGATTACGCGCTCAAACCGGTTCTGTCGGCATTGAAGGCGCAGGAAATGCTGCAAGGAATTTTTGCCGAGGACAGCCAGATCGCTTACGGCGAAGGCAGTGCCGCGGCGCAACTGGCACCCGCGCTGGAGCAGCGTCTGCATGAAGCGCTGGATCAGTTTGTCAGTGCCATGGCTCGCCGGCCGAAGCCGCTGGAGCCGGGGCTGTTGAATGAACGTTTGTTGAGTGCTCGCTGGAGCATTTAAGCCTCACCGGAATTGAAGTACTGGCCTTACTCGCCCGCCAACGGGCAAGCAGGTGCAGCCACAACCCAACAGCAAAAAGGAGAGCGCTATGCGCACTGTATTTTTGCGTCGCGGTCTGGTCGCTCTGTTTGCTGCGGCTGTGTCCTTCGGCGCCATTACTCAAGCTCAAGCCGAGACCTTGCGGATCGGTTATCAAAAATACGGCACGCTGGTGCTGCTCAAAGCCAAAGGCACTCTGGAAAAGCGTCTGGCCGCACAAGGCGTGGACGTGCAATGGACTGAATTCCCCGGCGGCCCACAACTGCTCGAGGGCCTGAACGTCGGCTCGATCGACTTCGGCGTCACCGGTGAGACGCCACCAGTGTTTGCCCAAGCGGCGGGCGCCGATCTGCTCTACGTTGCCTACGAACCGCCAGCACCGACCAGCGAAGCGATCCTTGTGCCGAAAGACTCGCCGATCAAATCGGTGGCCGATCTGAAGGGCAAGAAAGTCGCCCTGAACAAAGGCTCCAACGTGCACTACCTGCTGGTGCGCGCGCTGGAAGACGCCGGTCTCAAATACTCCGATATCCAGACCGTATTCCTGCCGCCGGCCGATGCCCGCGCCGCGTTCGAGCGTGGCAGCGTCGATGCCTGGGTGATCTGGGATCCGTACCAGGCCGCTGCCGAAAACCAGCTGCAGGCGCACACCCTGCGTGACGGCAAAGGCATCGTCGACAACCACCAGTTCTATCTCGCGACCAAACCTTACGCGCAGAAAAATCCCGAGGTGATCAAGACCCTCGTCGAGGAAGTGCGCGCGGTGGGCGAGTGGTCCAAGGCCAACCCGCAGGACGTGACCCAACAGGTCGCGCCGCTGCTCGGCCTGTCGCCGGAGATCACCCTGACCTCGGTGAAACGCCAGGGCTACGGTGCGCTGTTCCTGACCCCGGACGTGGTCGCCGCGCAACAGAAAATCGCCGACACCTTCTACCAGCTCAAGCTGATTCCCAAGCCGTTGAGCATCAAGGATGTGATCTGGACACCACCGGCCGCTGTGGCCCAAAGCTCGGTTACCCAAGCCCAGTAAATCGAATCCCCAAGGAGACCACTCCATGAGCCTCAACATCTTCTGGTTCCTGCCTACCCACGGCGACGGCCATTACCTTGGCACCGCCGAAGGCGCACGCGCCGTTGACCACGGTTATCTGCAACAGGTCGCGCAAGCGGCGGATCGTCTGGGTTTTGGCGGCGTGCTGATTCCCACCGGCCGCTCCTGCGAAGACTCGTGGCTGGTCGCCGCGTCGCTGATCCCGGTGACCCAGCGTCTGAAGTTCCTTGTCGCCCTGCGCCCCGGGATCATTTCCCCGACGGTGGCGGCGCGGCAGGCAGCTACGCTGGATCGTCTGTCCGGCGGTCGTGCGCTGTTCAACCTGGTGACCGGTGGCGATCCGGAAGAGTTGGCCGGTGATGGTCTGTTCCTCAACCACGAAGAGCGCTATCAAGCCTCGGTGGAATTCACCCGCATCTGGCGTCGGGTGCTGGAAGGCGAAACCGTCGATTACGACGGCGAACACATCAGCGTGAAAGGCGCCAAGCTGCTCTATCCGCCGATCCAGCAACCGCGTCCGCCGCTGTACTTCGGCGGCTCGTCGGAAGCGGCGCAGGATCTGGCCGCCGAACAGGTCGAGATGGTGCTGACCTGGGGCGAGCCGCCAGCGGCCGTCGCCGAGAAGATCGAGCAGGTGCGCGCCAAAGCCGCCAAGCTCGGGCGTACCGTGCGCTTCGGCATTCGTCTGCATGTGATCGTGCGGGAAACCAACGCCGAAGCCTGGCAAGCGGCAGACCGGCTGATCTCGCATCTGGACGACGACACCATCAAGCGTGCGCAGGCATCGCTGGCGCGCTTCGATTCGGTCGGCCAGCAACGCATGGCGGCGCTGCACGGCGGCAGTCGCGACAACCTCGAAGTCAGCCCGAATCTGTGGGCCGGCGTCGGTCTGGTGCGTGGCGGTGCCGGTACTGCACTGGTCGGCGATGGCCCGACCGTGGCCGCCCGCGTGAAGGAGTACGCGGATCTGGGCATCGATACGTTCATCTTCTCCGGTTATCCACACCTCGAAGAGTCGTATCGCGTCGCTGAACTGCTGTTCCCGCACCTCGACATCGAGCGCCCGGAACTGCCAAAAAGCGCCGGTTACGTGAGCCCGTTCGGCGAGATGGTGGCCAACGACATTCTTCCCAAAGCCGCGTCGCAGAGCTGAGGCGCGCCATGAAGAAAATTATCCACAGCCTCGCGCCCTGGGCGTTGCCGGTGCTCCTGCTGGCGGTGTGGCAGTTGTCGGTGTCGGCCGGTTGGTTGTCGACGCGGATCCTGCCGGCACCGGTGGCAGTGATCGAGGCCGGTGTCAGTCTGGTGCGCAGCGGCGAGATCTGGACCCACCTGGCAATCAGCGGCTGGCGCGCGGCGCTGGGCTTCACCATCGGTGGCAGCATCGGTCTGGCGCTGGGTTTCATCACCGGCCTGTCGAAGTGGGGCGAACGCCTGCTCGACAGCTCGGTACAGATGATCCGCAACGTGCCGCACCTGGCGCTGATTCCACTGGTGATCCTGTGGTTCGGCATCGACGAGTCGGCGAAGATTTTCCTGGTCGCACTGGGCACGTTGTTCCCGATTTACCTCAACACCTATCACGGCATCCGTAACGTCGATCCGGCGCTGGTGGAGATGGCGCGCAGTTATGGCTTGAGCGGTTTCAGCCTGTTCTGGCAGGTGATTCTGCCGGGCGCGCTGCCTTCGATTCTGGTCGGGGTGCGCTTCGCCCTGGGTTTCATGTGGTTGACGCTGATAGTCGCCGAAACCATCTCGGCCAGCTCCGGCATCGGCTATCTGGCGATGAACGCCCGCGAGTTTTTGCAGACCGATGTGGTGGTGCTGGCGATCCTGCTTTACGCGGTACTCGGCAAGCTCGCTGACCTCGCCGCCCGTGGACTTGAGCGTGTGTGGCTGCGCTGGCATCCGGCGTATCAGGTGGCCAAGGGAGGTGCGGCATGACCGCTCAACAACCTCCACGCCTGCTGCGCGGGATCCCGCTGGTGGTGCGCAATCTGCAGAAAACCTTCGGTGCGCGGCGGGTGCTGCGCGACATCGACCTACACATTCCGGCGGGGCAATTCGTCGCCGTGGTCGGGCGCAGCGGGTGCGGCAAGAGCACCTTCCTGCGCTTGCTCGCCGGCCTCGATCAACCGACTGGCGGCGACCTGCTGGCCGGTGCCGCACGGCTCAGCGATGCGCGGGAAGACACCCGGCTGATGTTCCAGGAGGCACGGCTGCTGCCGTGGAAAAAGATCATCGACAACGTCGGTCTCGGCCTTAAAGGCAACTGGCGCCCGCAAGCACTGGAAGCGCTGGAATCCGTCGGTCTGGCGGATCGCGCCCATGAATGGCCGGCAGCCTTGTCCGGTGGGCAGAAGCAGCGCGTGGCGCTGGCCCGGGCGCTGATCCACCAACCGCGCCTGTTGCTGCTCGACGAGCCGCTGGGTGCGCTGGATGCGCTGACCCGGATCGAGATGCAGCAACTGATCGAACGCCTCTGGCAGAAGCATGGGTTCACCGTGCTGTTGGTGACCCACGACGTCAGCGAAGCGGTGGCGATCGCCGACCGGGTGATTCTGATCGAGGACGGTGAAGTCGGCCTCGACCTGCAAGTGGAGTTGCCCCGTCCGCGAGTGCGCGGATCGCACCGACTGGCGGCGCTGGAAACCGAAGTGCTCAACCGTGTTCTGTCCCTGCCCGGCGAGCCGCCGGAGCCGGAACCTGTTTCACCACTGCCTACGCAATTGCGTTGGGCTCAATAACTCAAGTTACAACCAACGACAGGAATCAAAGCCATGACTATCAAAGCCATCAACGTGCGCAACCAGTTCAAAGGCTCGATCAAGGAGATCGTTCTCGGCGACGTACTGTCGGAAATCGACGTGCAGACCGCTTCCGGCATCGTCACTTCAGTGATCACCACCCGCTCGGTCAAGGAGCTGGAACTGGTGGTGGGCAGTGAGGTGATCGCCTTCGTGAAATCCACCGAGGTGTCGATCGCCAAGTTGTAAGCCTGTGGAAAAAAACAAACCCCGGAGGGCGTGAGCCCTTCGGGGTTTTTCTTTTTGTGCACGGATTTGAATCGGCGGCGCTGCCATCGCGAGCAGGCTCACTCCTACATTTGGAATGCGTTCCCCTGTGGGAGCGGGCTTGCTCGCGAAGGGGCCGGTGAATGCGCTAGAGAACTCTCTTGGGTAGATACGGCGGCAGATACAGGCCGATATAGGCATCAAACACCCGCATCCCTTCCTCGGCCATGCGCGGGGTGATCTGCCCGTGTTGCTGCACCGAGCGCGCATACACGCGGTCGCCCAGTTCCATCGCCAGCGCGAACACATCGACATCGCTGGGCAGGCGTGGCAATTCGAAGTGATGGTCGAACAGTTTGTGCATCAGGTCGCCGAGTTCGATGTCGTGCTGGCGGTCGGCCTGGGTCACTTCGGTGAGGCCGTGCTGGGCGAGGATCAGCTGGCGGGCGGCGGCGTCTTCGTCATAGATCTCCAGCATGCGCTGCTCGACCAGCCGCGACAGGTCACGCCAGTCGCGCAGCGCCTCGTGATCGATCGGCGCTTGCAGGCAGGCGCGGAAGGCTGCGTGCACATCGGCAGTCAAGGCTTCGAGCAGCGCCGGGACGCTGGCGAAGAAGTGATACACGGAGGACGGCGGAATCTGCGCGCGTTCGGCGACGCTGTAGATCGACAGACTGGCCACACCCTCGGCGGCCAGCAGCGTACGCGCGGCGTCGAGTATCGAGTCGATCCGCGCCTGGCTGCGGGCACGGGGTTTGCGAACGGTGGCGGGACGCGTCATGGAAGTCTCCTGCGGGGCAGCGGGCATTGTACGAGCCGAGCCGTGTGTTGTCTGCCAGGACGCCTTCGGGAGCAAGCCCCCTCCCACAGTTGATCTTCTGCGTACAAAAGATCTCCATGCGCTGTAGATCCCCTGTGGGAGGGGGCTTGCTCCCGAACCGCCGCAGGCGGCCATTCAGATCAGAATTCGGCCATAAAAAAAACGCCGTGGGCCAAGACAGCCGACGGCGTTTTATCTGGTCGCAATTCGCTTAAACGGTATGCAGATACCAGTTGTACTCAAGGTCGGAGATGGAGTGTTCGAACTCCTCCAGCTCGCTTTCCTTGCAGGCGACGAAGATATCGATGTACTTCGGATCGATGTACTTGGCCATCACCTCGCTGTCGTCCAGCTCGCGCAGGGCATCGCGCAAGTTGTTCGGCAGGCTTTGTTCGTTCTGCTCGTAGCTGTTGCCTTCGACCGGAGCGCCTGGCTCGATCTTGTTCACCAGACCGTGATGCACACCGGCCAGGACCGAAGCCATCAGCAGGTACGGGTTGGCGTCGGCGCCGGCCACGCGGTGTTCGATACGCACGGCATCGGCAGAGCCGGTCGGTACGCGGATCGCCACGGTGCGGTTGTCCAGGCCCCAGCACGGCGAGTTCGGCACATAGAACTGCGCGCCGAAGCGACGGTACGAGTTGACGTTCGGGCAGAGGAAAGCCATCTGCGCCGGCAGGGTCTCGAGCACACCGCCGATCGCGTGACGCAGCGCGGCGTTCTGCTCGGGATCCTCGCTTGCAAAGATGTTCTTGCCATCTTTGTCGAGCACCGAGATATGGACGTGCAGACCATTACCCGCCTGGCCCGGATACGGCTTGGCCATGAAGGTGGTGTCCATTTCATGGTCGTAGGCGATGTTCTTGATCAGACGCTTGAGCAGGACTGCGTAGTCGCACGCCTTGATCGGGTCGGCGACGTGGTGCAGGTTCACTTCGAACTGCGCCGGGGCACTTTCCTTGACGATGGCGTCGGCGGGGATGCCTTGCTCCTTGGCACCTTCCAGAATGTCCTGGAGGCAGTCGACGTATTCGTCGAGGTCGTCGATCAGGTAGACCTGAGTCGAGTGCGGGCGTTTGCCGGAGATCGGCGAGCGTGGCGGCTGTGGACGGCCGTTCACGTTTTCCTGGTCGATCAGGTAGAACTCCAGTTCGAACGCGGCGCAGATGGTCAAGCCCAGCTCGTCAAACTTTGCAACAACTTGACGGAGCACTTCGCGCGGATCGGCGAAGAACGGGTCACCCTCGAGTTCGTGCATGGTCATCAACAGTTGCGCGGTAGGGCGCTTCTGCCATGGCTCGTTGCACAGGGTATCGGGGATTGGATAGCAGATCCGGTCGGCGTCGCCGATGTCCAGACCCAGGCCGGTGCTTTCCACCGTAGAACCATTGATATCCAGAGCAAATAGAGAGGCCGGCAGGTTTATGCCTTTCTCGTAAACCTTGTGGAGGCTGGTGCGTTCGATGCGCTTGCCGCGCACCACACCATTCATATCCGCAATCAGAAGGTCAACGTACAGAACCTCAGGATGTTCCTTAAGGAACGCGTTCGCTTCGTTAAGCTGAACGGCACGCGGGGGTACCGACATGATGCAACACCTTTGTTGTTAAAAATATCAATCATTGATCTTTTCTGGTTTCAGTCAACCCGAACGGCCTGCCGAAGTCAAGCGAGGCCTTTTTTGCCCTAAAAAAGCGCTGCAAGGGCATTTATGGGGCACTTTGGGGCGGTTTTTTGTCCTTGAAACACGTGGCACCCGCAGGCTTGAGCAGGCCGTGTTGTATTTTTTACGGGGGTGTTGTGTAAAAAAATGAACAAGGCTAAGCTCCGACCAAACCCATAACAGCAATAATACCGGGGTGCTTCATGTCTCGCCTGCCGTTAATCGGCATCACCGACTGCTCGCAACAGTCCGGTCTGCATGCTCATCACATCAGTGGCGACAAATCCGTCCGTAATGCAGCCAGCATGGCTCGCGGCGGGTCGACGAGGTTCTCGTGCGCATCAGGCCAAACGGCAACGTCCGATATTCTGGACGCACGCGACAGCATCCTGTTTATGGCGTTTCCTTTCAATATAGATCTCTTTGAGCCCCAAAGCCTGTGCCGCTCCCCGAGCCGTGCTCACGATTCTGCACGCCTTGAATGTGCACAGGAAATGCAACGCCAGCGTAAAGGGCAGGTAAGCTCCTCTTTCATTGTCGATGCGCGGTGCCGGGCGTAAGCCGGTACTGCGCGCAAGCAAGCCCCCTTTAACGCGACGCCACGGCGTCAAACTTTGCCTGACACGATGTCAGGAGACTCAGCCCAGAGGCATTTATGAGTAACAACCTCGACCAGCTCACCGATTGGTTGAAAGACCACAAGATCACAGAAGTCGAATGCATGATCGGCGACTTGACCGGGATCACCCGGGGCAAGATCTCGCCGACCAACAAGTTCATCGCCGAGAAGGGCATGCGCCTGCCAGAAAGTGTTCTGTTGCAGACCGTGACTGGCGACTACGTCGAAGACGACATCTATTACGAACTGCTCGACCCGGCCGACATCGACATGATCTGCCGTCCCGACCAGAACGCCGTGTACCTGGTGCCATGGGCCATCGAGCCGACCGCTCAGGTGATCCACGACACCTACGACAAGCAAGGCAACCCGATCGAGCTGTCGCCGCGCAACGTCCTCAAGAAAGTCCTGAAGCTCTATTCCGACAAGGGCTGGCAGCCAATCGTGGCGCCGGAGATGGAGTTCTACCTGACCAAGCGCAGTGACGACCCTGACTATCCGTTGCAGCCGCCGATCGGCCGCTCCGGGCGTCCGGAAATCGGGCGTCAGTCGTTCTCCATCGAAGCGGCGAACGAATTCGATCCGCTGTTCGAAGACGTCTACGACTGGTGCGAACTGCAGGAGCTGGACCTCGATACGCTGATCCACGAAGACGGCACGGCGCAGATGGAAATCAACTTCCGTCACGGCGACGCACTGTCGCTGGCCGACCAGATCCTGGTGTTCAAACGCACCATGCGCGAAGCCGCGCTCAAGCACGACGTGGCCGCGACCTTCATGGCCAAGCCGATGACGGGCGAGCCGGGCAGTGCCATGCACTTGCACCAGAGCATCATCGACATCGAGACCGGCAAGAACGTGTTCTCCAATGAAGACGGGACCATGAGCCAGCTGTTCCTGCACCACATCGGTGGCTTGCAGAAACTGATCCCGGAATTGCTGCCGCTGTTTGCGCCGAACGTCAACTCGTTCCGCCGCTTCCTGCCGGACACCTCGGCGCCGGTGAACGTCGAATGGGGCGAAGAGAACCGCACCGTGGGCCTGCGCGTCCCGGATGCCGGCCCGCAGAACCGTCGCGTGGAAAACCGCCTGCCGGGCGCCGACGCCAACCCGTACCTGGCGATTGCCGCGAGCCTGCTCTGCGGCTACATCGGCATGGTCGAGGGGCTGAACCCGAGCGCGCCAGTCGTAGGCCGTGGCTATGAACGCCGCAACCTGCGCCTGCCGCTGACCATCGAGGACGCGCTGGAGCGTATGGAAAACAGCGCGACCATCGAGAAATACCTGGGCAAGACCTTCATCACCGGCTACGTCGCGGTCAAGCGGGCCGAGCATGAAAACTTCAAGCGCGTGATCAGTTCCTGGGAGCGTGAATACCTGCTCTTCGCCGTCTGATACGCCGGGCGCGGTGGCCAGCCGCCGCGCCTTCACCGATAACAAGGAGAATTGGCATGACCAGCAACAACCCGCAAACCCGTGAGTGGCAAGCCCTGAGCAGCGATCACCACCTGGCCCCGTTCAGCGACTTCAAACAGCTGAAAGAGAAGGGTCCACGGATCATCACCAACGCCAAGGGCGTGTACCTGTGGGACAGCGAGGGCAACAAGATCCTCGATGGCATGGCGGGTCTGTGGTGCGTGGCGATCGGTTATGGCCGCGATGAACTGGCCGACGCGGCCGCTAAACAAATGCGCGAACTGCCTTACTACAACCTGTTCTTCCAGACCGCGCACCCGCCGGCACTGGAACTGGCCAAGGCCATCGCCGACGTGGCGCCGGAA
The DNA here is from genome assembly GCF_057799175.1 of Pseudomonas sp. 14P5.3.2. Taxonomy (NCBI): domain Bacteria; kingdom Pseudomonadati; phylum Pseudomonadota; class Gammaproteobacteria; order Pseudomonadales; family Pseudomonadaceae; genus Pseudomonas; species Pseudomonas sp. 14P5.3.2. Next base: position 123,978 of record NZ_JBYOKU010000015.1, on the reverse strand, counting down.
GGCATGAACCACGTGTTCTTCACCGGTTCCGGCTCCGAAGGCAACGACACCATGCTGCGCATGGTTCGCCACTACTGGGCGATCAAGGGCCAGCCGAACAAGAAAGTCATCATCAGCCGCAAGAACGGTTACCACGGTTCGACCGTGGCGGGTGCGAGCCTCGGTGGCATGACGTATATGCACGAGCAGGGCGATTTGCCGATCCCGGGCATCGTCCACATTGCACAGCCGTACTGGTTCGCCGAGGGCGGCGACATGTCGCCGGAAGAATTCGGCATCTGGGCGGCCAATCAACTGGAAGAGAAAATTCTCGAAGTCGGCGTGGACAACGTCGGTGCCTTTATTGCCGAGCCGATCCAGGGCGCCGGCGGCGTGATCATTCCGCCAGACACCTACTGGCCGCGCATCAAGGAAATCCTCGCCAAGTACGACATCCTCTTCGTCGCCGACGAAGTGATCTGCGGTTTCGGCCGTACCGGTCAGTGGTTCGGTTCGGATTTCTATGACCTGAAACCCGACATGATGACCATCGCCAAAGGTCTGACGTCCGGCTACATCCCGATGGGTGGCCTGATCGTGCGTGACGAAGTGGTGAAGGTGCTCAACGAAGGCGGCGACTTCAACCACGGCTTCACCTACTCCGGGCACCCGGTGGCGGCGGCGGTGGGGCTGGAAAACATCCGGATTCTGCGCGACGAGAAAATTATCGAGAACGCGCATAACGAAACGGCACCGTATTTGCAGAAACGTCTGCGCGAACTCAACGATCACCCGTTGGTGGGTGAAGTACGCGGGGTGGGGCTGCTGGGGGCGATCGAGCTGGTGCAGGACAAGGCCACTCGCAAACGTTACGAAGGCAAGGGCGTGGGCATGATTTGCCGGCAGTTCTGCTTCGATAACGGCCTGATCATGCGCGCCGTGGGCGACACCATGATCATTGCGCCGCCGCTGGTGATCAGCAAGGCGGAGATCGATGAGCTGGTGACCAAGGCGCGCAAGTGCCTGGACCTGACCCTCAGTGCGTTGCAGGCCTAAGTGCTAGGCTTCGAGCGGGGGAGCTGCGGCGCTCTCGCTCGAAGGTGTCAGAAAGGTTGGCCTTTTCTTGAAAGACCGCCTCCGATCTTGCCAGACTAGCCGCAGTTCCAGTTGTCGGGGTTCGGCCGCTGAACAAAGTGGTTCAAAAAAGAAAAATTTGGAGCATGACGCATGAAGGCATTAGGTAAAAAGCTTGCTGGCAAGACTCTTCTCGCGCTGTCCGTTGCGGGCATGATGGCGGGCGCGGTCCACGCGGACGACAAGGTATTGCACGTCTACAACTGGTCCGACTACATCGCTCCGGACACCATTGCCAACTTCGAGAAAGAGTCCGGGATCAAAGTCGTCTACGACGTATTCGACAGCAACGAAACCCTGGAAGCCAAACTGCTGGCGGGCAAATCCGGTTACGACGTGGTTGTGCCGTCGAACAACTTCCTGGCCAAGCAGATCAAGGCGGGCGTTTACCAGGAGCTGGACAAGTCCAAGCTGTCCAACTACGGCAACCTGAACAAATCGCTGCTCAAGGCGGTTTCGGTCAGTGACCCGGACAACAAGCACGCTTTCCCGTACATGTGGGGCTCGATCGGCATCGGCTACAACCCGGAGAAGGTCAAGGCTGCACTGGGCGTCGACACCATCGATTCCTGGGATACTCTGCTCAAGCCGGAGAACATCGCCAAGCTCAAGGGCTGCGGTGTGAGCTTCCTCGACTCGCCGACCGAAATGCTCCCGGTCGCGCTGCACTACCTGGGCCTGCCAACCGACAGCCAGAAGAAAGAGGACATCAAGAAAGCCGAGGAACTGTTCCTCAAGATTCGTCCTTCGATCACTTACTTCCACTCCTCCAAGTACATCTCGGACCTGGCCAACGGCAACATCTGCGTAGCGGTCGGCTACTCGGGTGACGTGCAGCAGGCCAAGTCGCGTGCCGCCGAGGCCGGTGACAAGGTCAAAGTCAGCTATGCCATTCCGAAGGAAGGTGCCGGCAGCTTCTATGACATGGTCGCGATTCCGAAAGATGCGGAAAACATCGACGGCGCCTACAAGTTCATGAACTACCTGCTGCAACCGAAAGTGATGGCCGAGATCACCAACGCTGTGCGCTTCCCTAACGGTAACGCCGAAGCGACCCAGTACGTGAACAAGGACATCACCTCCGATCCAGGCATCTACCCGCCAGCCGACGTGCAGGCCAAGCTGTATGCGATCGCCGACTTGCCGGCCGCTACCCAGCGTGAACTGACCCGCAGCTGGACCAAGATCAAATCCGGTAAATAAGCCGGTTTGAGGCAACAACCGCTGGCCGTCGTCGCCGTGACGGCGACCAGCGGATCAATTAAATGACAGAAAGTTTTGCTGGAACGGTTTTTCGAGGGTAAGTTGCGCGCCGGTTTGGTTGCCGGGCAGCCATGGCTGTCATGTAGCGCGGGGCAACTTGGGCCCAACTAATTTAGAGGACCTCCACTTGCCTATTTTTTCTTCTTTGCGCAAAGCCCTGCTGGCCACTGCCGGCCTGACGATCGCAGTCGGAGCCCAGGCCGCCGGTACGGTGCATATTTATAACTGGTCGGATTACATCGGCGAGACCACCCTGGCCGACTTCGAGAAAGCCACCGGGATCAAACCGGTGTACGACGTGTTTGATTCCAACGAAACCCTGGAAGGCAAGCTGCTGGCCGGGCGTACCGGTTACGACGTGGTCGTGCCGTCGAACCACTTCCTCGGCAAGCAGATCAAGGCGGGTGCGTTCCAGAAGCTCGACAGGTCGCAACTGCCGAACTATGCGAATCTCGATCCGGTGCTGCTCAAGCGCCTGGAACAGAACGACCCGGGCAACCAGTACGCCGTGCCGTACCTGTGGGGCACCAACGGTATCGGCTACAACGTCGAGAAAGTCAAAGCGGTGCTCGGCATCGACAAGATTGACTCCTGGAGCGTGCTGTTCGAGCCTGAGAACATCAAGAAGCTGCACAGCTGTGGCGTCGCGTTCCTCGACTCGGCCGATGAAATGATGCCGACCGTGCTCAACTACATGGGCCTGAACGCCAACAGTACCAATCCGAAGGACTACGCCAAGGCCACCGACAAACTGCTGGCCGTGCGTCCTTATGTGACCTACTTCCACTCGTCGAAATACATCGGTGATCTGGCCAACGGCGACATCTGCGTAGCCATCGGCTTCTCCGGCGATATCTTCCAGGCCAAACACCGTGCCGAAGAAGCCAAGAAGGGCGTGAACATCGCCTACTCGATCCCGAAAGAAGGCGGCGCGCTGTGGTTCGACATGCTGGCGATTCCGAAGGACTCGTCCAACGTCAAAGAGGCCCACGCCTTCATCAACTATTTGCTGAAACCTGAGGTGATCGCTCAGGTCAGTGATTACGTCGGTTACGCCAACCCCAACCCAGGGTCGGACAAGCTGATGGAACAGTCCATCCGCACCGATGAAGCGGTTTATCCACCGCAAGCAGTCCTCGACAAGACTTACGTGTCGGTCGAGTTGCCACCCAATATTCAGCGTTTGATGACCCGTAGCTGGACCAAGGTCAAGTCGGGCAAGTAAGGCACAAACTATCCTGGGTTCGTCCGCGTTGGGCGAACTGCACTGTTTTTTTCTGGGAGTTTCGTAAATGGCAGTTGCCTCCGGCGCCTATAAGAAAGCCCTCGAGGGCGACCAGACACCTAAGCAGGTGTTGGTCAAAATCGACCGGGTCACGAAGAAGTTCGACGAGACGATTGCCGTGGACGATGTGTCCCTGGAAATCAAGAAGGGTGAGATCTTCGCCCTGCTCGGCGGTTCGGGATCGGGCAAATCCACTCTGCTGCGGATGCTGGCAGGGTTCGAACGGCCCACGGAGGGGCGCATTTTCCTCGACGGCGTCGACATCACCGACATGCCGCCGTACGAGCGACCGATCAACATGATGTTCCAGTCGTACGCCTTGTTCCCGCACATGACCGTGGCGCAGAACATCGCCTTCGGCCTCAAGCAGGACAAGATCCCCAACGCCGAGATCGATGCGCGCGTGGCCGAGATGCTCAAGCTGGTGCAGATGAGCCAGTACGCCAAGCGCAAGCCGCATCAACTGTCGGGCGGTCAGCGCCAGCGTGTGGCCCTGGCACGCTCCTTGGCCAAGCGGCCGAAGCTGCTACTGCTCGACGAGCCGATGGGCGCACTGGACAAGAAACTGCGTTCGCAGATGCAACTGGAGCTGGTAGAGATCATCGAGCGCGTCGGCGTGACCTGCGTGATGGTGACCCACGACCAGGAAGAGGCCATGACCATGGCCGAGCGCATCGCGATCATGCACCTGGGCTGGATCGCCCAGATCGGCAGCCCGATCGACATCTACGAAACCCCGACCAGCCGTCTGGTCTGCGAATTCATCGGCAACGTGAACATCTTCGAAGGCGAAGTGATCGACGACGCCGAAGGCCACGCGACCATCACCTGCAAGGACCTCGACCGGCAGATCTACGTCGGCCACGGCATCAGCACCTCGGTGCAGGACAAGTCCGTGACCTACGCGATTCGTCCGGAGAAGCTGCTGGTCACCGCCGAAATGCCGACCTGCGAATACAACTGGTCGAGCGGCAAAGTGCATGACATCGCCTACCTCGGCGGTCACTCGGTGTTCTACGTCGAATTGCCGAGCGGCAAACTGGTGCAGTCGTTCGTTGCCAACGCTGAACGTCGCGGTCAGCGTCCGACCTGGGGCGATCAGGTTTACGTGTGGTGGGAAGACGACAGCGGCGTGGTACTTCGCTCATGAACATGCGCAAGTTCAAACGACGGCTCAACCGAATAATTCCCAATGGCCGGCAACTGGTCATCGGGGTTCCGTTCATCTGGCTGTTCCTGTTCTTCATGCTGCCGTTCTTCATCGTCCTGAAGATCAGCTTCGCTGAAGCCGACGTGGCCATCCCGCCGTACACCGAGATCTACACCTTCGCCGAGCAGAAGCTGCAACTGCTGCTGAACCTCGGTAACTACGCGATGCTCGGCGACGACGAGTTGTACATCGCCGCCTACCTCGGCTCGCTGAAGATGGCGTTTTTCAGCACGCTGCTGTGTCTGCTGATCGGCTACCCGATGGCCTACGCCATCGCCAGTGCCCGTAAAGAGCTGCAGACGGTGCTGGTGCTGCTGATCATGATGCCGACCTGGACCGCGATCCTGATCCGCGTCTATGCGTGGATGGGCATCCTCAGCAACAACGGTCTGCTCAACGGTTTCCTGATGAGCATGGGCTTGATCGACGAGCCGCTGCAGATCCTCAACACCAACCTGGCGGTGTATATCGGCGTGGTTTACTCGTACCTGCCGTTCATGATCCTGCCGTTGTACGCCAACCTGGTGAAGCACGATCACAGCCTGCTGGAAGCCGCTTCCGACCTCGGTTCGAGCACCTTCAACAGCTTCTGGAAAATCACTATTCCACTGTCCAAGAACGGGATCATCGCCGGCTGCATGCTGGTGTTCATCCCGGTGGTCGGTGAGTTCGTGATCCCGGAACTGCTCGGCGGCCCGGAAACCCTGATGATCGGTAAAGTGCTCTGGCAAGAGTTCTTCAACAACCGTGACTGGCCGGTGGCGTCCGCCCTGGCGGTGGTGATGCTGGCGATCCTGATTGTGCCGATCATCCTGTTCAACCGCAGTCAGGCCAAGGAAATGGAGGGCAAAGAATGAAGAACTTCCGTTTCTCCAGCCTGATGCTGGTACTGGGTCTGTTGTTCATCTACGCGCCGATGCTGATCCTGGTGATTTACTCGTTCAACGCCTCGAAACTGGTGACGGTGTGGGGTGGCTGGTCGGTGAAGTGGTACGTCGGCCTGCTCGACAACACCCAACTGATGGGCTCGGTGGTGCGCTCGCTGGAAATCGCCTGCTACACGGCAGTTGCTGCCGTGGCGCTGGGTACGCTGGCCGCCTTCGTGCTGACCCGCATCACCCACTTCAAGGGCCGCACGCTGTTCGGTGGCCTGGTCACCGCGCCGCTGGTGATGCCTGAAGTGATCACCGGTCTGTCGCTGTTGCTGCTGTTCGTGGCGATGGCGCAGATGATCGGCTGGCCGCAGGAACGTGGCATCGTCACCATCTGGATCGCCCACACGACGTTCTGTGCGGCGTATGTGGCGGTGGTGGTGTCGGCGCGTCTGCGTGAGCTGGACCTGTCGATCGAAGAGGCGGCGATGGATCTGGGTGCGCGGCCGTGGAAGGTGTTCTTCCTGATCACCATCCCGATGATCGCGCCGTCGCTGGCAGCGGGCGGGATGATGTCGTTCGCCCTGTCGCTGGACGACCTGGTGCTGGCGAGCTTCGTTTCCGGCCCGGGCTCGACCACCCTGCCGATGGAAGTGTTCTCGGCGGTACGTCTGGGCGTGAAGCCTGAGATCAACGCCGTGGCCAGTCTGATTCTGCTGGCGGTGTCGCTGGTGACGTTCCTGGTGTGGTTCTTCAGCCGCCGTGCCGAAGAAGCGCGCAAGAAAGCCATCCAGCAAGCCATCGAAGAAGGCGCCGCCGATTCGTGGAAGCAACCGGACGTACGCCGCGCGCCTGCGCCGGAAGCGGCTTAAGCCATATCGGGTTGGCCACTTTTTCTCAGGGCCAACCCAAATCCAAATGTGGGAGCGGGCTTTTGTGGCGAGGGGATTTATCCCCGATGGGTTGCGAAGCGGCCCCTCTTTTGATCCTGAAAGTAGGGACTGCTACGCAGTCCATCGGGGATAAATCCCCTCACCACAGCGCTCACTCCACAGTTGGTTTTATACAGTCCAGGGAGATTGGCGGATGACTTCAACAAAGTTCATCGGCTTGAACCCCGGCTCCTGATCCTTCAGCACATCGGTCTTCACGTTGCCAAACGTGGTCTGCGGACGATGGCGCAAGCCGTCGGCAAACGCACAGATGATGCACTCCTTGAAACCTTCCCCGCGTGGATGCGCATGCACCACCGCCTCGCGCTGGGTGCTGCTGAATGCCGCGTAATCCATGCCCAGCACATCCATCTCGACACCCGCCGTCACCAGCGCCACGGTCGGACGCAGATGCTTGGGCACGCCCGGTGTGGTGTGCAGGGCAATCGACAGCCACACCTGCTCGATGTCGTCATCGCTCAGCCCGTACGGCTTGAGAAACGCCGCCGCCGCGTTGGCGCCATCCACTTCGAAGCGCTCGTCGTCACTGCGATAGCCTTCGACCAGACCGAGGTCGTGGAACATCGCGCCGACGTAAAGCAGCTCCGGGTTGTAAGGCAGTTGCTGGCGCTCCCCGCTCAACGCACCGAACAAAAACACCCGGCGCGAGTGGTGGTAGAGCAGGTCGGTTTCAATGTCGCGAATGTACTCGGTGGTGGCCCGGGCGAGGGCGCTGTCGGGGATCTTGATGCCGGCAATGGTCGTGCTCATGAAGGTATCCTCATCGAAAACGCCGTCGTGGCGTTGATGGGCAAAGTCTGTTCCCCGAGGCACTAAACGGACAATCAACGCATGGCTGCGATCCTTGCCAATCGACCTGCAAATCGTGCCAATCTCGCTTGTTGAACGAGGATTGGCCAGGATTGGCTCAATCAACAAGGCAAGCCCGCTCCCACAGGGATTTGTGTTTGCCAGGGCATTGAGGACATTGGAGGCTTATGAACAAAACCATCGCCATCGTGGTATTCCCCGGCGTGCAGGCGCTGGATGTCAGCGGGCCGATGGATGTGTTCGCCGAGGCCAACCGGTTTCTGCCGCCCGAGGATCACTACCAGTTGGAGGTGATCGGCCTCGAACGTGGGCCGATGGCTTGCTCCAATGGCCTGAACCTCAGCGCTCACCGACACTTCAGTGATGCGCACGATGCTTATGACCTGCTGCTGGTGGCCGGCGGGCCGCAGTTACCGTTCATGGATTTCGGCAAGCCTTTCGATATCTGGCTGCGTGAGGCCTGCGCGCGTGCACGGCGTTTCGGCTCGATCTGCAACGGCGCGTTCATGCTGGCGCGGGCGGGGCTGCTGGAAGGGCGCACGGTCACCACCCACTGGAACGACGCCGAGGCCCTGGCGCAGTTGTGCCCATCAACCCGGGTCGAGGCCGATCGCCTGTACGTCGAGGACGGTGCGCTCTACACCTCGGCCGGGGTCACCGCCGGGATCGATCTGTCGCTGTACCTGCTGGCCCGCGATCACGGCGCCGAGGTGGCGCTGAGTGTGGCCAAGCGGCTGGTGGTGTTCACTCAGCGCGCGGGCGGGCAATCGCAGTTCAGCCCGTTCCTCACACCGCATGCGGAGCCGACGTCAGCGGTGGCGATGGTGCAGTTGTATGTGCTGGCCAACCTCACCGGCGATCTGACGATTGCCGATCTGGCGAATGCGGCGAACATGAGCGCGCGCAACTTCTCCCGGGTGTTCGCCCGTGAGGCTCGGGTCACCCCGGCAGAGTTCGTCGAAAGTGCGCGAGTGGACGCGGCGCGGGTGCTGCTGGAAAGCACCACGGCACCGCTGAAGACCGTGGCCTATCAGTGCGGGTTTCGCGATGCGCAGCACATGCGCAGTGTGTTCAACCGTCGATTGGGCGTGACGCCGCAGCAGTTTCGGCTGAATTTTGCAGTGCTGCTCTGAGTTCCAGTGTTGTTCTTGAGGGCCCCTTCGCGAGCAAGCTCGCTCCCACAGTTGAAATGCACTCCCCTGTGGGAGCGAGCTTGCTCGCGAAGGGTTCAGCGCAGAAAGTACAAAACTATCGCGCAGCCCGCGCCGGCAACAGCTTCAAGGTACTCCGGGTATTGGCCGTCACCTCTTCCTCGCTGAAGTGCGCCTGCACATACATCCCGTCGACATACGCCTCGGCCTGATCGTCATAGTGGCTGTCGAACGGCACGCCGCTCTGGCCGACCGGGTTGATGGTCAGGCTGTGCGCCGGGTCGGCGAAGTCGACCAGCCGACGCGTCGAAGGCCCGTAGGTCACCGGCCATGGCGCCGGGCCGAGCTTGGCCGAGAGGTTGTTCGGCACTTCGTGGCTGCCCGGCGCGGCGAACGGCCCGACGTTGAAGATGTGATCCAGCGGCTTCTGCTGACCCAACGGATGACCGTGGGTCAGGGTGTGCGCCGTGCCCCATTGCCAGTCGGACGGGTTGTCGCCGAGGGTCTGTTTCAGGTGCGCCATGCTCGCCTGCCACGCCGCTTTGACGATGTCGGCACGGGTCTCCTTGTTCGGTGTGTTGCGGTTGTCCCACCACGGCGAGTCCGCATTCGCCGCCAGGCGCGGCAGAGCGGCGTCGATCACCCGGGTCGACAGCAGCGTCTCGAAGAAGTCGTTGCCGAGCTCATCGCGCATCGCCGCATCGGCGAGGTCGTAGAGGAACTGGTTGAACACTGTGGCGCTCACCGAATCCAGTGGATAGTCGCCTTGCCACTGCGCCAGTTGCTCGACCAGTTTCAGCTGTGCCGGATCACTCACCACTTCACGCAGCACCGGCAGCAACGGCGCCAGGGTGCGCGGGCCGTAACCGGTGGTGGTGCCCAGTTGCAGTTTCTGGTTGGCCTCGTTGCTCCACTTCACGCTCTTGTCGCTGAGCTGACGGTTGAGCTGCTGCCCGCGATCGGCGAGGTTGTAGTAACCGGGAATCTCCATGCCGGTGGGCGACAGCGGCTGGAAGTTGGCCGAGACGATGTAGCCGCGTGCCGGGTTTTCTTCCTGCGGGTTGGCGCTGAACGGGTAGTAGCCGTCCTTGTCCGCCTGATTGCCGCTGCCGTCGAGAATGAACTCCGGGCGCACGCCCGCCGGACGTTTGGGCAGCAGCGCCGAGGCCCACCAGGCGATGTCGCCCTTGGCGTTGGCGTAAACGATGTTCAGCCCCGGCGCCTGCACCTTGGCCGCTGCGGCGCGAGCCTTGGTCAGAGTGTCGGCGCGGTTGAGCTGGTAGAAACCTTCGAGGATCGGGTTCGGCGTTTCGAGGAACGCCCACCACATGGCGATCGGCGTTTTACCGGCGGCAGTGCCGAGAGCGTCGTTGACGATCGGGCCGTGGGGCGACTGGCGCAAGGTCAGCGTCACCGGTGCCTGGCCCTTCACCGCGATCTGCTGCTCGGTGCTGACCAGATCGGTCCACTGGCCGTGGTACCAGACCTGATTCGGGTTGTCCGGGTTGACCTTCTCGGCGATCAGATCCAGATCGTCATTCTGGAACATGGTCAGGCTCCAGCCGAAATCCAGGTTGTGCCCCAGGAACGCAAACGGCACCAACGCCTGATGATGGCCGTACAACTCAAACCCCGGCGCCGACAGTTGCGCCTCGTACCACACCGACGGCACCGAGAAACGAATGTGCGGATCACCGGCCAGCAGCGGCTTGCCGCTCTGGCTACGGTTGCCGGCAATCACCCAGGCGTTGCTGCCTTCGAATTGCGGCAGGCCGTTTTCAATCAGCGCCTGCTCGCTGAGGCGGGCGAGGGCATTGAGGTCTTTCCAGTCGTCAGCGGCGAGGGCCGGGGTCTTGTTGGCGTGACCTTTGGCGAGCACGCCTTTGGGCTGCCAGTCGAGGTCGAAGACGCTGAGGTAATCAGCGCCGAGTTGATCGCGCACGTAGGTCAGCAATGGCTCGGTGCGAAACGCCGCCGCAAAACTGTAGGCCATGTAACCGGCGACGCTGATGCTGTCTTCGGCGGTGAACGGCCGCTTGGGGATGCCCAGCACGTCGAACTCGACCGGTGCGGCGTGGCTGTCCTGATATTGATTGATGCCGTCCAGATAGGCTTGCAGGGCCTTCCACGCCGGTGACTGCTTATCGAGACTGGCAACATAACTGGCGGCGCGTTCGCGGATGCGCAGGCTACGGAACAGTTTGTCGGTGTCGAGCAGCTTCGGCCCCAGCACTTCGGCCAGCTCGCCGCGGGCCAGGCGGCGCATGGCTTCCATCTGGAACAGTCGGTCCTGGGCATGCACGTAGCCGAGGGCGCGATACAGATCGGTTTCATTCTCGGCACGAATGTGCGGCACCCCGCGATCGTCATAGCGCACGGTCACCGAGCCCTGCAGATTGCGCAGCTCCACCTGACCCTGACGCGTCGGTTGCTTGCTGTAGACGTAACCGCCGATGGCGATGAGCAGGATAACGATGAGCAAGGCAAGAACGGTGAAGACGCGTTTCATGGTGACTCCTTGTGCATGCGGGATTGCCGCCCGTCGGGCTGCAAACAATTAGCACAGACCTTCCGTGCCGTGCATCGCTGTCCTTGAAAAGTCCGGAATGCCTTACTGCGCCACTACCGGCCACGGGCAATAACAACCGACCGCCAGGGTGTGCGTGGCGTTGACCGGGCGGTCTTGCGTGAGGGCATTGAGGATCGGTTCGATAAAACTGTTGCTGGAATTGCAGGTCAGCCCTTCACTGTACGGCCCGAAGTACGCCAGTTTGCCGCTGCGGTCCCAGATCGCCACGGCGGGGCTGGCCGGGATCTGCTCGGAGCCGGGCAGCACGGTGATGGTTTTCAGGTTGCTCAGGGTCGCGGGCAACTGGCCGTGGCTGCCAGCCTTTTGCACGGCGAAGAATTCCACACCGCGTGCGCCGTACTGCTCGACCATCTCGGTCAGGTGCTGTTGATTGCCGACGTTGCACGGGCAGGCCGGGTCCCAGAAATGCACGAGACGGATTTTGCCGGGGCCGGCCAGTTCATCCGGCAGGCGCAACGGATCACCGGAAAACACTGCGGTGTGCTGACTGAACGCGCGCAGATAACGCCCCTGAAACCAGTCGTACGCCGCCCACAGCACCCCGGCACACACAAGCGCGAGCAGGCTGGCAAACAGTGCGGTGCGGTAGGGCGAGCGCATGGTTTTCGTTCCCGAAGAGGTGGGCTAGCTTGCCATGCTTGCCGCAACAGATGAATATCGCAGGCCGATAAAGTCTGTTTACCGCTTTGGAATACCCGCATGCCTGACACTTTCGATGCCGATCATTTACGCGCCAGCCTCAAGCCTTTGGCCCAGTGGCAGCCGTTGTCGGACGAGGCCAAGGCGTATCAGCAGTTCTATAAAACCGATTTTCCCGAGCGCGATGTCTGGCGCGGCATGGGCCGGTTCGAGGTGGACGGTTATGAGCTGGTCAGCCATTGCTGGTGGCCGGAGAAGGTCAAGGGCACGCTGTTTCTGCTGCACGGTTTTTACGATCACACCGGGCTGTATCGGCATGTGATCGAGTGGGCGCTGGATCAGGATTTTGCCGTCATCGCCTGCGACTTGCCGGGCCATGGTTTGTCGAGTGGGCCGCGGGCGAGCATCCGCGACTTCTCCGAATATCAGGACACGTTGCAGGCGTTGTTCGCTGAAGCCAGTTCGATTGCCCTGCCGCAACCCTGGCATCTGTGCGGACAAAGCACTGGCGGCGCGATCGTCGTCGATCATGTGCTCAACCATGGCGAGAACAGTCCGGCGCAGGGTCAGTTGATTCTGCTGGCGCCGCTGGTGCGTCCGCGCGCCTGGGGCTGGTCACAGCTCAGTTATTACTTGCTGAGGCCTTTCGTGCGGGGCGTCACCCGGCGCTTCAGCGAGAACTCCAACGACCCGGATTTCCTGCCGTTTCTGCAGACCGATCCGTTGCAGCCCAAACGCTTGCCGACGGCGTGGGTCGGTGCGCTGTCGCGCTGGATCATCCGCGTGGAACACGCGAAAAAAAGTCCGCGACGGCCGCTGATCATTCAGGGGCAGGCGGACATGACCGTGGACTGGCAGCACAACTTGCAGGTGCTGAAGTGGAAGTTCGACCGGCCGCAGATTCTGCTGCTGCCGGAGGCGCGGCATCATCTGGCGAATGAGACGCTGGAAATGCGCGAGGAGTATTTCGAGTTTCTGAACAAGCGGATCAGGGGCAGAAATTTGTAGTGTTTGTAAGGGCCTCTTCGCGAGCAAGCCCGCTCCCACAGGAGACCGCGATCACCTGTGGGAGCGGGCTTGCTCGCGAAGGCGGCCGGTCAGGCGATGAAGATCACTGGCTGAGGTTCGAGGAGCTTTGCCCCACCGCCAACCCCGCCCGAATCGCCGCCAGCGCCGCCTGGTAATACGCCTTGCCCTCGCTGGACTCGGCGAAGGTCGCGAACTGCTCCAGTTCGTCATCCGACAGATCGCGATAAACGTAGAGCAGCGTGTTGTTCAAATCGGCGCCGATCTGATCCATCAGGCGCTGGCGCTGACCGTTCAACATGCCCTGTGCCTGACCGCCGCCGAGCAGGCCGGGGATCATCGAGCTCAAACTGTCCGCCGCCACCCCGGCAATCGCCAGGCTGACTTCGGCGCCGGCCTCGCGGGCGGGCAGGGCCTGGGCCAGATGGCCGATGATCAACAGACGGCTGTCGCTGGCCTGCATTTTCGGCAAGCCCTTGGCGTTCTTCGCCAGTTGATCGCGACGGGTGGCGAGCAATTCAGCGGCGACGATTTTCTTGCCCAGCGGCGATTGAAAGAACGTCAGCGCCGGTTGTGGATCGGCAAGGTGCTGGCGCAGTTGCGCTTCGGCACGCTGATCCATGGCCTGGGGGGCGAAGCGCTGGTTGCTGTTGTTGACCAGGGCTTGAAACACCGCTGGCGGCAGATTGTTCTGGTAGCGCTGTTGCGCGGCACTCAGGGCATCATTGAAATGCGCACGTTGATCTGGCCAGCCGGCGATCTTGTACAACTGATCGTGGCCGTCCGCCCAGGCGGGCAAAACGCAGAACATCAACAGTGAAAAAAGCAAACGGCGCATAGGGACTCCTGTCAGCAGCGGACTATTCTCCGTGCGGTGCCGGGACTTGTCGAGAATTCGTAGCAAGCCGCTGCGTGGCTCTGTCGGATTTCTTGCCGCCGGCATACTATGCGCGCCATGCAAATATCCTCTGAACACCCGCTGCTGTTACGTATCGTCGACGACCTGGCCGAACATGGCTGGTCGCAGCAGAACATATTCCTGCCCGCGGGTTTGACCCGTGAGCTGGCGGCCGAGTGCCGCAAACGTGAGGCCGAGGGTGAACTGGCGCCGGCGGGGGTAGGCCGTGGGCCGTTTTCGGAGATTCGCGAGGGCATTCGCGGCGACCACATCCAGTGGATCGACCCGGGCCAGGCCGAGGCCAGCGACCGTTATCTGAGCCTGATGGACAGTCTGCGCGAGGCGCTCAATCGTGGGCTGTTCCTTGGGCTTGAGGATTTCGAATGTCATTTCGCCCTCTATCCGCCGGGCGCGTTTTACCGCAAGCACGTCGACCGTTTTCGCGACGATGACCGGCGCATGGTTTCGGCGGTGGTCTACCTCAATGACGCGTGGTTGCCGGAAGACGGCGGTCAGCTGCGCATGTACCTGGACGATGAGCGCGTCCACGACGTGCAACCCACCGGCGGCTGTCTGGTGGTGTTCCTCTCCAGCGAGGTGCCGCATGAAGTGCTGCCGGCGCACCGCGAACGCCTGTCGCTGACCGGCTGGTTCCGTCGCCGTGGCAACGAGCCGTTCTGACATGCAGAAGATTCTGGTCAGCCGCTGCCTGTTGGGCCACCGCGTGCGTTACGACGGCGGGGCCAGCGGGCCGTTCGATTTGCTCGAACAGTGGATCGCCGAGGGCCGCGTGGTACCGCTGTGTCCGGAAGTAGCTGGCGGTTTGCCAACCCCGCGGGCAGCGGCGGAGATCCCGGGTGGGCAGGGCGCGGAAGTGCTCGATGGCCAGGCGGCGGTGATCACCAGCGAGGGCGAGGACGTCAGCGCGCAGTTTCTCGATGGTGCGCGGCAAGCGCTGGAGCTGGTGCAAAAGCATGACATCCGCATTGCGGTACTCAAGGCCAACAGTCCTTCCTGCGGGAATTTGCTGACCTATGACGGGACGTTCAGTGGGGTGAAGGTCTCGGGAGAAGGCGTTACGGCGGCGCTGCTCAAACGCCACGGGGTTCAGGTGTTCAGTGAGCTCGAACTGCCTGAGGCCGCAATCGCCCTGACCCAACTCGACTGAAAGCCACCCACAAAACCCATGTGGGAGCGGGCTTGCTCGCGAAAGCGGCGGGTCATCCAACCCGTGTATTGCCTGACACGACGCCTTCGGGAGCAAGCCCCCTCCCACAGGGTTTAAGTGTTCATTTGGGCTCGCTGAACCACTTCTCGGACAACGCCGCCAACCGCCCATCCGCCTTGATCCGCTGCAACGCACCCGCAAGGCTCGCCTGAAACGCCGGGTTGCCCTTCTGAAACGGAATCGCCAGCTCCACCGGGGTCGCCTTCGGCTTTTCCTCGGTCAGCGCCTGTACCAGCACCATCGGCCGTGGCTGCTCATCCTTCTTCGCCCATAGCTGCGAGTCGACCTTGCCGTAAGACTCGCTGAAGTCGAAACGATCCTTGAGTTCAGGTGTCAGTGCTATGTGATTGAGCGCAACGTCGTACTTGCCGCTTTCAACGCCCTGAAGCAGGTCGGCATCGTCGGTGACGATGAAGTCGGCGCGTACATCCAGCTCGTTGGCCAGCAGTTGCCCAAGCTCGACCTCGAATCCCTTGAGTGTGTCGCCGTCCTTGAAATTGAAGGGCGGTGTATTAGCCTCAAGGGCTATGCGCAACTCGCCACGGTCGTTGACGTCATCAATCAGTTCGGCGTGAGCCAGCGGGCTCAGAAGGGGTAGCAGGCAGATCAGGCCAGGCAGAAAACGCATGGTCACTCCTTTGAAATCATTATCGCGATGCTCTGAGTCAGGCTCGCTTTGCTATGGTTGTCGAGTGCCTTCGACAACGAATGGTCATGAAGTTGTCATGACCGCGCGGATTTTACGAAAAAACTGGAGAAGAGAATGAAAACATTCATGTCACGTGCAGCGCTGGCTGGCCTTCTGTTGGGTGCTTCGATGATGGCCAGCGCCGCCACAGAGGCGCCGGCGGGCGCTTCAGTGAGTATCGTCGAGCCAAGCAGTGGCGCCGTTGTCGACAAGACATTCAAGGTCAAGTTTGAAGTCAAAGGCATCGCACTGGCGCCGGCAGGCGATCCGACCGCGAACACCGGCCACCATCACCTGCTGGTCGATGCCAAGGACATCATCCCGGCGGGCGCGGTGATTCCGGCAGACGCCAACCACATCCACTTCGGCAAGGCCCAGACCGAAACCGAACTGACGCTGACCCCAGGCAAGCACACCTTGCAGCTGGAGCTGGGCGACAAGGGCCACATGGCCTTCGATCCGCCAATCGTTTCGGAAAAGATCACCGTGACGGTGAAATGACTTTTCCGCAGGCATGAAAAAGGGAGCTCCGAGGAGCTCCCTTTTTTGTGGCTCAGCGCGGAATCAGAACAGTACGCGGCTACGGATGGTGCCGTTGACGTGTTGCAGCTTCTCTTGCGCCAGCTCCGAGTACTCGGCGTCGACGTCGATTACCACGTAACCGACTTTCTCGTTGGTCTGCAGGAACTGACCGGAGATGTTGATACCGTTTTCGGCGAAGACCTTGTTGATCTCGCTCATCACACCCGGGATGTTCTCGTGGATGTGCAGCAGACGGTGCTTGCCAGGGTGAGCCGGCAGGGCCACTTCCGGGAAGTTCACCGACGAAACGGATGTACCGTTGTCGCTGTACTTGACCAGTTTTTCCGCCACTTCCAGACCGATGTTGGCCTGCGCTTCGGCAGTCGAGCCACCGATGTGCGGGGTCAGGATCACGTTGTCCAGGCCACGCAGCGGGCTTTCGAACTCTTCGTCGTTGGAGCGAGGCTCCACCGGGAAGACGTCGATGGCCGCGCCGATCAGGTGCTTGTCCTTGATCGCGTCCGCCAGGGCGTCCAGCTCGACCACGGTGCCGCGCGCGGCGTTGATCAGGATGCCGCCCTTCTTGATGGCGCGGATTTCCTTCTCGCCGATCATCCACTGGGTCGCAGCGGTTTCCGGAACGTGCAGGGTGACGATATCGGACATGCCCAGCAGTTCGTGCAGGTTGCCGACCTGAGTGGCGTTGCCCAGCGGCAGCTTGGTCACGGTGTCGTAGAAGAACACCTGCATGCCCAGACCTTCAGCCAGAACCGACAGCTGCGTACCGATCGAGCCGTAGCCGACGATGCCGAGTTTCTTGCCACGGATCTCGAAGGAGTTGGCTGCGGATTTGATCCAGCCGCCACGATGGCAGGAAGCGTTTTTCTCCGGGATGCCGCGCAGCAGCAGGATCGCTTCGGCCAGCACCAGTTCCGCGACGGAGCGGGTGTTGGAGTACGGCGCGTTGAACACGGCGATGCCGCGCTCGCGGGCAGCACTCAGGTCAACCTGGTTGGTGCCGATGCAGAAACAGCCGACCGCGACCAGCTTCTTCGCGTGATCGAAGATCTCTTCGGTCAGTTGGGTGCGCGAACGAATGCCGATGAAGTGAGCGTCAGCGATCTTTTCCTTGAGCTCGGCTTCCGGCAAGGAGCCTGTCAGGTATTCGATGCTGGTGTAGCCCGCCGCCTTGAGGACGTCGACAGCCGATTGGTGGACGCCTTCGAGAAGAAGGAACTTGATCTTGCTCTTATCGAGAGAAGTCTTGCTCATCTGCGTAAACCTGTATCCCGGAGAAAAATGGCAGGAAATGGTCAACAGACATTGACCTGGACGACAAGAAAGCCGTCACCGCAGAACTGGCCTTGGGCACTGGCCTGCGGGGTCGGTATGCTAGCATAGCCACCCCGCTAAACACTCATTCCTGCGACGTGAAGCGTCTTCAGGATGACCATGAATTGTTCGAGAGTTCTGTCGATGACCAATCCTGCCCTGATTGATGAACTGAAGACCCTGGTCGAGCCTGGCAAGGTCCTGACCGACGCCGACTCCCTGAACGCGTACGGCAAGGATTGGACCAAGCACTTCGCCCCCGCGCCGAGCGCCATCGTATTTCCCAAGACCATCGAGCAGGTGCAGGCCATCGTCCGCTGGGCCAACACCCATAAAGTGGCGCTGGTGCCGTCGGGCGGGCGCACCGGGCTGTCCGCTGCCGCCGTGGCCGCGAATGGCGAAGTGGTGGTGTCGTTCGACTACATGAACCAGATTCTCGACGTGAACCTCACCGACCGCACCGCCGTGTGTCAGCCGGGCGTGGTCACCGAGCACCTGCAGAACGTCGCCGAAGAAAATGGCCTGTACTACCCGGTGGACTTCGCTTCGGCCGGTTCCAGCCAGATTGGCGGCAATATCGGCACCAATGCCGGCGGGATCAAGGTGATTCGTTACGGCATGACCCGTAACTGGGTCGCCGGCCTGAAAGTGGTCACCGGCAAGGGCGATGTGCTGGAGCTGAACAAGGACCTGATCAAGAACGCTACCGGCTACGACCTGCGCCAGTTGTTCATCGGCGCTGAAGGCACCCTCGGTTTCGTGGTCGAGGCGACCATGCGTTTGGATCGCGCGCCGAAAAACCTGACCGCCATGGTGCTCGGCACCGCCGACTTCGACTCGATCATGCCGGTGCTCCACGCCTTCCAGGGCAAGCTTGATCTGACCGCGTTCGAATTCTTCTCCGACAAGGCATTGGCCAAAGTGCTGGGGCGTGGCGACGTACCGGCGCCGTTCGAAACCGACTGCCCGTTCTACGCGCTGCTGGAATTCGAAGCGACCAGCGAAGCAGTGGCCAACACGGCGCTGGAAACCTTCGAACACTGCGTCGAGCAGGGCTGGGTGCTGGACGGTGTGATGAGCCAGAGCGAAACCCAGCTGCAGAATCTGTGGAAGTTGCGCGAGTACATCTCCGAGACGATCTCGCACTGGACGCCGTACAAGAACGACATCTCGGTCACCGTGTCGAAAGTCCCGGCATTCCTGCAGGAAATCGACGCGATCGTCGGCGAATACTACCCGGACTTCGAAATCGTCTGGTTCGGCCATATCGGCGACGGCAACTTGCACCTGAACATTCTCAAGCCGGATAACCTGAGCAAGGACGAGTTCTTCGCCAAGTGCGCCACCGTCAACAAGTGGGTGTTCGAAACCGTCGAGAAGTACAACGGTTCGATCTCCGCCGAACACGGCGTGGGCATGACCAAGCGCGACTACTTGACGTACAGCCGCTCTCCGGTCGAAATCGAGTACATGAAAGCGGTCAAAGCGGTGTTCGATCCGAACGGCATCATGAACCCGGGCAAGATTTTCGCGGTTTGATTGGCAATCCCCTGAATCAATGAAGGCAGGAGTCGGTAAATGAGCTATCAGCACCAGTATGTCGACGGCACGCGCATTCACTTCCCGATCGGGAAAGTCGTGTGCATTGGCCGTAATTACGCCGAACACGCCAAGGAACTGGACAACCCGGTGCCTACCGAGCCGCTGCTGTTCATCAAGCCGGGCAGTTGCGTGGTGCCGCTGGAAGGCGGCTTCAGCATTCCGACCGAGCGCGGCTCGGTGCACTACGAAGCGGAAATCGCGGTGTTGATCGGCAAGCCGCTGTCGACCAAGCCGAGCCGTGAAGAAGTGCTCGACGCGATCTCCGGGTTCGCTCCGGCGCTGGACCTGACCCTGCGCGACAAGCAGGCCGAGCTCAAGTCCAAGGGCCTGCCATGGGAAATCGCCAAGTCGTTCGACGGCGCGGCGGTGATTGCCCCGTTCGTGGTCGGCAGCACCTTCGCCGACCTGACCGACATCGGCATCCGCCTGACCATCAACGGTGAAGTACGCCAGGACGGCAACAGCAGCGCGATGCTCAACCCGATCGTGCCGATGATCCAGCACATGGCCGGCTGCTTCTCGCTGCAGGCCGGCGACGTAATCCTCACCGGCACGCCAGTGGGCGTCGGCCCGCTGAATGTCGGTGACGACATCGTCCTGGAACTGGTTGGCGCGAGCCGCTTCAGCAGCAGCGTGCGCTGACCGAACGCATTCGATACACAGCAACTGTGGCGAGGGAGCTTGCTCCCGCTGGACTGCGCAGCAGGCCCCTGCTTTTTGAAGTGAAAAGCAGGGTCGCTTCGCGCCCCAGCGGGAGCAAGCTCCCTCGCCACAAGTGCCGATCCTGCATTGGCTCTGTGTCGCGGCTCGCAAAGCCGCACGACAATCCCGTCATTTGCCGTTTTTTTCACATCCTGTCCGGATAATTCCTTTCATTCTGGCGTCTGAGCCGGCCTCTTTGTGCTATTACCCATAGCCTGAATTTTCGGAACGCGTCCCTGATGTCAGCTCAAACTCAGCTCAAAACTTCCCGTCGCTCACGTTTTGCCCTGCGCTGGTATGTCTGGCTATTGCTGGTGCTCGCCGTCGTTTATGGCCTGGCGCACATCATGCATTGGGACGACCGTGGCCTGCTGTGGCTGCGCGAACGTTTCGAGAGCCAGGCCGAGCAGAAGGCGAGCATCTGGTTGCCGGATTATCGGGCGGTCATCGATGGCAAGCTGCTGCCGGGCATGGAAAAGGACGAGGCCTCGGACCTGTCCTACAACCCGCAGACCAAAACCCTGTTTTCGGTGATGGGCAAGAACCCGTTCCTGGTCGAATTGACCCTGCAGGGTGATGTGCTGCGCAAGATGCCACTGGTGGGCTGGATCAATCCTGAAGGCGTGACCGTGATGGAAAACGGCCTGATGGCGATTGTCGACGAGCGCGAGCACCTGCTGACTATCGTCAAGGTCGATGCCAATACCCGCGAGCTGAATATCGCCGACTTCCCGAAATACGATCTCGGTCCGTCGAAAAACCAGAACAAGGCGTTCGAGGCAATTACCTGGGATCCGCGCAACCAGCAGTTGCTGCTGGGCGAAGAACGGCCACCGGCGCTGTTCACCTGGAAAAGCGACGGCAGCCAGATCCTCAAGGGCGACAAGCAGAAGCTGGCCAATGATGAACTGGATATCCGCAACCTCTCGGCACTGGCCATCGACCCGCGTACCGGCCACACCCTGGTGCTGTCCGCCGATTCGCACCTGTTGCTGGAGCTGGACGAGAAGGGCGAGCAAGTCAGCTTCATGACCCTGCTCGGCGGCTTCAACGGATTGAAGAACACCATTCCCCGTGCCGAAGGCGTGACCATGGACGACGCGGGTACGTTGTACATGGTCAGTGAGCCGAACCTGTTCTACCGCTTCGAAAAGCAGAAGTAGCAGCCTGAACCTCTCCCTGTAGGAGCTGCCGCAGGCTGCGATCTTTTGATTTTGTTTTTCAAGATCAAAAGATCGCAGCCTGCGGCAGCTCCTACACGGTTCTGTTGTGGGCAAGGGCAAGTGGCCATTAAGCTTCAGTTCAGACAGGCGTGATATTTCATCCGCCTGTTTTGATCCCGAGCCTGCCCGAATGCGTCGACTTGCCCGCCCCAAGCCCCTGTTTGTCATCCTGTCGGTTGTTGCCCTGATCGCGTTGATTGCGATCGGCCAATACCTGCGCCTGTTCGAGCGCGCCTGGTTCAATCTGCATACCTTGTGGCAGCCGATGAGCAGCGAGGCCATTGGTCTGGGTCAATACCGGGTCGAGGTCGAAGCTCGGGTCATCGAAGGGCTGAACGACGATGTTTCGGCGCTGACCTACGACCCGGTGCGCAAGAGCCTGTTCACCGTGACCAACAAGAATGCCGAACTGGTCGAGTTGTCGCTTGAAGGCAAGATCCTGCGGCGTATCGCGTTGATCGGCTTTGGCGATGCGGAGGCGGTGGAGTTCATCAGCGCCGACACCTACGTGATCACCGACGAGCGTCAGCAACGGCTGATCAAGGTCCATCTGGAGCAGGGCACGACCTTCCTCGATGCGGCGGACGCCGAACAAATGACCCTCGGCGTACACATGAGTGGCAACAAGGGCTTCGAAGGCCTGGCGTATGACTCGGTGGGCAAGCGCCTGTTCGTCGCCAAGGAGCGCGATCCGATGCTGATTTATGAAGTGCACGGATTTCCGCACTTCAATCCGGAAAAGTCTTACGCGGTGCACGTGATCAATAATCCCAAGCGCGATGCCGGGATGTTCGTGCGCGATCTGTCGAGCCTGCAATACGACGAGCGCAGCGGCCATTTGCTGGCGCTGTCCGACGAGTCGGGGCTGATTCTGGAGCTGGATGTGGACGGGCGGCCGTTGAGCACACTGTCACTGAACAAGGGACGGCAGGGTTTACAGAAGAGCGTACCGCAGGCCGAGGGCATCGCGATGGATGACGATGGGACGTTGTATCTGGTGAGTGAACCGAACTTGTTTTACATCTTCAAGAAACCTGCACAAAACTGACTGACACCCCAAAAAACCAAATGTGGGAGCGGGCTTGCTCGCGAATGCGGTGTATCAGACAAAATAATGTATCTGACACACCGCATTCGCGAGCAAGCCCGCTCCCACAGGGGGTGATGCAATTACCCTAAGAATGGGGCGGCCGGGCTTACTCAGCCTTCAGCGTCTTCACACCTTCGCTGGTGCCCAGCAACAGCAGATCCGCCGGCCGCGCCGCGAACAGACCGTTGGTGACCACGCCGACGATCGCGTTGATCTGCGCTTCCAGCTCCACCGGGTTGGTGATCTGCAGGTTGAACACGTCGAGGATGATGTTGCCGTTGTCGGTCAGCACGCCTTCGCGGTACACCGGGTCGCCGCCCAGTTTCACCAGTTGACGGGCCACGTGGCTGCGGGCCATCGGGATCACTTCGACCGGCAGCGGGAACTCGCCCAGCACTGGCACCAGTTTGCTGGCGTCGGCGATGCAGATGAAGGTCTTGGCCACGGCCGCGACGATCTTCTCGCGGGTCAGGGCGGCGCCGCCGCCCTTGATCAGGTTCAGGTGCGCGTCGCTCTCGTCGGCGCCGTCAACGTAGAACTCCAGGTCGCTGACGGTGTTCAGCTCATACACCGGAATCCCGTGGCCCTTGAGGCGCGCCGCAGTGGCTTCGGAGCTGGCGACCGCGCCATCGAACGCGCCCTTGTGCTGGGCCAGTGCGTCGATGAAGCAGTTGGCGGTGGAGCCGGTGCCGACCCCGACGATGCTCTTGTCGTCGAGTTTCGGAAGGATGAAGTCGACGGCGGCCTGAGCCACTGCCTGTTTGAGTTGATCCTGGGTCATGCGGGCTCCGGAAGCGGGTAAGGTGAGTGCGGAAAGGCCGGCATTATAGGCCCCGCGGTGGTGAAGGGGGAAACACCCCTGTGGCGAGGGAGCTTGCTCCCGCTGGAGCGCGAAGCGGTCCTTTGCATTCTTTCAGACGAATCGTGTGTTCTGATTTACGACTGCTGCGCAGCCGAGCGGGAGCAAGCTCCCTCGCCACAACGGTTCTCTGCACCCTAATCCCCCTGTTCAGTGTGGTCGTGCGCCCAAAAGCCGGGTTAGACTCGTCGATCCCGCCCAATCGCCAGTGATGCTTTCCGATGCTCGAACAGTACGTCAAAAAGATCCTCACCTCGCGCGTTTATGACGTTGCCGTAGAAACCCCGCTGCAGAACGCTCGCCAGCTCTCCGAGCGGCTGGGCAATGACATCTGGCTCAAGCGCGAAGACTTGCAGCCGGTGTTCTCGTTCAAGATTCGCGGCGCGTACAACAAGTTGACCCAGCTATCTGACGAAGAGCGCGCCCGTGGCGTGGTCACCGCGTCGGCGGGCAACCATGCGCAGGGTCTGGCGCTGGCAGCGAAAGTGCTGGGCGTGAAAGCGACCATCGTGATGCCCAAGACCACTCCCGAGATCAAGGTCGAAGGCGTGCGTTCGCGCGGCGGCAAAGTGGTGCTGCACGGCGATTCCTTCCCGGAAGCCTTGGCCTACTCGCTGAAACTGGTCGATGAAAAGGGCTACGTCTACATCCACCCGTACGACGATCCGCACACCATTGCCGGGCAGGGCACCGTGGCGATGGAAATTCTGCGCCAGCACCCGCAACCGCTGGACGCGATTTTCGTGCCGGTCGGCGGCGGCGGGCTGATCGCTGGCATCGCGGCGTACGTGAAATACCTGCGTCCGGACATCAAGGTCATCGGCGTCGAACCGGATGACTCCAACTGCCTGCAAGCGGCCATGGCCGCCGGCGAGCGCGTGGTGCTGCCGACCGTGGGCATCTTCGCCGACGGCGTGGCCGTGGCGCAGATCGGCCAGCACACCTTCGACATCTGCAAGGATTACGTCGACGAAGTGATCACCGTCAGCACTGATGAGATCTGTGCGGCAATCAAGGATATCTACGACGATACCCGCTCGATCACCGAACCTGCCGGTGCCTTGGGTGTGGCCGGGATCAAGAAGTACGTCGAGTTGCGTGGCGTCAGCGGCCAGACCTTCGTCGCCATCGATTCCGGGGCCAACGTCAACTTTGATCGCCTGCGCCACGTCGCCGAACGCGCCGAGCTGGGCGAGGGCCGCGAAGCGATCATCGCCGTGACCATCCCGGAGCAGGCCGGCAGCTTCAAGGCCTTCTGCGAAGCGATCGGCAAACGCCAGATCACCGAATTCAACTACCGCTACAACACCGGCAGCGAAGCGCACATCTTCGTTGGCGTGCAGACTCACCCGGAAAACGACCCGCGCAGCGCACTGCTGGCGAGCCTGACCGGGCAGGGCTTCCCGGTGCTCGACCTGACCGACAACGAACTGGCCAAGCTGCATATCCGCCACATGGTCGGCGGGCGCGCGGCGCAGGTGGTCGATGAAGTGGTGCTGCGCTTCGAATTCCCGGAACGCCCGGGGGCGCTGTTCAACTTCCTCAACAAGCTCGGCGGGCGCTGGAACATCTCGATGTTCCATTACCGCAACCATGGCGCGGCGGATGGCCGGGTGGTCGCAGGCCTGCAAGTGCCGCATGACGAGCGTCATCTGGTGCCGGCAGCGCTGGCGGAAATCGGCTACCCGTACTGGGACGAAAGCGACAACCCGGCCTATAAGCTGTTTCTTGGCTGAGCGGCTACGCTGATGGGCAGGCCATAAGGAAATCGAACAATGGAAACGTTAACTGCCCTGAAAACCGCGCACATGGTCGCCACCGTGGTGTTGCTGGCCAGTGCGCTGGGTCTGGGAATCTGGGTTTTTCTCGCGCGGCGCAAAGGTGATGCCACGGCGGGCAGCCGCACCTTGCAACGGCCACGGGTGTTCATCTGGTTGTTGATGGGCCTGGCGCTGTTGAGCATGCCGTTCACTGGCTGGGGCATGGTGCATCTGGTTGGCTGGCCGCTGGGACAAACCTGGTTGCTGGCCTCCAGCGTGCTGTACACCGTGGCGGCACTGGCGTGGTTTTGGTTGTTGGTGCGGTTGAATCGGTTGCGCAAGGCGCCGGGTGGCGTTGGCAAGTTCACCTTTGCCTTGGCGTTGTTCAGTTTCGTCTGCTTTATCGCCATTGCCGGGTTGATGGGGGCCAAGCCTGTTTAAGGCTTCACACCGCGTTGGCCCCATTCGGGAGCAAGCCCCCTCCCACATTGGATTTGTGCTGTGAACACGGTCCCCTGTGGGAGCGAGCCTGCTCGCGAAGGCGTAATCAGTCGCGCAACGAGATAACTGGCCAGCCACGCTTCTCGGCCTCGGCGCGCAGATTCGGATCCGGATCCACCGCCACCGGGTTCGCCACCTGCTCCAGCAGCGGCAGGTCATTCATCGAATCGCTATAGAAATAGCTGTCATCCAGCGAATACCCGGTTTCTTCGAGCCATCGATTCAGGCGCGTCACCTTGCCCTCACGGAAGCACGGAATATCGGTGCTGCGCCCGGTGTAGCGGCCATCGACCATCTCGCACTCGGTGGCAATCAGGGTTTCAACGCCCAGGCGCACGGCAATCGGGGCGGTGACGAAGCGGTTGGTGGCGGTGATGATCACCAGTTTGTCACCGGCGTCGCGGTGCTGTTTCAGCAGTTCCAGCGCCTTGGGCAGCACGATCGGCTCGATGCAGTCGCGCATGTAGTCGTTGTGCCACTGTTCGAGCACGGCCATTTCGGTGCGGCCGAGGATTTCCAGGCAGAAGTTCAGGTACGCGGCGTTATCCAGCTTGCCGGCCAGGTAATCCTGATAGAACTCGTCGTTGCGCGTCTTGTACGCCACCGGGTCAAGGAAGCCGCGTTCGCACAGATAGTCGCCCCAAGCGTGATCGCTGTCGCCGCCCAGAAGGGTGTTGTCCAAATCGAATAGAGCCAGGCGCATTGCAGTTACCCGCTGAAAAGTCAGTAAAAAGGCGACAAGAATACGGTCTTTTCACAAGAGTGCACATAAGGTAGGAACCTTCGTTGCCGCCTTATCAAGCTTTGTGGAACAATGCGGCGACATGCGTTTGCGAGGTTGTTGCCGTGATCGACCCCGATGGTTTCCGCCCCAATGTCGGGATCATTCTGACGAATGACGCCGGCCAGGTGCTATGGGCTCGCCGTATCAATCAAGATGCCTGGCAGTTTCCACAAGGGGGAATCAACCCCGAGGAGACGCCGGAGGACGCCTTGTACCGCGAGCTGAACGAAGAAGTTGGCCTGGAACGTGAAGATGTTGAAATACTGGCCTGTACTCGTGGCTGGTTGCGCTATCGTTTGCCGCAACGTCTGGTGCGTACCCACAGCCAACCGCTGTGCATCGGCCAGAAACAGAAATGGTTTCTCCTGCGCCTGATCTCCAACGAGGAGCGGGTGCGGATGGATTTGACCGGTAAACCGGAGTTCGATGGCTGGCGCTGGGTCAGTTATTGGTATCCGTTGGGCCAGGTGGTGACATTCAAGCGCGAGGTGTATCGACGCGCCCTCAAAGAGCTTGCCCCGCGCCTTTTAGCGCGCGACTGACGACGGAGTTCGACCCCGAGCCATGCTCAATACGCTGCGCAAGATCGTCCAGGAAGTTAACTCCGCCAAGGATCTCAAGGCGGCGTTGGGGATTATTGTGTTGCGCGTCAAAGAGGCCATGGGCAGCCAGGTCTGCTCGGTCTACCTGCTTGATCCCGAGACCAACCGCTTCGTCCTGATGGCCACCGAGGGCTTGAACAAGCGCTCGATCGGCAAAGTCAGCATGGCACCCAACGAAGGTCTGGTGGGTCTGGTCGGCACGCGTGAAGAACCCCTGAACCTCGAAAACGCCGCGGATCACCCGCGCTACCGCTACTTCGCCGAGACCGGCGAGGAGCGCTACGCCTCGTTCCTCGGGGCGCCGATCATTCACCACCGCCGCGTCGTCGGCGTGTTGGTCATCCAGCAGAAAGAACGTCGCCAGTTCGACGAAGGTGAAGAAGCCTTCCTCGTGACCATGAGCGCGCAGCTCGCCGGCGTTATCGCCCACGCCGAGGCCACCGGCTCGATCCGCGGTCTGGGCCGTCAGGGCAAGGGCATTCAGGAAGCCAAGTTCGTCGGCGTACCGGGTTCGCCGGGTGCTGCCGTCGGTACCGCGGTGGTCATGCTGCCGCCAGCGGATCTGGACGTGGTGCCGGACAAGCACATCACCGACATCGACGCTGAGCTGGCGCTGTTCAAGACCGCCATCGAAGGCGTGCGCGCCGACATGCGCGCGTTGTCCGCCAAGCTCGCGACCCAGCTGCGCCCGGAAGAGCGCGCGCTGTTCGACGTTTACCTGATGATGCTCGACGATGCCTCGCTGGGCAGCGAAGTCACCACCGTGATCAAGACCGGCCAATGGGCCCAGGGCGCACTGCGTCAGGTGGTCACCGATCACGTCAACCGTTTCGAACTGATGGACGACGCCTACCTGCGCGAGCGCGCGTCGGACGTCAAAGACCTCGGTCGGCGCCTGCTGGCGTATCTGCAGGAAGAGCGTCAGCAGAACCTGGTCTACCCGGAAAAAACCATTCTGGTCAGCGAAGAGCTGACCCCGGCCATGCTCGGCGAGGTGCCGGAAGGCACGCTGGTCGGTCTGGTGTCGGTCCTCGGTTCGGGTAACTCCCACGTCGCGATCCTGGCCCGGGCCATGGGCATTCCGACGGTGATGGGCCTGGTCGACCTGCCGTACGCCAAGGTCGACGGCATCGAGGTGATCGTCGATGGCACTCGCGGCGAGGTCTACACCAACCCCAGCGACGTCCTGCGCAAGCAGTTCGCCGAGGTGGTCGAAGAAGAGAAACAACTGGCGCTGGGCCTCGACACCCTGCGTGATCTGCCGTGCGTGACCCTCGATGGCCACCGCATGCCGCTGTGGGTCAACACTGGCCTGCTGGCCGATGTGGCGCGGGCACAGAAGCGTGGCGCCGAAGGTGTCGGCCTGTACCGCACCGAAGTGCCGTTCATGATCAATCAGCGCTTCCCGAGCGAAAAGGAACAGCTGGCGATCTACCGCGAACAGCTCGCCGCGTTCCACCCGCAACCGGTGACCATGCGCAGCCTGGACATCGGCGGTGACAAGTCGCTGTCGTACTTCCCGATCAAGGAAGACAACCCGTTCCTCGGCTGGCGCGGGATTCGCGTGACCCTCGACCACCCGGAAATCTTCCTGGTGCAGACCCGCGCGATGCTCAAGGCCAGCGAAGGCCTGAACAATCTGCGGATCCTGCTGCCGATGATCTCCGGCACCCACGAACTCGAAGAAGCCCTGCACCTGATCCACCGGGCCTGGGGCGAAGTGCGCGACGAAGGCACCGACGTGCCGATGCCGCCGATCGGGGTGATGATCGAAATTCCGGCCGCGGTGTACCAGACCAAGGAACTGGCGCGGCAGGTGGACTTCCTGTCGGTAGGCTCCAACGACCTGACCCAGTACCTGCTGGCCGTCGACCGCAACAACCCGCGGGTGGCCGATCTCTACGACTACCTGCACCCGGCAGTGCTGCAAGCCCTGCAAACCGTGGTGCGCGACGCGCATGCCGAAGGCAAACCGGTGAGTATCTGCGGCGAAATGGCCGGTGATCCGGCGGCGGCGGTGCTGTTGATGGCGATGGGCTTCGACAGCCTGTCAATGAACGCCACCAACCTGCCGAAAGTGAAGTGGATGCTGCGTCAGATCAACCTGAGCAAGGCCAAGGATCTGCTGGCCGAGCTGATGACCATCGACAACCCGCAAGTGATCCACAGCTCGCTGCAACTGGCGCTGAAGAATCTCGGGTTGTCGAAGATGAATCCGCCGGCGGTCAACAAGGCCCTCTGAAGATCAAAAGCCCCTCACCCTAACCCTCTCCCAGAGGGAGAGGGGACTGATTGGGGGATGCTGCAGAACTCCGCCGACCTGAAAGTGCTTTGCTGAATCCATAATCAACTCGGTCTTTCAGGTCAAAGTATTGCTCATGACACCACGGTCGGCCCCCTCTCCCTACGGGCGGTCCGACGTTTCGGGAGGGTTGGGGTGAGGGTAGGCTTTTAAGCTGTTATCTCCACCTCACCCAAATGCCCGCCATACGGCCCGAAACTGCGCTCGACCATTCGCCGCGTGCCGTCCGCCTGCACAATCAACGCTGTACTCGCCCGTGTGCCATAACTCTGGCTGGCAATGAACACACTCGACAGCAACGATTCGGTGGCCAGCCCGACCCCGGTATCCGGCAGTTCGGCAAACGGCGCGGTCTGCGCATCGCCCAGCAGCTCCAGTAACCGCGCAGGCTGTGGATCATCCAGCACCGTACTCAGTGCAGCTTTGGCCTTGAGCAACTTCGGCCACGGCGTATCCAGCCCGGCATTCGATAGCCCGTAGATCCCCGGCTCAAGCATCACCGGCTCGGACGTCCGCGCATTGAAGTGCCACAGCTCATGGGCATTGCCCAGCAGCAGGTTGAACCCGGCGTATTCCGGCGCGCGAGCGGCCACATCGCGCATATAATCATCAATCGACGTATCGCCCGTGAGAAACCGCGCCACCAGCTCCCCCCGCGACTTGCGCGCCGGTGGCTGGTGCGGATCGCGGATATTGGTCAGCGCGGCAAAGCGCCCATTGGCGCCGATTCCCAGCCACGTGCCGCCAGCCTCAAGATCGCGCCCCGCGTGCACGTGCGGCGCGTCGGCCCATGGCGCCAGCGGCAGGCTCGGGCGGGCGTAGAACTCGTCACGGTTGGCCGCGACGATCAGCGGCTGGGCATGGCCCGGGCGCCAGGCGAAAACAATCAGGCACATAAGGTGGTCCTTGTGTGTTTTTTGCTCACTCTACGCAGTCAGCGTCCGTGCATCCATCGCCAGTTCCGCCAGAGGGTGTGCATCCGTTACCATGCCGCTCCGGTTTTGGGGATGCGTCTGGGAGACGGCCGTGGAATTTCTGCTCTATCTGGCGCTGGGCGCCTGTGCAGGCGTGCTGGCCGGGCTGTTCGGGGTGGGCGGCGGGATCATTATTGTCCCGGTGCTGGTGTTCAGTTTTACCTTGCAGGGTTTCGATCAGTCGATCCTTACACATCTGGCGGTTGGCACGTCGCTGGCGACGATCATCTTCACCTCGGTCAACGCCGTGCGCGAACACCACCGCCGTGGCGCCGTGCGCTGGCCGATTTTCAAGTGGATGGCGGTTGGCATACTGCTCGGCGCCGGTTTCGGTGCGCTGACGGCCGAGGCGATTTCCGGGCCGAACCTGCAAAAGATCATCGGCGTGTTTGCCTTGGTGATCTCGCTGCAGTTGGCGCTGGACATCAAACCCAAGGCCAGTCGAACCGTCCCCGGCAAACTAGGTCTGACCGTGGCCGGGAGCGTAATCGGTTGGGCGTCGGCGATTTTTGGCGTCGGCGGCGGTTCGCTGACCGTGCCGTTTCTGACCTGGCGCAGCGTGCCGATGCAGCAAGCCGTGGCGACCTCGTCAGCCTGTGGCCTGCCGATCGCCCTGGTCAGTGCATTAAGTTTCATGATTCTGGGCTGGCACGATTCGTTGTTGCCGCCGCATAGTCTCGGTTTTGTTTATTTGCCGGCGCTGCTGGGCATTGCCCTGACCAGCATGGTCTTCGCCCGTCTCGGCGCGCGCCTGGCCCACAGATTGTCGCCGCGCTTGCTGAAACGGCTGTTCGCCGCTTTGCTGTTCTGCGTGGGCCTGAATTTCCTGCTCTGACCTGCTGGTTCAGAGCAGCCCGCAATCCTGGCTTAATCCTGAGGTGGCAGCGTCGCCCGGGAATTTTGGTTTCAACTCTAACGAGGAGTCGCAATGCTGCCTTACCCGCAGATCGACCCGGTGGCCCTGGCCATCGGTCCGCTGAAAATCCACTGGTACGGCCTGATGTACCTCGTCGGCATCGGCGGCGCATGGCTGCTGGCGTCGAGCCGGCTCAACCGTTTCGACCCGACCTGGACCAAGGAGAAGCTCTCCGACCTGGTGTTCTGGTTGTCGATGGGGGTGATTGTCGGTGGACGTCTGGGTTACGTGCTGTTCTATGACCTGAGCGCGTACATCGCCAACCCGACGCTGATTTTCGAAGTGTGGAAGGGCGGCATGTCGTTCCACGGCGGATTCATCGGCGTGATGCTTGCCGCGCTGTGGTTCGGCAAGCGTAACGGCAAGACCTTCTTCCAGCTGATGGACTTCGTTGCACCGATGGTGCCGATCGGTCTGGGCGCCGGGCGCATCGGCAACTTCATCAATGCCGAGCTGTGGGGCAAGCCGACCGACGTGCCGTGGGCGATGATCTTCCCGCCGTTCAGCGATCCGGCGCAGCTGCCGCGTCACCCGTCGCAGCTGTATCAGTTCGCGCTCGAAGGCGTCGCGCTGTTCCTGATCCTGTGGCTGTTCTCGCGTAAACCGCGTCCGACCATGGCCGTATCCGGCATGTTCGCGCTTTTTTACGGAATTTTCCGTTTTATTGTCGAGTTCGTCCGCGTTCCGGACGCTCAACTGGGCTACCTGGCCTGGAACTGGCTGACCATGGGGCAAGTGCTGTGCGTACCGATGATCGTCGCCGGACTGTTCCTGATCTGGCTGGCCTATCGTCGCGCGCCGGCAGCACCGCTCGCGCCGACCGCTTAAACTACGAACCCCGGCGCGCGACGCCGGGGCTCAAAGGACACAGGTAACTCATGAAGCAATATCTCGAACTGGTCTCGCACGTCATCCAGAACGGCACCAAACAGGCCAACCGCACCGGCATCAACACCATCAGTTTTCCGGGTGCGATGCTGCGTTTCGATCTGCAGGAAGGCTTTCCGGCGATCACCACCCGCAAGATGGCTTTCAAATCGGCCATCGGCGAGATGTGCGGTTTTCTGCGTGGCGTGAACAACGCTGCTGAATTCCGTGCGCTGGGTTGCAAGGTCTGGGACCAGAACGCCAACGAAAATGCGCAGTGGCTGGCCAACCCGTTCCGTCAGGGCGAAGACGACCTCGGCGAAATCTACGGCGTGCAATGGCGCAAATGGCCGGCGTACAAGCAGATCCCGCTGAGCAACACCGCCGCCATCGAACAAACCCTGAGCAGCGGCTACAAGCAGATCGCCCAGGGCGAAGAAGACGGCCAGGCTTACGTGGTGCTGTACAAAGCCATCGACCAGGTACGCCAGTGCGTCGACACGATCATCAAGGATCCGGGCAGTCGCCGTATCCTGTTCCACGGCTGGAATTGCGCCCAGCTCGATGAGATGGCCCTGCCGCCGTGCCATCTGCTGTACCAGTTCCACCCGAACGTCGAGACCAAAGAGATCTCCCTGACCCTGTACATCCGCTCCAACGACCTGGGTCTGGGCACGCCGTTCAACCTCACCGAAGGCGCCGCGCTGCTGAGCCTGATCGGGCGTCTGACCGGCTACACGCCGCGCTGGTTCACCTATTTCATCGGTGATGCGCACGTCTACGAGAACCACCTGGACATGCTCAACGAACAGCTCAAGCGCAAGCCGTTCGCCATGCCGAAGCTGAAGATTTCGGATCGTGTGCCGGAGTTTGCCAAGACTGGCGTTTATCAGCCGGAGTGGCTGGAGCTGGTGGAACCGAGCGATTTCTCGCTGGAAGGCTATGAGCACCACGCGCCAATGACCGCGCCGATGGCGGTCTGACAAGCAATACAAAAACCTGTGGGAGCGAGCTTGCTCGCGAAGGCGGAGTGTCAGTTGATAGAAATATTGACTGAACTACCGCTTTCGCGAGCAAGCTCGCTCCCACAGTGTTTTAGGGTGTTCTTAATGGCCGTGGCTACGGCCTACGTGGGAGTGTTCGACTTCGGTTGCGACGACTCCGCCACTCACCTCCAGCCGTTGCAAGATCCCGCACTGATCCGCCCCCGGGCCTTCGCCGCAGCGTTGGCGCAGGTCGAGCAGTTGTGTCTGCAACGCCAGCAAGCCATCAATTCGCGCCTTCACATGCTGGATATGCTCGTCGATCAGCGCATTGACGTTTTCGCACTGGTCCTGCGGGCTGTCGCGCAAGGTCAGCAGGCTGCGGATCTCTTCGAGGGTCATGTCGAGGGTGCGGCAGTTGCGGATGAAAGTCAGGCGTTCGGCGTGGGCCTGGGTGTAAACGCGGTAGTTACCGTCGCTGCGCGCCGGTTCCGGCAGCAGGTTTTCGCGCTCGTAATAGCGGATGGTTTCCACGGCGCAGTCGGTGAGTTTCGCCAGTTCTCCGATCTTCATGACGGCAATCTCCAAAAGGGTGCTTGACCCTATAGTGGCTACAGGGTCTTTACTTGGCAACAGGCACCTTTATGGACGCGACCAATGAGCGATTCCCAGCACAACCACAAATCCCACGCGGGACACGACCACAGCCACAAATTGCAGCCTGTGCATAAGCATGACCACGGTGGCGATTCCTGCTGCGCGTCGAAGGCCGCTGCGCCTGCGTTGGTGCAACTGAGCGAAAAGACCAGCGCTGACGCCCGACTGAGCAGTTTCCGCATCGAGGCGATGGACTGCCCGACCGAGCAGACGCTGATCCAGAACAAGCTCGGCAAACTGGCCGGTGTGCAGCAGCTGGAATTCAACCTGATCAACCGCGTGCTCGGCGTGACCCACAATCTGCCGGACACCGCGCCGATTACCGAGGCGATTACCTCGCTGGGCATGCACGCCGAACCGCTGGAGGCGGGCGTCGAAACCCCGGCCCCGGCGCCGGTGAAAAAACACTGGTGGCCCCTGGCGCTGTCCGGCGTTGGTGCGCTGGCGGCTGAAGTGATCCACTTCACCAACGCCGCGCCGACCTGGGTGGTGGCGATCATTGCGCTGGTGTCGATCCTCAGCGGCGGCCTGACCACCTATAAAAAGGGCTGGATCGCCCTGAAGAACCGCAACCTCAACATCAACGCACTGATGAGCATCGCGGTGACCGGTGCGGTGCTGATCGGGCAGTGGCCGGAAGCGGCGATGGTGATGTTCCTGTTCACCGTGGCCGAGTTGATCGAAGCGCGTTCGCTGGATCGTGCGCGCAACGCCATCAGTGGCCTGATGCAGATGACCCCGGAACAGGCCACGGTGCAGCAAGCCGACGGCAACTGGGTCGAAAAAGAGGTTAAAAGCGTCGAACTCGGCGCCCGCGTGCGGGTAAAACCCGGCGAGCGCATTGCGCTGGACGGCGAAGTCGTCAGCGGCAGCTCGACCATCGATCAGGCGCCAATCACCGGTGAAAGCCTGCCGGTGGAGAAAACCATCGGCGATAAAGTCTTCGCCGGCACCATCAACCAGGCCGGCTCGCTGGAGTACACGGTGACTGCGGCGGCGAACAACTCGACCCTGGCGCGGATCATCCACGCCGTTGAGCAGGCTCAAGGCGCACGGGCACCGACTCAGCGCTTTGTCGATCAGTTCTCGAAAATCTACACCCCGGTGGTGTTCGTGCTGGCGCTGGCCGTGGCGATCATTCCGCCGCTGTTCATGGGCGCAGTGTGGTTCGACTGGATCTACCGTGCGCTGGTGCTGCTGGTGGTGGCGTGTCCCTGTGCACTGGTGATTTCCACCCCGGTGACCATCGTCAGCGGCCTCGCGGCAGCGGCGCGCAAAGGCATTCTGGTCAAGGGTGGCGTGTATCTGGAGGGCGGTTTCAAGCTCGATTATCTGGCGCTGGACAAGACCGGCACGATCACCCACGGCAAACCGGTGCAGACCGATTACCTGTCGCTGGACCCGACCGCTGACGCCACAGCCCCGGCGATTGCCGCCGCGCTGGCCGGGCGTTCCGATCACCCGGTGTCGCTGGCCATCGCCAATGCGGCTGTGGATAAAAACCTCGCCGTGCTGACTGTGGATAACTTCGAAGCGCTGGCCGGGCGTGGTGTGAAGGGCCAGATCAACGGCCAGACCTATCACTTGGGCAACCACCGTCTGGTTGAAGAGCTGGGCCTGTGCTCGCCGCAACTGGAAGAGAAGCTGTTTGCGCTGGAGAAACAGGGCAAGTCCGTGGTGTTGCTGCTCGACAGTTCCGGCCCGCTGGCACTGTTCGCCGTGGCCGACACGGTCAAGGAATCCAGCCGCGAAGCGATCCGCCAGTTGCACGCGCTGGGCGTGAAAACCCTGATGCTCACCGGTGACAACGTGCACACCGCGCAAGCCATTGCGGCGCAGGTCGGCATCGATCAGGCCAAGGGCGACTTGCTGCCGACCGACAAACTGCAAGCTATAGAAGAGCTTTACGGCAAAGGCCATCGGGTCGGCATGGTCGGCGACGGTATCAACGACGCGCCGGCACTGGCCCGCGCCGAGATCGGTTTCGCCATGGCGGCCGCCGGCACCGACACCGCGATTGAAACCGCCGATGTCGCCCTGATGGATGACGATCTGCGCAAGATCCCCGCGTTCATCAGCCTGTCGCGCGACACCGCGAGCATCTTGAAACAGAACATCGCGTTGGCACTGGTGATCAAGGCTATCTTTCTTGGGGTAACCTTTGCCGGACTCGCCACCATGTGGATGGCGGTGTTTGCCGACATGGGCGTGAGCCTGCTGGTGGTGTTCAACGGTTTGCGCCTGCTGCGCAAATAAACGATGAGGGATGGTTGTGCTGAGTGCCGAGCTGAAAGCGTTTTATATGGTCGCCCGCCTGGGCAGCATTACGCTGGCGGCGAAAAAGCTCGGCCTCAGCCAACCCACCGTGACCACGCAGATCCGTAATCTGGAAAGTCAGTACTCGGTGGAGCTGTTCTACCGTGGCGGTCGGCGCCTGAGTGTCAGCGACGAAGGCGCGCGGCTGCTGCCAATGGTCAAGGCGCTGTTGCAGCAGGAGGCCGACATCGAGTTCTTCCTGCGCAACAGCGGTCAGGTGCAGGGCACGTTGCGCATCGCTGCCACCGCGCCGTATTACATCCTCGATCTGGTGAAAACCTTCCGCGAGCGCTTGCCGCAGGTGGAAGTGTCGGTGGAAATCGGCAACTCGCAGCAGGTGCTCGAAGCGCTGGAGGATTACCGGGTGGATGTCGCGGCGTCGTCGCAGTTGCTTGAGGATGCGCGCTTGATTCGCCGGGTATTGGGTAGCGATCCGCTGGTGCTGGCGGTGCATCGCAACCATCCGCTGGCGGCGCAGGAGCATGTGGCGTTGAGCGCGCTGGCCGGGCATACCTTGCTGATGCGCGAGTCCGGTTCGACCACCCGGCGCCTGACCGAGGAGTTGCTGCAAAGCGCCGGAGTCAGTTTCGGCCCGTTGCTGGAAATTGGCAGCCGCGAGTCGATCCGTGAGGCGGTGCTGCGCAATATCGGCATCAGCATCATTGCCCGCCAGGAAGTCCCGCATGATCCGCAATTGCGGGTGCTGACCATCGAGAATGCGCCGCAGATTCCCGAGTATCTGTATTGCCTCAAGGAGCGCAAGGGCGCGCGGTTGCCGGCGGCGTTTCTGGGGTTGGCCCAGGAAATGTCCCCGGCCTGATTTCTTCAGTGCCCATGCCGGCCTCTTCGCGAGCAAGCCCGCTCCCACAGGGGATAGTGTTCACAACACAAATCCAATGTGGGAGCGGGCTTGCTCGCGAAGGCGTCAGGCCAGGCAACACATGACTTGAAACCTGAACCAAAATCCCCGAATACCACTATCAGCCGTTTTTGCCTCACTGCCACATGACGGACGCATTACAACTCTAGGATTGGCCCCATCAGCTTGATGAGGTCTGTCCATGAATCCTGCAATCGCAACTGCCCTGACCAACCCCGGTGCGCCGATGAAAGTGCGCGGCGTGCAGAAGCGCTTCGGCGCGTTCACCGCACTGGATAACGTCTCCCTCGATGTCGCGGCCGGTGAGCTGGTGTGTCTGCTCGGCCCGTCGGGCTGTGGCAAGACCACGCTGCTGCGCTGCATCGCCGGGCTGGAGAAGCAGGACAGCGGCGAGTTGTACCTCGGAGATCGCGATGTTTCGCACCTCGCGCCGCAAGCCCGGGACTACGGCATCCTGTTCCAGTCCTACGCGCTGTTCCCCAATCTGACCGTCGAAGCGAACATTGCCTACGGCCTCGCCGGCAGTGGTCGTGACGAAGTGCGTCGTCGCGTCGGTCAGATGCTGGAACTGGTCGGCCTCACCGGCAGTGAGAAAAAGTACCCGGGCCAGTTGTCCGGCGGTCAGCAACAGCGAGTCGCACTGGCTCGTGCCCTGGCCCCGGCGCCGTCGCTGCTGTTGCTCGATGAACCGATGTCGGCGCTGGACGCCCGAGTGCGCGAGCATCTGTGCACCGAACTGCGCCAACTGCAGCGCAACCTCGGCATCACCACCCTGATGGTCACGCACAATCAGGACGAAGCCATGCTGATGGCCGACCGTATCGCCGTGATGCACAACGGTCGGGTCGAGCAGTACGCCACCCCGCAGGAAATCTACAATCGCCCGGCCACGCCGTTCGTGGCCGAGTTCGTCGGGCAGGGCAACTGGCTGCCGTTCCAGCGCAGCAGCGCCAGTCATGCCCGGGTTGGCGGGATGGATGTGCGTCTGGCCGATGGCAGCGTCAGCGGCGCCTCGGGCCGACTGTTCTGCCGTCCGGAAGCGATCAGCGTCAATCCGCTGGTGCACGAAGAAAACCTGTTCCCGGCCAAGGTTCGCGAGATCACTTTCCTCGGCAACCGCTGCCGCATGAGCTTCGAACTCGACCAATTGCCGGGCCACGCGCTGCTCGCTGAACTGGCGCCGGAAGCCATGCCGCGCCTCGGCGCCCAGCAGATCATGGTCGCCTTGCCACCGCGCAGCCTGCAGGTGTTTGCCTGATGAGCGCGAACATCGCACTGCCGCTACCGCACAAGCAGGCGCGGCGAGTGTCCGGGGCCGAGGTCGGTGACCGGATCTTCGTCCTCGGCGGCAAACTCCTGCTGCTGTTACTGCTCGGTGTCGCTGTGCTGCTGCCGTTGCTGGCGATCTTCTGGCGCGGCTTCAGCAGCGAGGCCGGGCAGGGCGGTGGCTGGCTCGCCGCCAAGGAGCTGGTGACCAGCGAGAATTTCCACTGGCTGCTCGGCAACAGCCTGAAAGTTTCCCTCAGCGTCGCGGCCATCGTCGTACCGCTGGCCTACCTGTTTGCCTACGCCCTGCAACGCACACTGATTCCGGCCAAGGGCATCTGGCGCGGGATTTCCCTGCTGCCATTGATGGCGCCGTCGATGCTGCCGGGTATCGCATTGGTCTATCTGTTCGGCAATCAGGGCATGTTGCGCGGGCTGCTCTCGGACAACATCTACGGTTTCTGGGGGATCGTGCTGGGTGAGGTGATCTACACCTTTCCGCATGCGCTGATGATTCTGCTGTCGGCGTTGTCGCTGGCCGATGCGCGGCTGTTCGATGCGGCGTCGAGCATGGGCGCCAGTCCGGCGAAAGCCTTTCGCAGCATCACCTGGCCGGCGACCCGCCAAGCGGTATTCGCTGCGTTCTGTCTGGTGTTCACCCTGACCATCACCGATTTCGGCGTGCCGGTGGTGGTTGGTGGCGACTATCAAGTGCTGGCGCTGGAAGCCTACAAAGCCGTGGTCGGCCAGCAACAATTCGGTCGCGGGGCGCTGATCGGCATGGTGCTGTTGCTGCCGGCGCTGTTCAGCTTCGGCGTCGATGCCTGGCTGCGCCGCCGTCACGGCGATTCCATGAGCGGCCGCGCCCAGGTGTTCAAACCGGCGCCGTCGAAGCGGCGCGATGCCTGCTATCTGGCGATTGTTTTGTTGATCAGTGCGGCGTTGCTGCTGGTGTTCGGCATGGCGGTGTTTTCCTCGCTGGTGAAGTTCTGGCCGTACAACCTGTCGCTGTCGCTCAATCACTATCAGTTCAACGAGACCGCCGGCGGTGGCTGGCTGGCGTACAGCAACAGCTTGAAGATGGCGTTGGGCACGGCGCTGATTGGCAGCGTGCTGATCTTCACTGGCGCTTATCTGATGGAGAAAACCCGCAGCCAACGCGGCCTCAACCTGACCCTGCGCATGCTCAGTTTCGTGCCGATGGCGGTGCCGGGGCTGGTGCTCGGCCTGGGTTACGTCTTCTTCTTCAACCTCAGCGGCAACCCGCTGCACGTGCTGTACGGCACGATGACGCTGCTGATCGTCTGCACCATTGCGCACTATCTGACCACCGCGCAAATGACCGCGACCACCGCGCTGCGCCAGCTCGACGCCGAGTTCGAAGCCGCCGCGCTGTCGCTCAAGGCGCCGCTGTACCGCCATTACCTGCGCGTCACCGTGCCGATCTGCCTGCCGGCGTTGCTGGACATCGTGCGCTACCTGTTCGTCTCGGCGATGACCACGGTGTCGGCGGCGATCTTCCTCTACAGCCCCGACACCATCCTCGCGGCGGTGGCGGTGCTGAACATGGATGACGCCGGCAACGTCGGCGGCGCGGCAGCGATGTCGACCCTGATTCTGTTCACCTCGGCAGGCGTGTCCTTGCTGCTGGCGTGGGCTTCGCGCGGCTTGCTGCGCCGTTCCCAGGCCTGGCGGCAAACCGCGCCCGGTCACTGATTGACGATTTATCCCTACAGCCTCAACTCACCGACAGGAAAACGATCATGTTCAAGCCTATGGCCCTGGCCGCTGCTGTGCTCGCTACTTTCAGCCTGAATGCCTTCGCGGCAAAAACCGAGTTGACGGTGTACACCGCCCTCGAAGCCGAGCAACTGACCGCTTACAAAGCCGCGTTCGAGAAGGCCAACCCGGACGTCGAGATCAAGTGGGTGCGTGATTCCACCGGGATCATCACCGCCAAGTTGCTGGCCGAAAAGGCCCGTCCGCAGGCTGACGCGGTGTGGGGGCTGGCCGCTTCGAGCCTGGCGATCCTCGATCAGCAGGGCATGCTGCAAAGCTACGCACCGAAGGATCTGGGCAAGATCGGCGCGAACTACCGCGACGCCGCCAACCCGCCAGCCTGGGTCGGTATGGACGTGTGGGCCGCGACTATTTGCTTCAACACCGTCGAAGCCGAGAAGCAGGGCCTGAGCAAACCGGTGAGCTGGCAGGATCTGACCAAGCCTGAGTACAAGGGCAAGATCGTCATGCCGAACCCGGCGTCCTCCGGCACTGGTTTCCTCGACGTCAGCGCCTGGCTGCAAACCTTCGGCGAGAAGCAGGGCTGGGCCTACATGGACGGTCTGCACCAGAACATCGGCCAGTACGTTCACTCCGGTTCCAAGCCTTGCAAACTGGCGGCGGCGGGCGAATTCCCGATCGGCATTTCCTTCGAATATCCGGCGGTACAGCTGAAACGCCAGGGCGCGCCGCTGGACATCATCCTGCCGAAAGAAGGCCTGGGCTGGGAGATCGAGGCGACTGCCGTGATCAAAGGCACCCCGCATGAAGACGCGGCGAAAAAACTCGCGGACTTCTCCGCCAGCGCCGAGGCGATGGATCTGTACAAGGAGAACTTCGCCGTCCTCGCCCAGCCGGGCATCGCCAAGCCGCAGACCGAACTGCCGGCCGACTACGAGCAGCGTCTGATCAAGAACGACTTCGCCTGGGCCTCGAAGAACCGCGACGAGATCCTGACCGAATGGCGCAAGCGTTATGACGGCAAGTCCGAGAAAGTCGTCGCCAAGTAAGATCTTTATCGACTGACAGGGCCTCTTCGCGAGCAAGCCCGCTCCCACATTGGATCTTCAGTGAACACCTATTTTGTGGGCACCAAAAATCCCCTGTGGGAGCGGGCTTGCTCGCGAAGGCGGCCTCCCATTCAGGGAAAATCTCCATGACTCAACACAAAGACCTGCTCATCGTCGGCGCCGGCATCCTCGGCCTGTCCCACGCTTACGCCGCCGCCAAGCGCGGCCTCAAGGTCAGCGTTTTCGAACGCACCGCCACGCCCCTCGGCGCCTCGGTGCGCAACTTCGGTCAGGCGCTGGTCACCGGCCAGCCACCCGGGCCGATGCTCGAACTGGCCAAGGCCAGCCGCGAGATCTGGGGCGACTGGGCGCAACTCGCCGGTCTGCAGATCAAGCGCAACGGCTCGTACCTGTTCGCCCGCAGCGAAGCCGAAGAGCAATTTCTCGAAGCCTTTTGCAACGGCCGCGCCGTGGAGCACGGTTACAACGTCGCCTTGCTGCGTGGCGCCGCCTTGCGTGATCTGTACCACGGTCAGTTCAGCCATCATCGCGCTGCGTTACACGGCGTGGACGATCAACAGTTGTACTCGCGGGAAGCGATCCCGGCGCTGATCGATTATCTGCGCCGCGACCTCGGCGTCGAGTTTCACTTCAGCACGCTGGTGCGTGACGTCGAGCCAGGACGTCTGCACAGCACTGCCGGCAGTTTCACGGCGAAGCAAATCATCGTCTGCTCCGGCCACGATTATCAGACCCTGCTGTCCGAGCCGATTGCCACGCTCGACCCGCAGATCTGCCGCCTGCAAATGCTCCGCGCCAAACCGCAGATCGAGTTGAATCTGCAACACGCCTTGCTCACCGGTTTGAGCTGCGTGCACTACGGCGCCTTCGCCGATTTGCCAGAAGCGGCAGCGGTGCAGGCACAGATCCTGCGCGAACAGCCGCACCTGCACGACAACGGCATTCACCTGCTGATCAGCCCGACGCCGTATGGCGAGCTGATCATCGGCGACTCGCACCATTACGGCAGCGATCCGTCGCCGTTCAACGCCGAGCAAGTGGACAACTGGATGCTCGAACTGGCCGAGCACACGCTGGGCTGCAAGGTGCAAGTGGTCGAGCGCTGGCAGGGCGTCTATGGTTCCCGTGGGCCGGGGCCGTTCTCATTCCTGCGGCCGGCACCGGGCTTGAGTGTGGCGCTGATGCACACCGGCGTCGGCATGAGCGTCGGTCCGGCACTGGCCGAGCGCAACGTGGCGCAATTGCTGGAGGAAATGTGATGGCCGGGCATGCGCAAGTCGTTGACCGGGTGTTTGCGCTGTATGAACGCTTTGGTGCCAGTGATTACATCGGCGAGCCGGTGTCGCAGATCGAACACATGTCTCAGGCAGCGCAGTTGGCGATGGCTGAAGGCTTCGATGATGAAGTGGTGCTCGCCGCGTTCTTCCACGACATCGGCCATTTGTGTGCCGAAGGTGCCGAGAACATGGGCGGTTATGGCGTGGTCAGCCATGAGCGGCTGGGCGCGGATTATTTGCGTGAGGCGGGATTCAGCGAGCGTATGGCGCGGTTGGTGGAATATCACGTGCAGGCCAAGCGCTATCTGACGCTACGTGAACCGGGGTATTTCGAGCGCCTGAGTGAAGCCAGTCGCCGGACTCTGGAATATCAGGGCGGGGTGATGAGCGAGGCTGAGGCGGATGCGTTTGAGCGCGATCCGTTGTGTACCGTGAGTTTGCGCATGCGGCAGTGGGATGAGTTGGCCAAGGAGAGGGCGGTGCCGGTGATGGATCTGGGAGTATTGAAGAAGAAGGCGGTGCGCCTGCTGGCGGCGTAATCCGTGTCACCGAGTCGCGCCATTCGCGAGCAAGCCCGCTCCCACATTCGACCGAGTTCCACCATAAGGAATGCGATCAAACTGTGGGAGCGGGCTTGCTCGCGAAGAGGCCAGATCAGGCGCTACAAATCTGCAGCCAATAGATCAATCTGCTCCTGCCGCTCCGCCTGATTCAGCTTCGGATGCGGATTGAGCGAAGACCACTGCGGATGCGCCCGTGCCTTGTGCAACGCTTCAGGCAGCTTGCCTTCGCGCCAGGTCTTGTCCTGCGGGGTGGCGACCTGAACCGCTTCCATCGCCGCAT
Organism: Pseudomonas sp. 14P5.3.2; assembly: GCF_057799175.1. Classification (NCBI taxonomy): domain Bacteria; kingdom Pseudomonadati; phylum Pseudomonadota; class Gammaproteobacteria; order Pseudomonadales; family Pseudomonadaceae; genus Pseudomonas; species Pseudomonas sp. 14P5.3.2. The sequence continues at coordinate 81,184 of NZ_JBYOKU010000015.1, read as the reverse complement.
GCCCGCGCTGATCGAGCGCCAGCAATAGTTGGCGCTGACGCAACGCCAACAGCCGCAACACGCCGTCATCCACGGTCAATTCCCGCTGTCCCTTGATCTTGCCCAGCAAGCGGCTGCCATAACTGCGCGCGGTTTGCAGGGCGCCGCCGGCAATCGCACCGGCCAATGCCGCCGCACCGAGGGTAATGCCGCCGACCAGCAGATCCACCCCAGCCCCGGCAGCGGCACCGGCCGCAATCCCGCCGCCCACCCGTACGCCGAGTTGCTTCAGGGTTTCCGGGTTGAACAAATCATCGCCCCAACGCCCATCGAGCAACGGCAGATCACTGGCCGCCGCATCCTGCGGGCGAAACGCATAGAGCTTGAGCAACGCTTCGACGCATTTCTGTTCACGCTGGCGCACGGCTTTGCGCAGTTCGCTGATCGCTTGCTGTTCCTGCTCGGCCTCGCTGACCACACTGCGTCGGCACGCGGCGCAGTCGATCAGCAATTCGGCGATCAAACGCGCCGCACTTTGTTGGCGGGCGAGGCGCTGGGCCTGTTGATCGGCGATCAAGCGCTCCAGTTGCGGACGGGCGTTTTCCAGCAGCAGCGCAAGGCTTTCGTACAGGCGCCGCTCGCCATCTTCCGGCGGCGCAACGCTGTCGAAACGCACCAGCGCGTGCAGGCCGAGCCGCGCCAACGCTTCGCGCCAGTCCGGCTCGCGATGGTTGGCGCTGCTGACGAAATTCAGCACCGGCAGCAGCGGTTTACCGCAACTGGCGAGCACTTCGAGTTCGTCACGATACTTGGCCAGCACCGGTTCGCGGGCGTCGATCACATACAGGCCGGCGTCGGAGGCGAGTAGCTGTCGCAGCACTTTCGCCTCCTGTTCGAACCGCTGACGCGCTTCGCTGCCGTCGAGAAACCGCGCCAGTCGCGCCGGGCCGTCGAGACGTTCGCCGGGGCGTTCCAGACGCTCAAGGAAATCCAGCAGGGCGATGGCGTCTTCCAGCCCCGGCGTGTCGTAGAGATCGAGCAACGGCTCGCCGTCCACCGACAACCGCGCACCCTCGACATGTCGAGTGGTGCTCGGCCGGTGCGAGACTTCGCCGAAGCCGACGTCGCGGGTCAGGGTGCGCAGCAGCGAGGTCTTGCCGACGTTGGTGTGGCCGACCACCGCGAGTTTCAGCGGCGCTTTCCGGGCATCAGTCATGACCGCTCTCCAGCCAGTTCATCGGTGCGCAATCGGCGAACGGCAACTCCAGTTGTTGCAGCGCAACGTGCCAGTCGCCGAGACGGGCACTGTCCAGCGCTTCGCCGGGCGGTGCTTGCAGCAGCCAGACCCGGGTGGCGCTGGCGTTGCGCGCCAGTTCGGCGATCAGCGCGAGGCTGCCGCGATCCGGCGAGCGCCGTGGATCGCAGGCAATCAGCAGGCGCGCCGGAGGGAAACGGCTGAGCTGTTCGAGCAGTTTGTGCCGCGATTCGCGGCTGTCGAGGATTCCGGCGTTGCTCACGGTTTTCGGCAGGGCCGGTGGCCACGGGCGCTGATCGTCGAGTTCGATGGCCACCAGCAAAGCGCCGTCGCTGGCGTGTTCGCTGACGCTGCTTTCAACACGATGCAACTGCGCAGGCGCCGCGTCGTTGATGCCGAGGCGTTCGCTGGTTGGCATCAGCCGCTCACGCAACTGGGCGTAATCGGGCAGGTTCAGGTCCAGCGTCAGCGCGGCTTTGCCGCGACTCCAGCGCCAGAAACACAACAGCGCCAGCAGCAGACGCGGCAGTACGCCGTAGACCACCAGCACGCCGACCAGCCAGGTTGCCCAGGCCTGTCGCGCGCTTTCGATATCCAGCGCTGCACCGCCACTGGCGCGGATCATCTCTACGGTCGGCACGTTGAAGCCGAGCAGCGCCGGCAGCGCGCCGAGGGCTTGGGTCAGGTTGATAAAGGTGTTGGCGCCGAGAATGGTGGTTTCCCAGACGAAACCGTAGCGCCGGGTCGCCATCAGTGTCAGCAGCAACAGCAGTGCGCTGAGCATCGCCAGCAACCACAGGCCATTGACCAAAGTGCCGAGCGCCCAGCGATTGAGTTTCCTGCGCTGCAACATCAGCAGCAGGGCCGGCGCGAGTTGCGCGGCTTTGGCATCGCGGGCGAGTTTTTCGCTGAGCCACAGCCACAAGCGCCCGAGGGTGGCGCCGTGTTCACCGGCAAAGATCAGCCCCAGCGCCCAGCTCAGCAGCAGAATCAGGTTCAGCCCGAGCAGGCTGCCCAGGGCCCAGAACACATTGACCGGCGTCTGGCTCAGTGCGGCGAAGGCCAGCCCGGCGCCGCTCAGCAGCGCGAAAATGACCAGCAGCACCAGCGCCAGACGCGCGCCTTGCAGCCAGTGCTTGAGTGCTGCGCTCAGCCCGTCGCGCTCGGCCAGCCACACGGCGCGGCGCTGAATACGGCCCGCCAGATAGCCGCCGGCCGCGCGGGCCAGTCGATTGGCTTCCAGATCCTCCAGGGGACCTGCGTGTTCTTCGCGCAGGCGGATGGTTTCGGTCAGCCAGAGGTTTTGCAGTGGAGTCAGTTCAGTCACGCGCCATTCCGTTGCTCGATTGAGCAGTGAGCATAACCGCTGTGGCGCTTATCGGGTCAAGCGAGGCTCTGGTATCCTCGCCGGCATGACTAAATCACTCCCCCTCAGCCTGATCGCAGCCCTCGGTGAAAACCGCGTGATCGGCGTCGACAACAGCATGCCCTGGCACCTGCCGGGGGACTTCAAATACTTCAAGGCCACGACCCTCGGCAAGCCGATCATCATGGGTCGCAAGACTTGGGATTCCCTCGGCCGTCCGCTGCCGGGGCGCTTGAACATCGTGGTCAGCCGTCAGCCGGATCTGCTGCTGGAAGGGGCGGAGGTGTATCCGTCGCTGGAAGCCGCGGTGGTTCGCGCCGAGGAATGGGCGAAAGCGCAGGGTGTCGATGAGTTGATGCTGATTGGCGGCGCGCAGTTGTATGCGCAAGGGCTGGCGCAGGCGGATCGTCTGTACCTGACCCGAGTGGCGCTGAGCCCGGAGGGTGATGCGTGGTTTCCGGAGTTCGATCCGAACCAGTGGAGACTGGTGTCGAATGTGCCGAATCCGGCTGAGGGCGACAAGCCCGCGTACAGCTTCGAAGTCTGGGAAAAAGCTTAATTAACCTGTGGCGAGTGAGCTTGCTCCCGCTGGCCTGCGCAACAGGCCCAAGATGTCGGGGTCGCTTCGCAACCCAGCGGGAGCAAGCTCCCTCGCCACAAGACTGTGTTGCTGTCAGGCCTGCGCCAGCTCCGCATGCTCATCCGCATCCAGCAGTGCTTTATCGGTCTGCTGCATCACTTGGCTGGTAATCGCACCGGCCGTGATCGAACCACTCACGTTCAACGCCGTACGACCCATGTCGATCAGCGGCTCCACCGAAATCAGCAGCGCCACCAGTGACACCGGCAAGCCCATCGCCGGCAGCACGATCAGCGCAGCAAACGTCGCGCCACCGCCAACACCGGCCACACCGGCGGAACTCAGGGTCACAATCGCCACCAGCGTCGCGATCCACAGCGGGTCCAGCGGGTTGATGCCGACGGTTGGCGCAACCATCACCGCCAACATCGCCGGGTACAGACCGGCGCAACCGTTCTGGCCGATGGTCGCACCGAACGAGGCGGCGAAACTGGCGATCGACTGCGGAATGCCCAGGCGACGGGTCTGCGCTTCGATGCTCAGCGGAATGCTCGCCGCGCTGGAACGGCTGGTGAACGCGAACGTCAGCACCGGCCAGATCTTGCGGAAGAATCGCAGCGGATTGATCCCGGCCGCCGACACCAGCAGGCCATGCACCACGAACATCAGGCCCAGACCGAGGTACGAGACCACCACGAAACTGCCGAGCTTGATGATGTCCTGCAGGTTGGAACCGGCGACCACTTTGGTCATCAGCGCCAGCACGCCGTACGGGGTCAGCTTCATCACCAGACGCACCAGACGCATCACCCAGGCTTGCAGGGTGTCGATGGCGTTGATCACTTTCTGACCTTTCTCGACATCATCCTTGAGCAGTTGCAGCGCCGCGACCCCGAGGAACGCGGCGAAGATCACCACGCTGATGATCGAGGTCGGCTTGGCCCGGGCCAGGTCGGCGAACGGGTTCTGCGGAATGAACGACAGCAGCAGCTGCGGCACATTCAGGTCGGCAACCTTGCCGGCGTAGTCGGTCTGAATGGTTTGCAGACGGGCCATTTCCTGAGTACCGGCGACCAGACCTTCGGCAGTGAGGCCGAACAGGTTGGTCAGGCCGATACCAATCAGCGCCGCGATCGCGGTGGTGAACAACAGCGTGCCGATGGTCAGGAAGCTGATCTTGCCCAGCGACGAGGCGTTGTGCAGCCGTGCCACCGCGCTGAGGATCGAGGCGAACACCAGCGGGATCACGATCATTTGCAGCAACTGCACGTAACCGTTGCCGACCAGATCGAACCAGCCGATCGAGGCTTTCAGCACCGGGTTGCCGGCACCGTAAACGGTGTGCAGGGCAACACCAAATACCACGCCGAGCACCAGCGCGAGCAGGACTTTTTTCGCCAGGCTCCACGTAGTGTGGCGGGTTTGCGCCAGACCGAAGAGCAGGGCGAGGAACACCAGCAGATTGAGGATCAGCGGCAGATTCATGAAGACTCCGATAAGACTTGTGCCAGTCGCCTTCTTGGGCAACTGCGAACCGGCAAGCCTAACAGTTTGATTTCCAATGAATTAATACCGAAATCGCAGGTCGTCCGTCGTTTTTGGAATAAGCGCCTGTCGCTCTCGGCAATGCAGCTGGCGTTGAGGAGACGTAAGCGGTCGCTGACAGACGAGGACTGTCACACTTATTTGTTAGCGTCGATGTCTTTCAGTCAGGGAGAAAACGCCGATGAAGTTCGCACCGAAAATGCTCGCTGTGGTTCTTGGACTGGGCTTGGCCGCTCACGCATTCGCCACCGATCTGAAGCACTGGCCGGCGGATCAGGCCAAGGCACTGGACGCGATGATCGCGGCCAACGCCAACAAGGGTAACTACGCGGTGTTCGACATGGACAACACCAGCTACCGCTATGACCTCGAAGAGTCCTTGTTGCCGTTCATGGAAAACAAGGGGCTGATCACCCGCGAGACGCTTGATCCCTCCCTGAAACTGATGCCGTTCAAGGACACCGCTGACCATAAGGAAAGCCTGTTCAGCTATTACTATCGCCTGTGCGAAGTCGACGACATGGTCTGCTACCCGTGGGTGGCGCAGGTGTTCTCTGGCTTTACCCTCAAGGAACTCAAAGGCTACGTCGATGAGCTGATGGCCTCGGGCAAACCGGTGCCGACCACTTATTACGACGGTGACGTGGTCAAGAACCTTGAGGTGCAGCCACCCAAAGTCTTTACCGGTCAGGCCGAGCTGTACAACAAGCTGATGGAGAACGGGATTGAGGTTTACGTGATGACCGCCGCCTCCGAAGAGCTGGTGCGCATGGTCGCGGCAGATCCGAAGTACGGCTACAACGTCAAACCGCAGAATGTGATCGGCGTGAGCACATTGCTGAAGAACCGCGAAACCGGCGAGCTGACCACCGCGCGCAAACAGATCACCGCCGGCAAGTATGACGAGAAGGCCAACCTCGGCCTCGAACTGACCCCGTACCTGTGGACCCCGGCGACCTGGATGGCCGGCAAGCACGCGGCGATCCTGACCTACATCGACGAGTGGAAAAAACCGGTACTGGTGGGCGGCGATACCCCGACCAGCGACGGTTACATGTTGTTCCACAGTGTTGACGTGGCCAAGGGCGGCATCCACTTGTGGGTCAACCGCAAAGACAAATACATGACCCAGCTCAACGGCATGATGACCAAGAACGCGGCAGCGCAGGCCAAGGAAGGGTTGCCGGTGACGGCGGACAAGAACTGGGTGATCGTTAAACCCGAGGAAATTCAGTAAGACCCAATTCTGTGTTGGAGCGCAGATTCCAGAATCACTGACAGTCCCCTGTGGGAGCGGGCTTGCTCGCGAAGAGGGAGTGTCAGGCAAGAGGTTTTTTGACCGGTAGACCGCTTTCGCGAGCAAGCCCACTCCCACCGTTTTGATCTTCTGTGTCTGGGATATTTTGGTCGGGCAAAAAAATGCCCCGCACTTGGCGGGGCATTTTTATTCGGCGGCTAAAACTTACAGCCCGTCGAGCATCGCCTTGTTACGCACCGCACCCTTGTCGGCGCTGGTCGCCAGCAGGGCGTAGGCCTTCAGGGCGGTGGTCACTTTGCGTGGACGCTGCTCGACCGGTTTCCAGCCTTTCTTGTCCTGTTCGACCCGGCGCGCGGCCAGTTCTTCATCGCTGACCAACAGGTTGATCGAGCGGTTCGGGATGTCGATCAGCACTTTGTCGCCGTCCTGCACCAGACCGATCGCGCCACCGGCCGCAGCCTCTGGCGAAGCGTGGCCGATCGACAGGCCGGAAGTACCGCCAGAGAAGCGACCGTCGGTGAGCAGCGCACAGGCTTTGCCCAGACCTTTGGACTTCAGGTACGAGGTCGGGTAGAGCATTTCCTGCATGCCCGGGCCGCCTTTCGGGCCTTCGTAGCGAATGATGACGATGTCGCCTTCCTTCACTTCGTCGGCGAGGATGCCGCGCACGGCGCTGTCCTGGCTTTCGAAGATCTTCGCGTTGCCTTCGAAGACGTGGATCGACTCATCGACGCCGGCGGTTTTCACCACGCAGCCGTCGAGGGCGATGTTGCCGTACAGCACGGCCAGGCCGCCTTCTTTCGAGTAGGCGTGTTCAAAGCTGCGGATGCAGCCGTTTTCACGGTCGTCATCGAGGGTTTCCCAACGAGTCGACTGGCTGAACGCGGTCTGGGTCGGGATGCCTGCCGGGCCGGCCTTGAAGAAGTGGTGCACGGCTTCATCGTCGGTCTGGGTGATGTCCCACTTGGCGATGGCTTCTTCCATGCTGCGGCTGTGCACGGTCGGCAGGTCGGTGTGCAGCAGACCGCCACGGGCCAGCGAACCGAGGATGCTGAAGATGCCGCCAGCGCGGTGCACGTCTTCCATGTGGTACTTCTGGATGTTCGGCGCGACCTTGCACAGTTGCGGCACGCTGCGCGAGAGACGGTCGATGTCGCGCAGGTCGAAATCGATCTCGGCTTCCTGAGCCGCAGCCAGCAAGTGCAGGATGGTATTGGTCGAACCGCCCATGGCGATGTCGAGCATCATCGCGTTCTCGAACGCCTTGAAGTTGGCGATGTTGCGCGGCAGCACCGACTCGTCGTTCTCGCCGTAGTAACGCTTGCACAGCTCGACGATGGTGCGGCCAGCCTGCAGGAACAGTTGTTCGCGGTCGCTGTGGGTCGCGAGGGTCGAACCGTTGCCCGGCAATGCGAGACCGAGGGCTTCGGTCAGGCAGTTCATCGAGTTGGCGGTGAACATGCCTGAGCACGAACCGCAGGTCGGGCAGGCGCTGCGCTCGTACTCGGCAACCTTCTCGTCAGAAGCGCTGGAGTCGGCGGCGATCACCATGGCGTCGACGAGGTCGAGACCGTGGGCAGCGAGTTTGGTCTTGCCGGCTTCCATCGGGCCGCCGGAAACGAAGATCACCGGAATGTTCAGGCGCAGGGCGGCCATCAGCATGCCCGGGGTGATCTTGTCGCAGTTGGAGATGCAGACGATGGCGTCGGCGCAGTGGGCGTTGACCATGTACTCGACGGAGTCGGCGATGATCTCGCGGCTCGGCAGCGAATACAGCATGCCGTCGTGACCCATGGCGATGCCGTCATCCACGGCGATGGTGTTGAATTCCTTCGCGACGCCACCGGCGCGTTCGATTTCCCGGGCAACCAGTTGACCGAGGTCCTTGAGGTGCACGTGGCCCGGCACGAACTGGGTGAAGGAGTTGGCAATGGCGATGATCGGCTTCTTGAAGTCGTCATCTTTCATCCCGGTGGCGCGCCACAGTGCGCGGGCGCCGGCCATGTTGCGGCCGTGGGTGGATGTTTTCGAGCGGTAATCTGGCATGGAGCACTCCGGGCGGCTAATCAGGTATCAAAAGGGAGTGAGCTTCTATTGACGTCTGGAACACTCAGAAATGGCCGTGTGTCCTGGATGTTGCCGATGACTTTGCGGGATCGCCGCTTGCCTCAGCCTGAGCTCATAAACCCGCCGGGGGATGAATGGCGATGAATCAGCCGATTCTACACCGCTGGCGTCTGGAGGGAATGGCGCAAAGCGTTGTTCCAGTGCCGACGGTGCGTGTGGCATGACGACCGGCAGGCTCAATCGCTGCCAGAGGGCGTGATGGCACTGGTTTCGATGACTCTGGCGCGGTGGCTGATCCGCTTGTTCAACGCCAGTGCGATGCAGCTGAGCAGGATAAAACAGTAGCCGAGGGTGGCTTGCAGGTTGCTTGGGCTCAGGCTGATCAGGGCGCTGATCAGGCCGCCACAGATGAAAATGATCGTGCTGCCTGCGGAGGCCGAAGTGCCGGCATTTTCCGGGAACAGGCTCATGGCCCGCGAAGTGGCAGCAGGGCGCGCGATGGTCGTACCGGCGGTGCAGATCAGCATCGGGATCAGCACCGTGGCCGCCGAGAGCGCCAGGTGCCTGGCCATGAACAGCATCACCAGCCCCGCCAGCAGGATCAGGCTCAGCCCGACCAGCATTTGCTGCCCGGGCGAAATGCGCCGGCTCAGCAGCGTGGCGACGATGCCGCCAGCGACATAGGCCGCGCCGTAGATCAGCAGGATCAGCGAGAAGTCATAGGCTGACAGCTGCAATTGATCCATGAAAATCAGCGGCGAAATGACAATGAACGAGAAGTGGCAGGCGAATGCGAAAGCCGAGATCAGCCAGTAGCCAACGAAGTCGAAGTCCCCCAGCACCCGTCGGTAAGCCTTGAGAAAATGGATCGGTGTATCTCTGACAGCGGGCCGACTGTTGTCCAGAAACACCCAGGCTTTGAGCAACACCACAGCCGCCAGTGCGATGAACAGCCAGAAGCTGCCGCGCCAGCCCAGGGTCGCCTGCAGAAAGGTCCCGGCCAGCGGCGATACCGAGATGAAGATCCCGGTGGCGGTCACCATCAGGATCCGCAGGCGATCGCGCTGTTCGCCCTCGAACAGGTCCTGCACCAGTGCCTGTGACAGGACGAAACAGCCGCAGCCGATGGCCTGCACGATGCGAAAGGTCATGAACAGTGTGTAGTCACTGGTCATGACGCAGCCGATGGCGCCAAGGATCGAGACAGCCATGCCGGCGAGCAGCAAGCCCTTGCGCCCGATGACGTCGGACAATGGCCCGATCAGCAGTTGGGCAAAGGCGATGCCCACCGCGAACAGGCTGATCGACAGGGCGATGTCGGTCGGGGTGCTGGCGAAGTGTTCGGCCAGCGCCGGGAACGACGGCAGCAGGACGTCCAGCGGAAACACTCCCAGCAGCACCATGGCCAACAGCAGACTGACCGCCCCGCGTCGTTGTCGGGTCGTTACCACCGTTCTTCCTTCAAGCATCGATCAGTCCTGCCTTGGCGAAAAGTTTGCGGTTGTTGGGGTGCGCGAAGAATCCGGCCCTTTCGAGTGCAGCAAGCGTAGCCGTGGCTCCGGATCTGGCACGCTGGCGGCTGGCCTGTTCGTTGGTCAGGTCATCGAGAATCTCCTTGATTGCGCCTTCGCCAATGCCGGCGCGGCGCAGGCTCTGATGTAGCCATTGCTCGTCGACTTCGAAGAAGGTCGCCAGGGTCTCCAGCAAGGTTCTGGCCGCGAAGGCGCGCTGACGGCTGTTCAGGGTCAGCCAGAGGTAGTGAAAGACTTCGGAGAAAAACCGGCTGTGGCGCGCTTCGTCAGCAAGGTGATCACGCAACATGTCATTCACGCTGGTCACCAGCGTCTCCCGGCACACATCCAGCAGCTCCCGGGCAATGATGGTTTCCGAGACGAAACCGAGCAGAAACCACGCCAGTGGGCGTTTGCTCTCCGGTGTTCGGGCGATCAGACCGGTCAGGCGGGTAATGCGCAGGGGCATCTGCGGTCGGCCGGTGAAACCATGCAGTTCGGCGATCTGTTCGGCCAGACGATGGGAGAACAGCGCGTGATAACCCTCGTCGGTATAGAGCTGCAGCGCGGCGGTTTTCATCCGTGAAGGAATGTAGGCAGGTAACTCGCCGTGGACGATGGTTTCCACGGCGCGGTTGACGATGCGGTGTTCAAGCAGCGTGGTGTAGTCGAGGAAGTGCACCAGGTGATTGGCCGCCAGTCGATGCATGACCCTGCTGCCTGCGGCTTCGATGGCCGGGTGGGACAGGTACGGCAGGAAGGCCGGCGGAAACCAGAAGCGGGTCTGCAGTTGTAACTGCAGGTCTGCCGGCAACTGGTAGTCGTGCCGGCTCGTACGCACCGAAGCGCGGTTGTCCCAATCGCCAAGCGTGAAGCGAAGCATCCAGGACTCAGGTGTTTCGGGCTGTTCCGCGGTTGGCACGTTCATGTACGCGTCTCCTGCAACAGGTCACGCATTTCCTGACACATCGCCTGACCGTCGCTGGCGCCGCAGCCGACAAAGAACAACGGTTGTTCAGCGCTGCCTTCGAGTTTGAGCAGGGCTTCGACCTGACGATCGGCGAACGCGCCGGTCAGCCACGTTCCCAGGCCCAGCGCCGTGGCCACCAGTTGAAAGGTCTGCGACAGGTGACCCGCTTCGACGAACGCCATGCGATAGGCGCGCGAGTGTTCATACTTCCACCAGAGCTTGTCGAAGCGGGCGGTGATGAACAGACCCAGCGGCAGGTTATTGATGAAATGCTGGCCCGCCAGCAAATGGCCGAGCGCGGGTTCGGGCAAGGGATTGACCCGGCTGAGCGCATGTTCTGCCGGGTGATAGGCATAGATGCCGGGTTCCAGGCCCTCGATATTGCGAGCCAGGAGAAACCCTTCACAGGCATTCAACCCGCCTCCCGAAGGACTGCTGCGACGGGCGCCGAGGCCCTCGGCGATGCTCTCGTCGCGGTCATGGTCGCGGTGGCGAAGAAAACCCAGCGAGAGATACATCAGTGTGCCGACGTCACCGAGGCTGATTGATGCGCCAGTAAAGGAGCGGCAGGTTTTTCTCAGGCGCAGGACATTGCCAAGACTGGCAACGGTCAGGGCGGCGGAGGCTGGGAGGGCGATTCGGGGTTCGTCCTGTTGTATCGGACGATCTTGCGCGGGTGCCGGTGTGGTCAGCACGGCGCTGCAATGGTTCAGGTATTGCCTGGACCACTCATGAATATTCTGGGGTATCTGTTCGCAGGGAATGTTCTGGGTGCCGATATGATAAATCTTCGACAACTCATCCCAGCCCCATGGCGGGCTGTCTATTTTTGCAACGGTTAATATGCCCGCATTCAGAAGTTGTGAGTCTATTATGTTGCGTCTGTCGAATTGCTCCGGGTTGTTGATAAGTTGTGCAAGTCGACAAGAATAAGTCAGGTCCAGCTCATGCTGAGTATGGTCTTTATAATTCCAGACTATTTGTCCGGGTGTGCGCGGCAATATGAATAAGTAAGGATTGATGTGCATGTTGTATAGATCGCTCTGGAAAGGGTCGAAAGAACGCTGGGGTGCCGGCACTCCCCAGCGTTCTGGCTCACTTAGCGGGCTTTAGGCGCAACCAGGAAGGCCAGGTTTGCGATTTTGTTGGTTTCCAGAGTAATTGCTTTCATAAGTATGAACTCCTTGTTCATTGAGAGTGAATGTCACCGTCGTGGTGACAACTTAATAATAGGTTGTAATGAATTATTGGCAAGCGATACTTGGGTAGGAAATTTCTATTAATTTTGTCGGAGCGGGCATGCTGCACGGGCGGGCTTGTAAGTTTTAATTCTTAAAATTTAATGCGCAGGGAAATGTCCTGCGTACATGTAGGAAGTTGGTTGTAGGAAAAAGCCAAGGAATTCGACGACATTGCATCGCCGTAAGCAAACGGGAAGCCCGCAGGCTCCCCGTTTCATGGCCAATCAGCTGTTCGGCAGCAGACGGCAGGTGATGCTCTTGATGTAGCGGGTCTCGGCGATGGCCGGGTGTACCGGGTGATCCGGGCCTTGACCGCCACGTTCCAGCAACTGGATGTTGCGGTCCAGGTGACGGGCGCTGGTCAGCAGGATGTTCTGCAGATCATCTTCCGGCAGGTGCATGGAGCACGAAGCGCTGACCAGAATGCCGTCCTTGGTGAGCAGGCGCATGGCTTGCTCGTTCAAGCGACGGTAGGCGCCTTCACCGTTCTTCATGTCTTTCTTGCGTTTGATGAACGCTGGCGGGTCGGCAACGATCACGTCGAAACGTTCTTCGCTGGCCTTGAGTTCTTTCAAGGCTTCGAAGACGTCGCCTTCGATGCAGGTCATCTTGTCGGCGAAGCCGTTCAGTGCAGCGTTACGCTCAACGCCGTCAAGGGCGAAGCCGGATGCGTCGACGCAGAACACTTCGCTGGCGCCGAACGCTGCAGCCTGCACGCCCCAGCCACCGATGTAGCTATAGAGGTCGAGCACGCGTTTGCCTTTGGCATAGGGAGCCAGGCGGGCGCGGTTCATGCGGTGGTCGTAGAACCAGCCGGTTTTCTGGCCGCCGATCACCGGCGCTTCAAACTTCACGCCGTTCTCTTCCAGCGCGACCCACTCCGGCACCAGACCGAACACGGTTTCGACGTAGCGGTTGAGGCCTTCGGCGTCACGGGCGGCGGAGTCGTTCTTGAACAGAATGCCGCTTGGCTTGAGCACTTGGGTCAGTGCAGCGATCACGTCATCCTTGTGCGCTTCCATGGTCGCCGAGGCAATCTGCACCACGAGGATGTCGCCGAAACGGTCGACCACCAGACCCGGCAGCAGGTCGGAATCGCCGTACACCAGGCGGTAGAACGGCTTGTCGAACAGGCGCTCGCGCAGCGACAGGGCCACGTTCAGACGATGCACCAGCAGCGACTTGTCCAGAGGCAGCTTGATGTCGCGCGACAACAGGCGAGCGCAGATCAGGTTGTTCGGGCTCATAGCTACGATGCCCAGCGGCTTGCCGCCGGCGGCTTCGAGGATCGCCTGATCGCCGGCCTTGAAGCCGTGCAGTGGCGTGGCGGCCACATCGATTTCGTTGCTGTAGACCCACAAGTGGCCGTTGCGCAGGCGACGGTCGGCGTTGGCTTTGAGGCGCAGGCTAGGCAGGGACATGACGTCGCTCCGGAAAAAAGAGCGGGAGTATACCGTGTTGATGCGTGTGCAGGTTCAGCGCTGGACATGTGGCGAGGGAGCTTGCTCCCGCCGGGCTGCGAAGCGGCCCCAATTCATGCAACTCGATTCATCAGGAAGAACCGGTTGGCAGGGCTTGCGACTGCTGCGCAGCCGAGCGGGAGCAAGCTCCCTCGCCACAGAGGCGCGTCAGGCAGAGAGCGCGTCGATCAACTCACGGTTGAACGCCGGAATATCGTCCGGCTGACGGCTGCTGATCAGGTGGCCGTCCTTGACCACTTCCTTGTCGACCCAGTTGGCCCCGGCATTCACCAGATCGTCCTTGAGTGTCTTGTAGCTGGTCAGGGTCTTGCCGTTGACCAGCCCGGCGGAAATCAGCAGCCAGCTGCCGTGGCAGATCACCGCGATCGGTTTGCCGGCGGAGGCGCCGGTCTTGACCAGGTGCTGGGCATCCTGGTCGATGCGGATGGTGTCGGAGTTCTGTACGCCACCCGGCAGGACGATCGCGTCGTACTGCTCGCTGCTGGCGCCTTGAAAGGTCTGATCGACCTTGAAGTCATCCGCCGGTTTGTCGTGGTTCCAGCCTTTGACCTTGCCGGCCTCGGCCGAGAGGATGTCGACCTGGGCGCCGGCCTGCTCCAGTGCTTGCTTGGGACCGGTCAGTTCGACCTGTTCGAAACCGTCTGTTACCAAAATGGCGACACGCTTGCCGCTGAGGGAATTAGCCATGATTAAGCTCCTGAGTCTGCGGGAAATTGCCGCCGAGCCGGTGCTTGAGTGTCCGGTCGGCCTTACAAAGTCCGAAGCCTGAGCGGGAATGAAAGTTCCTGACAAATGCCCACTGGTGTGTCGTCGTGCGGTTTTTAGAGGTTAGAATCGCCGCCTGTCCCAGAGTGTGTACTTATGTCCCAAGAGCTGACCACCGAACAGATTCAACAATCCCTGCAAGGCATCAGTGTGCCGGCGCAGCCGCAGATCATGGTGGATCTGCAAATGGAGCAGTACATGCCCGACCCGGACCTGGAGGTGATCGCCAAGCTGATCTCCCAGGACCCAGGTCTGTCCGGCTCGCTGCTGAAAATCGTCAACTCGCCGTATTACGGCCTGAGCAACAAGATCACTTCGATCCAGCGTGCGGTGAACCTGTTGGGCAGCCGCTCGATCATCAACCTGATCAACGCGCAGTCGATCAAGGGCGAGATGAACGACGACACCATCGTCACCCTCAACCGTTTCTGGGACACCGCTCAGGACGTGGCGATGACCTGCCTGACCCTGGCCAAGCGCATCGGCACCCAGGCCGGTGATGAAGCCTATGCCTTGGGTCTGTTCCATGACTGTGGCGTGCCGTTGATGCTGCAGCGTTTCCCCAATTACATGTCGGTGCTGGAAAAGGCCTATGCCAATGCCAGCGCCGAGTGCCGGGTGGTGGACACCGAAAACAGCGAGTTCAACACCAACCATGCCGTGGTCGGTTACTACACCGCCAAGTCGTGGCGCCTGCCGGAGCACGTCAGCGCGGCGATTGCCAATCACCACAACGCCTTGGCGATCTTCAGCGACGAGTCGTCACGCAACAGCCAGCTGAAAAACCTGCTGGCGATCCTGAAGATGGCCGAGCACATCTGCGCGTCCTACCGGGTGCTGGGCAATCAGACCGAAGACTTCGAATGGAACGCCGTCGGTCCACTGGTACTCGACTATGTGGGACTATCGGATTACGACTTCGAAACCCTCAAACAAACGATCCGCGACCTCGGCGCGCATTGATTCGAGGACACCATGCCTGAACTGCCGGAAGTCGAAACCACCCGCCGGGGTATTGCCCCGCACCTTGAAGGCCAGCGCGTCAGCCGGGTGATCGTGCGTGACCGCCGGCTGCGCTGGCCGATCCCTGAAGACCTCGATGTGCGCCTGTCCGGGCAGCGCATCGTGCTGGTCGAGCGGCGGGCCAAGTACCTGTTGATCAATGCCGAGGTCGGCACGCTGATCAGTCACCTGGGCATGTCGGGCAACCTGCGGCTGGTGGAAGTCGGGTTGCCGGCGCTCAAGCACGAGCACGTCGATATCGAGCTGGAATCCGGTCTGGCGCTGCGCTACACCGATCCACGCCGTTTCGGCGCGATGCTGTGGAGTACCGACCCGCTCAATCACGAACTGCTGATTCGCCTCGGGCCAGAGCCGTTGACCGATCTGTTCGACGGCGAGCGCCTGTTCCAGTTGTCGCGCGGGCGTTCGATGGCGGTCAAGCCGTTCATCATGGACAACGCGGTGGTGGTGGGCGTCGGCAACATTTACGCAACCGAAGCGCTGTTCGCTGCCGGGATCGATCCGCGCCGCGAAGCCAAAAGCATCTCCCGGGCGCGGTATCTGAAGCTGGCGATCGAGATCAAACGGATTCTCGCTGCAGCCATCGAGCGCGGCGGCACCACGTTGCGGGATTTCATCGGCGGCGACGGGCAGCCCGGCTACTTCCAGCAGGAACTGTTTGTCTATGGTCGCGGCGGTGAGCACTGCAAGGTCTGCGGCACCGGCCTGCGCGAAGTGAAGCTGGGTCAACGGGCCAGTGTCTTCTGTCCGCGTTGCCAGACCTGAGGCAAAAAGCTGAAAAAGTCCTACGGTCTATAGTGAGTTGTCTCACTGTTCAGCCCGAAGGATCGTGCCATGAAGTCCTCGCAAGTCCTGTTTGCCGCACTGCTGCTGTGTTCCAGCCTGGCCGTTCAGGCCACGGAAAACGGCAGTGGTGATCCGCGCTACACCATCCAGAACCCTCCCGCCTACGCCATGATCGGCGATTTGCTGATTGCCCGACCTTTATTGGTGGTGGCAACGGTGCTGGGTGCGGGGGTGTTTGTGGTGTCATTGCCGTTCACCGCGCTGGGTGGCGGGGTGGGCGATGCGGGACAGGCGCTGGTGGTGGATCCGGCGAAAGCGGCGTTTGTGCGGTGTCTGGGGTGTACAGGGGAGGGGTTTGAGCAGCGCGAGTGAGCTGATCCGGGTTTTGCGCTGCTGCTGATGGCCCTTTCGCGAGCAAGCTCGCTCCCACATTGGAGCGCATTTCAAATGTGGGAGCGAGCTTGCTCGCGAAGAGGCCCGAAAGAGCGCTACAAAATTGCCGGATCAGGCCTTGCCGGTGATCTTGCGGTACTTCTCCATCAACTGTTCTTCAGTCTCCGGATGCGCCTCGTCCAGTGGAATGCAATCCACCGGGCAGACCTGCTGGCACTGCGGTTCGTCGTAGTGACCGACGCACTGGGTGCACAGGTTCGGGTCGATCACATAGATCTCTTCGCCTTGGGAAATGGCGGCGTTCGGGCACTCGGGTTCGCAGACGTCGCAGTTGATGCAATCGTCGGTGATGATCAGGGACATGCTAACTCCAGCCGGGGCGGCAGGCCCGGGCGCTATAAATCAATGCGCGCAATTGTGCCGCATTGGCGAGCGCAGTGCACGCGGCTGCGATCAAGGGCTGAAATCAAAAGCCAGGATCGCAGCCTGCGGCAGTTCCTACTTTTTAAAGCGCAGCGTCAGGGCATCGGCCACGGCCGGGTGCACGAACTTGCTGATATCGCCGCCCAGCGCGGCGATTTCCCGCACCAGCGTCGAGGAAATGAACGAATAACGCTCGGACGGGGTGAGAAACAGGCTCTCGACGTCCGGGGCCAACTGGCGGTTCATGTTGGCCAGCTGGAATTCGTATTCGAAGTCCGACACCGCACGCAGGCCACGCAGGAACACATTGGCGTTCTGCTCCTTGGCGAAATGCGCCAGCAGCGTCGAGAAGCCGACCACTTCGACGTTGGGCAGGTGTTTGGTGACCTCGCGAGCCAGCTCAACCCGTTGTTCCAGCGGGAACAGCGGATTTTTCTTCGGGCTGGCGGCGACCGCAATGATCACGTGATCGAACAGGCGCGAGGCGCGTTCGACCAGATCGCCATGGCCCTTGGTAATAGGGTCGAAGGTACCTGGGTACAACACTCGGTTCATCGCGTCGTCCTGGCGGGAGTCCGTTGGGGAGTCGGATGGTATCGCAGCCGTCCCGGTCGGCCAAGTCGCCTGTTGGGTAAGAAAGCACTATAGACGACGCGATAAACCGGTTTTTTCACGGATTTCTCAGCCGATCAGCGAGGGACGTCGCCAATTGTGCAGTCAGCCCATACACCGACAATTGCGGGTTGGCGCCAATGCTGGTGGGGAACAGCGAGCCGTCGTGAATCGACAGATTGCTCAGTTGATGATGCCGGCCGAGGCTGTCGGTGACCGCGTTTTTCGGCTCTTCGCCCATCGCACAACCGCCCATCACGTGGGCACTGCCCAGGCGCGTGCGGTACAGCTCAAGGCTCAAACTGTCGATCAAAGTGCGGGCTTCGGCCAGGGTTTTCACGTAACGCGCATCGGCGTGCATCGGCATCACGGCTTTGGCGCCGCCGGCAAACTGGATCTCGGCCATGCTGTGAAAGGCGCGGCGCAAGCCTTCCCAGGCGTAAGGCGAGACTTGATAGTCGAGCACTGGCGAACCGTCACCGCGCAATTCGACACTGCCACCGGGGCTGTCCGGGTGGAAACCGTCGCGCAGCAACGCGAGCATCGCGTGGGTGTGCGGCAGGTCGGCCATGTGTTCGGCGTTCTGCTGGCCGAAGCCGCCGAGCAGCGTCGCGGCCAGCGCCGGTTGTAGCGGTGGCACTTCGAGTTTGTAGCCCATCGGCCCACTGGTGCCGTCCTTCCACTGGAAATGATCCGAGTAGATCGACTGTGGCGCGCCGTAGAACGGGTTGATCACCTCGTCGAAACGCCCGGCGGACATGTTCACCAGATGCAGGAAGGTACGTTTGCCGAGGCGTTGATGCGGATCCGGTGCATCCGAACGCAGCAGCAGGGCCGGGCTGTTGATGCCGCCGCCGGCCAGCACGTAATGCCGGGCCTTGACTGTGATTTTGCGTCCGGTCGGCTCGACGCAGCGCTCGTCCATCGCCACGCATTGCAGGCCGGTGATCTTGTCGCCGCTGATCAACAGCTTTTCCGCACGGGCCAGGTACAGCAGCTCGCCGCCCTTTTCCAGCGTCGCCGGTATGGTCGTGACCATCATCGACTGCTTGGCGTTGGTCGGGCAGCCCATGCCGCAGTAGCCAAGGTTCCAGCAGCCACGGACGTTGCGCGGGATCACGTGCCAGCTGTAGCCGAGTTGCTCGCAGCCCTTGCGGATCACGTCGTTGTTGGCGTTGGGCGGGACCATCCATGGCGCGACGCCGAGACGCTGCTCCATTTTTTCGAACCACGGCGCCATTTCGGCCGGGCTGTGGCCTTTGACGTTGTGTTCCTTGGCCCAGTGCTCGAGGGTCGGCTCGGGCGTGCGGAAACTCGAGGTCCAGTTGATCAGCGTGGTGCCACCGACCGCACGGCCCTGGAGGATGGTGATCGCGCCGTCCTTGCTCATGCGGCCGATGCCTTCCTGATAGAGGCTGCTGTAGGCCTGGTCTTCGAGCATCTTGAAGTCGGAACTGGTCTTGAGCGGGCCTTCTTCGATCAGCAGCACTTTGTAACCGGCGGCGCTGAGGATTTCTGCCGTGGTGCCGCCACCGGCGCCGCTGCCGATGATGGCCACGTCGGCTTGCAGCGTCAGGTCACCGGTCAGTTGGGCGCCGTTGTAGGTTTTCCAGCCACGGGCGAGGCCTTCGCGGAACGGGTCGGGTACGGGCATGGATCAGGTTCTCTTGTTTTTGTTGTTCTTGCGGGCCTCTTCGCGAGCAAGCCCGCTCCCACATTGAAATGCATTCCCTTGTGGGAGCGAGCTTGCTCGCGAACGGCGCGACTCGATTTCAGACCTTGGGCGGGCCGGGGTAGCCGCAATGGCCCCAAGACTCGGCGCGGGTGTACCAGGCCATCATCACCATCTGCTGCAATGAGCTGTGGCCCATGCGCAGCAGGCTCAATGAACTGTTCTGCCAGCGCTCGAGGAAGTGGCGCAGCGCCTCGGGGCTGGCGTTTTCCCAACTGCCCCAAATGCCCGTGAGCGGGCCACGGGTGACCGCCATGCCGAGCACATCGAACAATTGCCGGGTGAGCTTGAGCATTTCCGGCGACAGGTGATCGAGGCTGTAGTCCAGCGACTTCAGGGTGCCATCCACCGCACCGGGCATTTTCTCGGCGGCCACGGCGCCTTCGAGCATCACCGGAATCAGTGCGCGCAGAAACAGCAGGTCGCCGTCGCGCAAGGTGATGAAGCCGTTGGCCGCGACACTCGATGAACAGCCACTGAGGCTGGCGCCGAGGCCGGCGGTGGCGAGAAAAGCCGTGGCGCCGAGGCTGAACTTCAGCAGGCCACGGCGCGACAGGGCAGGTGTTTCGGTCAGGCTTGGGTGCATTGTTGTTATTACCCGGCGGTGACGACGATTAGCGGATGAACAGCTTCTGGATCAGTTTCTGAATCGATTTGCCGTAGGGCGGATAAATCAGCTTCGCTGCATTGAAGCGCTGTTTGATCAGCACGCCCTTGGCCTTGCTGAAGGTCAGGAAGCCTTCGTGGCCGTGGTAATGGCCCATGCCTGACGGGCCGATGCCGCCGAACGGCATGTCGTCCTGCGCCACATGCAGCAGGGTGTCGTTCAGGCACACGCCGCCGGAGTGGGTTTCGTGCAGCACGCGATCCTGTTCGCGCTTGTCGTAGCCGAAGTAGTAAAGCGCCAGAGGACGAGGGCGCTGATTGATGTAGGCAAACGCCTGATCGAGGTCTTGATACGGCACGATCGGCAGCAGCGGGCCGAAGATTTCGTCCTGCATCACGGTCATCTCGTCAGTGACATTGAGCAGCAGGCTGTGCGGCATGCGCCGGCCCTGGCCCTGTTCGAACAGCGGGATCAGCAGCGCGCCCTTGCTCGTGGCGTCGCTGACATAACCGTTGAGCCGGGCCAGTTGGCGCTCGTTGATGATCGCGGTGTAGTCCGGGTTGTCGGCGAGGGTTGGATAGAAACTGTTGACCACCTGACGATAGGCTTCGACGAACGCGCCGACGCGGTCTTGCGGCACCAGCACGTAATCGGGGGCGACGCAGGTCTGCCCGGCATTCAGGGTTTTACCGAAGGCGATGCGTTCGGCGGCGTCCTTGAGTGGCACGTCGCGAGAGACGATGGCCGGGGACTTGCCGCCCAGTTCGAGGGTCACCGGGGTCAGGTTTTCCGCCGCAGCGCGCATCACGTGTTTGCCGATGCTGGTGGCGCCGGTGAACAGCAGGTGATCAAAACGCAGGCGGGAGAACGCCACGCCGATGTCGGCCTCGCCAAGCACCACACAGACCAGATCTTCGGGGAAAATCCGTCCCAGCAGGGTCTTGAGCAACTGGCCGGTGGCCGGGGTCGATTCGCTGAGCTTGAGCATCACCCGGTTGCCCGCTGCCAGCGCGCCGACCAGTGGACCGATGGCCAGATACAACGGGTAGTTCCACGGAACGATGATGCCGACCACGCCAAGCGGCTGGTACACGACTTTGGCCGACGCCGGCTGAAAGGCCATGCCGACTTTGCGCCGCGACGACTTCATCCAGCCTTTGAGGTGGCGGCTGGCGTAATGGATGCCGTGCAGGCTGGGCATCAATTCGGCGAGCAAGGTTTCATCGGCGCTGCGATGACTGAAATCCGCGCTGATGGCCTCGACCAGCGCCTGCCGCTCATGGCTGAGCAATTCGCGCAACGCCTTGAGCCACTGCTGGCGCTGATCTGCCGGCGGCATCGGGTTGGCGGCATAGGCGGCGCGCTGTGCCGCGAACAGCCGATCCAGCTCTTCCAGGGGCTGTTGCAGCGTTTGCAGATAAGCAATGTCGGCAGTCATCGTCGGCTCCGGATTTATTGTAGTGATGACGTTCTAGAGTCTATGCTCTAGAAAGTCAAATGACTTCCCGACACAGCTTTGTTTTATCCCGTTCCGGTTAGGTCGTAAGATGCCCCTCACCGCACTCTGAATTAAAGCTCAAGCCATGGCCCCACGAATAAAAACCAGCGAGCGCATCGTGCAGAACAGCCTCGAACTGTTCAATCAGCAGGGCGAGCGCAGCATCAGCACCAATCACATCGCCGCCCACATGGAGATTTCTCCGGGCAATCTGTACTACCACTTCCCGAACAAGCAGGCGATCATCGCCGTGCTGTTCAGTGAGTACGAGACGCTTGTGGACAGCTTTCTGCGCCCGCCGCAGGGGCGTGCCGCCACTGTCGAAGACAAGCGCTATTACCTCAAGGAACTGCTGTCGGCGATGTGGGGCTACCGCTTTCTGCATCGCGATCTCGAGCACCTGCTCGACAGCGATCCGGACCTGGCCGCGCGCTACCGGCGTTTTTCCCAGCGCTGCGTGATCCAGGGCATGGCGATCTACGAGGGCTTCGTCGCCGCCGGCATCCTCAAGATGGATCGGGTGCAGATCGAATCCCTGACGATCAATGCCTGGATCATCCTCACCTCGTGGGTGCGCTTTCTGTGCACCACCCGGGAAAACTCCAATCACCTCAGCGAACAGGCCATCAAGCGTGGCGTGTATCAGGTGCTGGTGCTGGAAGCCGGATTCGTCACCGATCAGGCCCGTGAAGAGGTGAATGCCTTGTTCGACGAGTTCTACGTGCCGCTGGCCCAGGCCCTCGAGGAAGGGCGGTAAACCATTTCGAAGTCGCTCACAGGAGTCCGTTATGCCGATTGCGCAACTGCTCAGCCCGAATGCACTGGATGCCCGCAAGGAGCAGCCGGGGCTGGTGATTCTCGATTGTCGTTTTGCCCTCGAAGACCCGGACTACGGGCAGCGCAGCTATGCCGAAGGGCACATCGCCGGCGCCCGCTTCGCCGACCTTGAGCGTGACCTGAGCGGCAAGGTGATCAAAGGCGTCACCGGACGTCACCCGCTGCCTGAGCCGGCGGTGCTGATCGAGCGTCTGCAGGCGTGGGGCATCAATGCCGACAGCGATGTGGTTTTGTACGACGACGGCCCCGGTGCCTATGCGGCCCGCGCCTGGTGGTTGCTGGCGTGGCTGGGCAAGCGCGACGGCGTATTCATTCTCGACGGCGGGCTGAAGGCCTGGCACGCGGCCGGTCTGCCGCTGAGCCTGGATGCGCCATCGGTCACCCGGGGCAACTTCAGCGGGCAGCCGGACATGAACCTGCTGCTGAGTGCCGAGCAATTGCAGCAACGCCTCGGTCAGCCGTCCCTGACCCTGATCGACGCCCGGGCCTTGCCGCGTTTCAAGGGTGAGGTGGAGCCGATTGACCCGATCGGCGGGCACATTCCCGGCGCGCAATGCGCAGCGTTTACCGAAAACCTCGGCAGCGACGGGCGATTCCTGCCGGCGGAGCAGCTCAAGCAGCGCTTTGCCGCGAAACTCGGCGAGCGTTCACCTGCGGAACTGGTCGCCTATTGCGGCTCCGGGGTGACGGCGTGTCACAACCTGTTCGCGTTGTGCCTGGCGGGGTATCCGCTGGGTTCGTTGTATGCCGGGTCGTGGAGTGAGTGGATCAACGAGCCTTCTCGGGGCATCGCCACCGGCGAATAAAGTCACCATACCCCCAATGTGGGAGCGGGCTTGCTCGCGAAAGCGGTGTATCAGCAGGCATCATTGTCGACTGAAACACCGCTTTCGCGAGCAAGCCCGCTCCCACAGGGGTTAATCGCCGCTAACAGGTTGTCTGGCACTGCGATACGCCGCCGGCCCCACGCCATACACCTGCTTGAACTGCCGGCTCAGATGACTCTGGTCGGCAAAGCCCAGTTGCATGGCGACTTCCACCGGCAGGCAACCGTGCTGCAATAAACCCCGGGCCGTGGCGATGCGCTGCTGCATCAGCCAGGTGTGCGGTGGCATGCCGGTGGCGCGGCGGAATACCCGGGCGAAGTGGAAGGGCGACAGATTCACTGCGGCCGCCAGTTCTTCCAGCGACGGCGGCGCAGCGAGTTGCGCATGCAGCAACTCCTTGGCCATCACCACCGCGCGGTGTTCCTTGCCCGGTTTACCGTTGATCTGCACCGCCGCATGCCGCTGCAACAGCAGCATCATCATCTCGCGCCATACCGTTTGCTGTTGCAGCGCGGTGGCGGGGCTTTCCAGCAAGCGATGCAGCTGACAGAAACCGTTGACCAGATCCGGGTCGCGATACAGCGTCGCGCCAAACGCCGGCATCGGTGCGGTGGGCAGTTCCAGTTCTTCGAGCAGTGAAACGATCTTTCCGGTATCGGGATAAAACGCCCGGTATAGCCAGCCGTCCTCGGTGCCCTTGTGCCCGGTGTGCAATTCGTCCGGGTTGATCAGCACCAGGGTGCCGCTGCCGGCCAGGTGTTCGGCACCGCGATAGCGATAACGCTGGGCGCCGGCCATGATCATGCCGATCACATAACCCTCGTGGACGTGCGGGGCGAAGCGATGCTCGATGTAACGCGCCGACAGCAACTCGACCCCGGCCAGTGGCGCGGTCTGCCAGAAACGGATCGACTCGCCCTGGTCGCTCATGACGTCACACGGGCCAACCATTGCGGGATGCGCCGTTCCAGGTAGTAACCGGGCTGGCGCAACGTGCCATCGACAAACCCGACATGTCCACCCTTGGCCTGCAGCTCGAACTGCGTGGTGGCGGACAGCTCTTCGGCCGTCGGCAGGCTGTGGGGGAATACGAACGGATCGTCAGCGGCTTGAATGATCAGGGTCGGGGTGCGGATCTCGCCGAGAAAGTAGCGACTCGACGCCCGGCGATAGTAATCCTCGGCATCGGTAAAACCGTGCAGCGGCGCGGTGACCCGGCCGTCGAAGTCCCAGAAAGTCCGCATGTTCTCCAGCGAACCGAGCGCCGCCAGAGCCGCCAGGCCATCCTCGCGCCCGTCGTGCTGGAACTGCCGTTGCTTGTTCTTGATGTAGGCGACCATCTCGCGCATGAAATGCGCCTGATAGACCTTGGAGAAACCCTGACCGATCCGGTCCGCACACTGATCAAGGCGAAACGGCACCGACACCGCCACCGCACTGAGCACGCCGCTGTCGCTGCCGGTCTCGCCGAGATGCTTGAGCAACACATTGCCGCCGAGGGAATAACCGACCGCATACAGCGGCGCCAGCGGGCGTTTGGCACGTAAGTGTTGGATGGCTTCGGCGAGGTCTTCGCTGGCACCGGAGTGGTAGCTGCGCGGCAGCAGATTGGGTTCGCCGGAGCAACCGCGCCAGTTCAGCGCGACGCTGGCCCAGCCTTGTGCGGCGAGGGCGGCCTGAATTCCGGCGACGTAGGGCGAATTGGAAGAACCGGTCAACCCGTGCAATACCAGCACCAGCGGCGCGTCGGCGCTGTGCGGACCATGCCAGTCGAGGTCGAGGAAGTCCCCGTCGTCCAGCCACAGGCGTTCGCGCTGGCGATCAAGGTGGACGGTTTTGCGCCACAGCGGCCCCCACAAGGTTTGCAGGTGCGGATTGCCGAGGCCGAAGGCGGGGGTGAAGCGTTCAGTTTCCAGAGTGCACACACCTTTTGTGGCGAGGGAGCTTGCTCCCGCTGGGGCGCGAAGCGGCCCTTTTTTGGGACTGCTGCGCAGTCCAGCGGGAGCAAGCTCCCTCGCCACAGGGTTGTTCAATACGTTCAGTTGACTGCCATACGTTGCCACAACGCGTAGTACACCCGCCCGGATTTCTGCTCGCGGTGCAGGCGCCAGTTGCCCGGCAGGCCCAGCGTCGAAGGCGCGGTCTCGCTTTCAGTGTAGATCCACGAATCCGGCGCCAGCCATTGGCGTTCTTCCAGCAAAGTGCAGACGGCTGGCAACAGGTTCTGGTTGAACGGCGGATCGAGAAATACCAGATCGAACGGCGTGGCGACCTGGGTTTCCAGATAACGCAGCGCGTCGGCGGTCTGCACCTGGCCGTTGGTGCAGCGCAGGGTGCCGAGGTGTTCCTTCAGGCTTGATACTGCAACGTTGCTGGCATCCAGCGCCTGGCCCATGGCCGCGCCGCGGGACAATGCCTCCAGAAACAGTGCGCCGCTTCCTGCGAACGGGTCCAGCACCTTGGCCCCGGCTACATAGGGCGCGAGCCAGTTGAACAGGGTTTCGCGCACGCGATCCGGCGTCGGGCGCAGGCCGGGGGCATCAGGGAAGCTCAGTTTGCGGCTGCGCCATTCGCCGCCGATGATGCGCAGCTGGTTCACACCGTTGTGGACGTTCTGCGCAGGTTTTTTAGGGCGAGTAGCCATTAATGCTCCGGAACCCCGAGCGGTTGCTCGGCAGGTTTATCAGATGGGGCCGGTAACGGCTTTTGCGGCAAGGTCGGGCCAGCGCTGACGATGACCAGTTTGTCCGTGCTCAGGTGTTTGTTCATCGCATCTTTGACCTGTTCGACGGTCAGGCTCTGGGACTGACGCATGAAGTCATCCAGATAGCTCAGCGGCAGATTATAGAAACCCATGGCGCCCAGCTGGCCGACGATATCGGCGTTGCTCGCGGTGGACAACGGGAAGCTGCCGGCCAGTTCGCGTTTGGCGTCGTCGAGTTCTTTCTGGGTCGGGCCGGTCTTCAGGTAATCGGCGAGCACGTCCTGCACCAGTTTCAGGGTGCCTTCGCTCATTTCCGCGCGGGTCTGCAGGTTGATCATGAACGGGCCGCGAGCCTGCATCGGGCTGAACCCGGAATACACGCCGTAGGTCAGGCCGCGCTTCTCGCGCACTTCGCTCATCAGACGGGTACCGAAACCGCCGCCACCGAGGATCTGGTTGCCCATCGACAGCGCCGCGTAATCCGGGTCGTCACGGTCGATGCCCAGTTGCGCGAGCAACAGGTTGGTCTGCTTCGACGGAAACTCGATGTGATTGATGCTGGCTTTCGGTTCCTGCGGCTGGGCGATCTTCGCCAGTGCCGGGCCTTTCGGCAGGGCAGAGGAGACCTGATTGGCAATCGCCTCGGCCTCGGCGCGAGACAAGTCACCGACCAGCGCGATCACCACGTTGCCGGCCGCGTAGGCCTTGGCGTGGAACTCACGCAGTTGCGCCAGAGTGATCTTCGGCACGCTCTGCGCGTTGCCGTCGCTGGAATGCGCATACGGGTGGTCGCCGTACAAACGCTTCATCAGCTCGAGGCTGGCGAGTTTGCCGGGGTTCTGTTTCTGGTATTCGAAACCGGCGAGCATCTGGTTCTTGATGCGCGCGAAGGAATCGGCCGGGAAGGTCGGTTTGCCGACCACTTCGGAGAACAGCTTCAGCGCCGGCTCGCGCTTGTCGGCGGCACTCAGACTGCGCAGCGAAGCCAGCGCCATGTCCTTGTAGGCGCCGTTGCCGAAATCCGCCCCGAGGCTTTCGAAGCCCTGGGCGATGGCGCCAACGTCCTTGCCCGCCACGCCCTCGTTGAGCATGGCGTTGGTCAGGATTGCCAGGCCCGGCGCATTGCCGTCCTGGCTGCTGCCCGCGGCGAAGATCAGGCGCATGTCGAACATCGGCAGCTCATGGGCTTCGACGAACAGCACCTTGGCGCCTTCGGCGGTGTTCCAGGTCTGCACGTCGAGCTTGCGGCTGGCCGGGGCCTTGCTGTCGAGTTCGGCCAGCGATTGGAGCTTCTGGCTGGACTTGGCGTTGTCCAGTGCTTCGCTGGCGTCGGTTTTGACACCGGGCATCAGATAGAACGCGGCGGAGCCGATGACCGCCACAGCGATCAGACCAAGCAACAGGCGTGGGGATTTACGCTCACTCATGAGTCGTCTCCAGTGGCAGGACATGGGCGACGCTGAGACGTTCGCGGGTGAAATACAGCTTGGCGGCGTTCTGGATGTCTTGCGGGGTCACGCTTTCCAGATCGGCGAGTTCGGTGTCCATCAACTTCCACGACAGACCGACCGTTTCCAGCTGGCCGATGGCGGTGGCCTGGCTGGTGATCGAGTCACGTTCGAACACCAGACCGGCGATCACTTGCGCACGCACGCGCTCCAGTTCTTCGGCGGACGGTGCGGTGGTTTTCAGCTGTTCCAGCAGTTTCCACAGACCGGCTTCAGCTTGCGCCATGGTCTTGTTCTTCTGCGTGTTCGGCGTCGCCGACAGGGTGAACAGGCTGTCGCCACGGGTGTAGGCGTCGTAGCTCGACGAACCGCCGGAGACCAGCTCTTCGCCGCGCTCCAGTTGCGTCGGGATACGCCCGCTGTAGCCGCCGTCGAGCAGCGCCGAGATCAGGCGCAGGGCGTTGACCGAGCGCTTGTCTTCAGCGGTGGCGATGCTGGGCACGTTGAAACCGAGCATAAGGCTGGGCAGTTGAGTCTGCACATGCAGGGTGATCTGGCGCTCACCCGGCTCGGCCAGTTCCAGTGGTTTCTTCGCTGGCGGCACCTCGCGCTTGGCAATCGGCCCGAAATAGCGCTGGGCGAGGGTCTTCACCTCATCAGGGGTGACGTCACCGACCACTACCAGCGTGGCGTTGTTCGGCACATACCAGGACTGATACCAGTGGCGCAGCTCTTCGACTTTCATCCGGTCCAGGTCCGCCATCCAGCCGATGGTCGGCGTGTGGTAGCCACTGGCCGGGTAAGCCATCGCCTTGTAGCGCTCGTAGGCTTTGGACATCGGCTTGTCATCGGTGCGCAGGCGACGCTCCTCCTTGATGACTTCGATTTCCTTGGCGAACTCGTCAGCCGGCAGGCGCAGATTGGCCATGCGGTCGGCTTCCAGTTCAAACGCTACGCCCAGACGGTCGCGGGCCAGCACCTGGTAATACGCTGTGAAATCGTCGCTGGTGAAGGCGTTTTCTTCGGCGCCCAGATCGCGCAGGATCAACGAGGCTTCGCCGGGGCCGACTTTCTCGCTGCCCTTGAACATCATGTGCTCAAGCGCGTGGGACAGGCCGGTCTGGCCCGGGGTTTCGTAGCTGGAGCCGACCTTGTACCAGACCTGCGACACCACCACCGGCGCGCGATGGTCTTCGCGCACGACGACCTTCAGGCCGTTGTCGAGGGTGAATTCGTGGGTCGGTTGCGGGTCGGCCGCCAGGGCCGAAAGGGGCAGGCAGACTGTGCTGAACAGCAGGCCTGCAGCGCGGCGGGCTAGAGCATTCATTCGTTTTTTAACCTGTTGGGCTGCCCGCTTGGTCTTAGCGTCGGCGGGCGAGAGGGTGCTAGGATACTGATCCGTTTTACCGGCGACCACGCCTATCAGGTTTTCAGGCCTGAACCGGCTGTATGGGTTTGCGGCAGAAAGCTGCGGTTTATCGACTAGACTTCGCTTTTTCGCCGATTTTGCCGGTTTAGTCCTTCGTTTATACGATTCTTTGAGGTGCCGCTGGCGCCTCGACAAAATGTTGCGCGTGAACAAGCTGGATGAAACACAGTCTGTTCTGCATCGAATATTTATTTGCCGGGGCGCCCTTATGGCGCGTCGCTACCGTGAGATAGCCGTCCTCCATGTTTGGTTCCAACGACGACAAGAAGACCCCAGCTGCGGCTGGCGAGAAGAAAAGCCTGTTCGGATGGCTGCGTAAGAAACCGCAGGAACCCGTCGTCGAACAGCCGCCCGTGATTCCTGAGCCGGCTCCGACGCCAGCGCCTGCTATAGAAGAAGAGCCGGCGCCGATCGTGCTGCCGATTGCCGAGCCGGTGCTGCAACCGGTTGAGCCCGAGCCAGAACCTGAAACCCCGGTGGCGGCCGAGCTGCCACTGACCCCGGCGGCCGAGCCGTGGCTGACCTTGCCGGTGGCCGAAGAGCCGGTGGCCTTGGTCGAAGAGGCCGCGCCGCATGTGACGCCGCCGATTCCGGCGCCTGCCGCGTTCGTCCCTGAGGTCGCTCCGGCGCCAGTGGTTGAGCCGGTTGTCGAGCCTGCGCCGGTTGTTGCCGAGCCGGCGGCCCCGGTGTTCGTTGCCCCTGTTTCGCCGGTCGTTCAGCAGCCCGAGCCCGAGCCTGCACCCTCACCTGCACCGGTCGTCGCTGCTCCGGTTGTGCCGCTGGAAGTGGTTGCTGAAACGCCAGTCGAAGCCCCGCGCAGCGAAGAAACCAAAGTCGGCTTCTTCACCCGCCTCAAGCAAGGCCTGTCGAAAACCAGCGCCAGCATCGGCGAGGGCATGGCCAGCCTGTTTCTCGGCCGTAAAACCATCGATGACGACCTGCTCGATGAGCTGGAAACCCGCCTGCTGACCGCCGATGTCGGTGTCGAAGCCACCACCCAGATCATCCAGCGCCTGACCCAGAAGGTCGCACGTAAAGAGCTGGCCGACGCCGATGCGCTGTACAAGTCGTTGCAGGCCGAGCTGGCGGCGATGCTCAAGCCGGTCGAGCAGCCGCTGAAAATTGCCTCGCAGAACAAGCCGTTCGTGATTCTGGTGGTCGGCGTCAATGGCGCTGGCAAGACCACCACCATCGGCAAACTGGCGAAGAAGCTGCAACTGGAAGGCAAGAAAGTCATGCTCGCCGCCGGTGACACCTTCCGCGCCGCTGCCGTTGAGCAGCTGCAGGTCTGGGGCGAGCGCAACAAGATCCCGGTGATCGCCCAGCACACCGGCGCCGACTCTGCTTCGGTGATCTTCGACGCCGTGCAGGCCGCCAAGGCCCGTGGCATCGACGTGCTGATCGCCGACACCGCCGGTCGTCTGCACACCAAAGACAACCTGATGGAAGAGCTGAAGAAAGTTCGCCGGGTGATCGGCAAGCTCGACGCCGACGCGCCGCACGAAGTGCTGCTGGTGCTCGACGCCGGCACCGGTCAGAACGCGATCAACCAGGCCAAGCAATTCAACCAGACCGTCGAACTGACTGGCCTGGCGCTGACCAAACTGGACGGTACCGCCAAGGGCGGGGTGATTTTCGCCCTGGCCAAGCAGTTTGGCCTGCCGATCCGCTACATCGGCGTCGGTGAAGGCATCGACGATCTGCGTACCTTTGAAGCCGAACCCTTTGTCCAGGCACTGTTTGCCGAGCGGGAGCGTTCATGATTCGTTTCGAACAGGTCGGTAAACGCTACCCGAACGGTCACGTCGGCTTGCATGAGCTGAGCTTTCGAGTCCGTCGTGGCGAGTTTCTGTTTGTCACCGGTCACTCCGGTGCCGGTAAGTCCACGTTGTTGCGCCTGTTGCTGGCGATGGAGCGTCCGACCAGCGGCAAACTGCTGCTGGCCGGGCAGGATCTGAGCACCATCAGCAACGCGCAGATTCCGTTCCTGCGTCGGCAGATTGGTGTGGTGTTCCAGAATCACCAGTTGCTGTTCGATCGCACGGTGTTCAACAACGTCGCGCTGCCGCTGCAGATTCTCGGCTTGTCCAAGGCCGAAATCGCCAAGCGCGTCGATTCGGCGCTGGAGCGCGTGGCGTTGTCGGATAAAACCGATTTGTACCCGGGCGACCTGTCCACCGGTCAGCAACAGCGCGTCGGCATCGCCCGCGCCATCGTGCACCGTCCGGCCCTGCTGCTGGCGGACGAACCGACCGGTAACCTCGACCCGCGTCTGGCGGCCGAGATCATGGGCGTGTTCGAAGACATCAATAGGCTGGGCACCAGCGTGCTGATCGCCAGTCACGACCTGGCCCTGATTGCGCGTATGCGCCACCGCATGCTGACCTTGCAGCGCGGCCGATTGATCGGCGACGGGGAGGCCGGCGTATGAGTGCGACACGCAGTCCGAAGGTTTCCGAGCGCGTGGCCCCGAAAGCCGCCGATCCGCAGCCGCCGAAGAAGAAAAAACACGACGATGACGACGGCCCGGACTTTTCCACGCTGTTGCGTTCGTGGATCGAAAGTCATCGTGCCAGCCTGCTCGACAGCCTGCGTCGCCTCGGCAAGCAGCCGATCGGCAGCTTTTTCACCTGCATGGTGATGGCCGTGGCGTTGAGCCTGCCGATGGGCCTGTCGCTGCTGATCAACAACGTCGAGCGTCTCGGCGGTTCGTGGCAGCGTGCGGCGCAGATTTCGCTGTACCTGCAGCTGGATGCCACACCGGCGCAGGGTGAGGCGTTGCGCGAGCAGATCAAAGGCATGCCCGGCGTTGCTGATGCCGAATATGTCGGTCGTGATCAGGCGCTGGAAGAGTTTCAGCAGCAGTCCGGTCTGGGCGAAGCCCTGCGCGAGCTGCCGGAGAACCCGCTGCCGGGCGTGGTGCTGGTGACCCCGAACGAGGTCGACAAGCCGACTCTGGAAGCATTAAGACAAAAACTTTCCGAGCTGCCCAAGGTACAACAGGCGCAACTTGATCTAGTCTGGGTCGAGCGTCTGGCCGCTATCCTCAAGCTCGGTGATCGTTTTGTCTTCGGTCTGACAGTGCTGCTGGTTTCTGCATTACTTTTGGTGATAGGCAATACCATTCGTCTTCATATTGAAAACCGCCGCACAGAGATAGAAGTGATTAAACTCGTCGGCGGCACTGACAGCTATGTACGTCGTCCCTTTCTTTATATGGGCGCGTTGTATGGCTTCGGTGCGGGTGTTCTGTCCTGGGGAGTGCTGGCGTTCGGCCTCAACTGGCTGAACGACGCGGTGGTTGGACTGGCCGGTTTGTACGGCAGTGATTTCGCGCTGGCCGGAGTGCCAGTTGCCGACGGTCTGTCGCTCTTGCTTGGCGCGGTGCTGTTGGGTTATATCGGTGCATGGATTGCAGTCGCACGTCATCTCAGGGAGCTGGCGCCGAAGTAGAATCTTTTTTGCGCGTGATTGACCTTGCGGTTTTTTTGGGAACTTGTACTTGAATTCCCGGTCAATTTTTCGCAGTGCCGAGAGGCACGAGTATGTAAGTGGGAGGTTTTTTCGCATGACCAATTCTTTGCAACCTGCGTATGCGTTGGTTCCGGGTGCGAACCTGGAAGCCTATGTGCACACCGTCAACAGCATTCCATTGCTGACGCCGGAGCAGGAGCGTGAACTGGCCGAGAGTCTCTACTATGAGCAGGATTTGGGGGCGGCTCGGCAGATGGTGCTCGCCCACCTGCGTTTTGTCGTACACATTGCCCGTAGCTATTCCGGCTACGGTCTGGCTCAGGCTGACCTGATCCAGGAAGGCAACGTCGGCCTGATGAAGGCCGTGAAGCGCTTCAACCCGGAAATGGGTGTGCGTCTGGTGTCGTTCGCCGTGCACTGGATCAAGGCGGAAATTCACGAGTTCATCCTGCGCAACTGGCGCATTGTGAAAGTCGCGACCACCAAGGCCCAGCGCAAGCTGTTCTTCAACCTGCGCAGCCAGAAGAAACGTCTGGCGTGGCTGAACAACGAGGAAGTCCACCGTGTGGCGGAAAGCCTCGGCGTCGAACCACGTGAAGTGCGCGAGATGGAAAGTCGTCTGACCGGTCATGACATGGCCTTCGATCCGGCTGCTGAAGCCGATGACGACAGTGCTTTCCAGTCGCCGGCCAACTACCTGGAAGACCACCGGTACGACCCGGCGCGTCAACTGGAAGATGCCGACTGGAGCGACAACTCCAACCACAACCTGCACGAAGCGCTGGAAGTGCTGGACGAACGTAGCCGCGACATCCTCTACCAGCGCTGGCTGGCAGAAGAGAAAGCCACGCTGCACGACCTGGCGCAGAAGTACAACGTGTCGGCCGAGCGAATCCGTCAGCTCGAGAAGAGCGCGATGAACAAGCTCAAGTTGTCGATCGCCGCATAACCGGCGCTCAGGCAATAAAAAACGCCCCGATCAGCAATGATCGGGGCGTTTTCATTTCTGTTTCAACACAAATTCCTGTAGGAGTGAGCCTGCTCGCGAATGCGGTTTATCAGTGACATCAATGCAAGCTGACACACCGCTTTCGCGAGCAAGCCCGCTCCCACAGTGATTGATGGTGTCTGAATAATTGAATGTGGTTATTCGGCCCAAGGCGCCCGGCGCGAATCGTTGAGCCCCAGCAGATAGCTGGTCCCGCCCAACTGGCTCATCTGCTGCCGAATCCACCCGGCCCGGCGTGACACATAAGCCGTAGGATGGCTGGCGCTCCACACTCGCGGATTGGGCAGCACCGCCGCCAGATAACTCGCCTGCTGCCGCGATAACGACTTGGCGCTCACGCCAAAGTGATGGCGTGCCGCCGCTTCGGCACCAAACACCCCGTCGTCCCACTCGACGCTGTTCAGATAAACCTCAAGAATCCGCTGCTTGGGCCAGAACACCTCGATCAGCGCGGTAAACCACGCCTCCAGGCCTTTGCGCAGATAACTGCGGCCCGACCACAAAAACAGGTTCTTGGAGACTTGCTGGCTCAAGGTGCTGGCGCCGCGAATCGAACCGCCGAGCTCGTTGTGGGCCAATGCAGCCTGGATCGCGCCGAAGTCAAAACCCCAGTGCTCGGGAAATTTCTGGTCTTCGCCGGCCATGACCGCGACCTTGAGGTCGTCGGAGATCTCGTCCCACGGCTTCCAGGTGCGCTGCAGGTCAATCGGCTCGCCGTCGACCCAGGATTCGATCTTGCGCTCGACCATCAGCGCCGTGCCCGGCGGTGGCACGAAGCGAAACAGCAACACCAGCAATACACTGCCGCCCGCGAACCAGAGCAGGGCCTTCGTGAGACGACGCAAAAGTGAACGCAGCATAGAGATGGCTTGGCCGAACCGATAGAGCGGGCCATTATACAGACCCTGCCGAACGAGTCTGACTGGAGTTCCACATGCTGCGTGGCTTTCTGATGCTGGCCGCTTTCTTTGGTTTTACCGGTGTGGGCCTGGGCGCCTTCGCCGCTCATGGCCTGAAGAGCCGCCTGACCCCCGAGTATCTGGCGATTTTCCACACCGGCGTGACCTATCAACTGGTGCACACCCTGGCGCTGCTCGGCGTTGCGCTGCTCGCCACGCAGATTCAGGGACGTCTGGTGACCTGGGCCGGTATTTCGTTCGCCGTCGGCATCCTGTTGTTCTCGGGCAGTCTGTATGTGCTGACCACCACCGGCATCAGCAAGCTCGGCATCATTACCCCGTTCGGCGGTCTGGCGTTTCTGCTCGGCTGGCTGTGCCTTGGACTGGCCGCCTGGCGCCTGCAGTAACCGCTTGACGCTTGGTGCTGACCTTTAGGTCATGATCGGGCTAGAATGCCACCCCCTAAAAATGATGGCGGCCTGGCGCATGCGCATTCAGTTGAACGGTGAATCCCTTGAACTGCCCGATGGTGAAACCGTTGCGGCCCTGATCACCCGCCTGGAACTGACCGGACGCCGGGTAGCAGTCGAACTCAATCTGGACATCGTTCCACGCAGCCAGCATGCCGACACCGTGCTCAACGACGGCGACAACGTCGAAGTGGTGCACGCCATCGGCGGCGGCTAGCCGCCGGGTCCGCAAGGGCACAGAATTCTGCAAGACCCTCACCCTTTAAGAGGATTCCCCATGAGCATCGTTCGTAGCGACAAGCCTTTCGTTCTGGCCGGTCGTACTTACCAGTCGCGTTTGCTGGTCGGTACCGGCAAGTACCGTGACATGGAAGAAACCCGTCAGGCCATCGAAGCCTCGGGTGCCGAGATCGTCACCTTCGCCGTGCGCCGCACTAATCTGGGCCAGATCGAAGGCGAGCCGAACCTGCTCGACGTGCTGTCGCCGGATCGCTACACCTTCCTGCCGAACACCGCCGGTTGCTACGACGCTATCGAAGCCGTGCGCACCTGCCGCCTGGCCCGTGAGCTGCTCGATGGTCACAACCTGGTGAAGTTGGAAGTGCTGGCCGACCAGAAAACCCTGTTCCCCAACGTGATCGAAACCCTCAAGGCCGCAGAAACGCTGGTCAAGGAAGGCTTCGACGTGATGGTTTACACCAGTGATGACCCGATCATCGCCCGGCAACTGGCGGAAATCGGCTGCATCGCGGTCATGCCGCTGGCCGGTCTGATCGGTTCCGGTCTGGGGATCTGCAACCCGTACAACCTGCAGATCATCCTCGAAGAAGCGAAAATTCCGGTGCTGGTGGATGCCGGTGTCGGTACCGCTTCCGACGCCACCATCGCCATGGAACTGGGCTGTGACGCCGTGCTGATGAACTCGGCCATCGCCCACGCCCAGCACCCGGTGATGATGGCCCAAGCCATGCAACACGCGATCGTCGCGGGCCGCCTGGCCTACCTCGCCGGCCGCATGCCGAAAAAACTCTATGCCAGCGCCTCTTCGCCGCTGGATGGTCTGATCAAGTAAGAGCCATTGATGACTGAATCGAACGACACGCCTATCCAGACGGAAGAGGGCGACGAGCGCCAACACCGCCGCATCAAGAGTTTCGTGATGCGCGCCGGGCGCATGACCGAAGGCCAGCAACGTGGTCTGGATCAGGGCGCGCCGCTGTACGTGCTGCCGCTGGCCGACGCGCCGGTGGATTACGATCAGGTGTTCGGCCGCTCGGCGCCGCGCTCGCTGGAGATCGGTTTCGGCATGGGCCACTCGCTGCTGGAAATGGCCGCGGCGGCGCCGGATCAGGACTTCATCGGTGTGGAAGTGCACCGTCCGGGTGTCGGCGCGCTGCTCAACGGCGTGCTGACTCAGGGCCTGACCAACCTGCGGGTCTACGATTGCGATGCGATCGAAGTGCTCAACCGCTGCATCGCCGACAACAGCCTCGATCGCCTGATGCTGTTCTTCCCGGATCCATGGCACAAGAGCCGTCACCACAAGCGTCGTATCGTTCAGGCGTCCTTCGCCGAACTGGTGCGCAGCAAGCTGAAGGTAGGCGGCATCCTGCACATGGCCACCGACTGGGAGCCGTACGCCGAGTACATGCTGGAAGTGATGAACGTCGCCCCGGGCTACCGCAACCTCGCCGAAGACGGCAAGTGCGTACCACGCCCGGCCGAACGGCCGATCACCAAGTTCGAACGCCGCGGCGAACGTCTTGGGCATGGCGTGTGGGATCTGAAGTTCGAGAAAATCTCCTAAGCATCACGCAATAAAAACTGTGGGAGCGAGCTTGCTCGCGAATGCGATGGATCATTCAACGCTGAGTTGACTGACACTACGCCTTCGCGAGCAAGCTCGCTCCCACAGTTGTTTTGGGTGTTCGAGAAATTACAGGGTAGAGATGAAGCGCACCGGTACATGCTCTGTCAGCCAAACGCCGTTTTCGGCCTGATAGAACTTCAAACCCTGTTCTTCCATTTGTCGTGCGGCGACTTTCAAAATCACCACGGTACCGTAGCGCTGCCCGACCGCCTTAGCGGTGTCGATGTCTTGGGAAAGGTGCACGTGATGGCGTGATCCCGGGATCAGGCCTTGTTCTTTGATTGACTCAAGAAAGCGCGTCGCCGTGCCGTGATACAGCATTTGCGGGGGCTGTTTCTGCTCAAACTGCAGATCCACGCTTTTCGTTGAATGGCCCTGAACCGCACGAATCAGTTGGCCGTCCTCGGAAATCGAGAAGCGCTTTTTGTCGCTACTTGTAACGACTGCTTCAATCAGGTCGCGATCCAGTTTACGACCGTCACCCATAGCGCCGCTGATCAGTGCGTCGATATTCGCCCAGCCTTCAGAATCCAGCGTCAGACCAACCGCCTGAGGTTCATGGCGCAACACGAAGCTGAGAAATTTGCTTGTCTCGTCCCACAGTTGTTTTGGGGGGGTATTGGATTCAGCGGCGGTCGGCGACTACGCCGATAAGGACGAGGACCACCAGCAGCACCGGCGCCAGGCTGTAGTTGTTGAACTGGCTCAGGCCCTTGACCACCCACGGTGTGGCGTAGATCAGTGCGGCGCCGCTGCCGATCACGCACAGCAGGGCCATCAGTGGCACGCGCAGGGCGCCAGCGATGCTGCCCAAACGCTGCTCGACCCAGCCTTTGAAGTCGGCGCCGAACAGCACCAGCAGGCAGCCCACCAGCGCCAGGGCGATTTCCGAAAGATTGCTGCGGCTCCAGCGGGACACGGTGGCGAGCAGATCGAGTATCAAATCCATGCGGTTTTCCTTAGGGCGGCCGTGGGGCTCAGCTCAGAAATTTCTGCAGCAAGTCGTTGAGAAACAGTTGTCCGCGCTCGGTGGCCGCCAGACGTGACGGTTCGACCTGCATCAGGCCACTTTGTTCGGCCTCGCGGCGGTGTTCGGCGAGACTTTCCAGCGGCAGGCCGGTGCGCTCGGGATACAGGTGTGATTCCACCCCTGCAGTCAGGCGCAAAGCGTTCATCAGGAACTCGAACGGCATCTCGTCATTGCTCAGGGCTTTCTCGCCGGCCTGGAAACTTTTGGCCGGGTTGAGATAGTCCTTCGGCAGGCGTGTCTTCCAGGTGCGGACGATGCGCCCGTCCGGGTGGCTGAGCTTGCCGTGGGCGCCGGCACCGATGCCGATGAAGTCGCCGAAACTCCAGTAATTGAGGTTATGCCGCGCCGGGCGCCCAGGCTGCGCGTAGGCCGAGACTTCGTATTGCGCGTAACCGTGCGCGGCCAGCAGCGCTTGCCCGGCTTCCTGAATGTCCCACAGCGTGTCGTCTTCCGGCAGCACCGGCGGCTGGTTCCAGAACACCGTGTTCGGCTCCAGTGTCAGCTGATACCAGGAGATGTGCGTCGGTTTCAGTTCGATGGCCTGGCGCAGGTCGCTCAAGGCATCGTCCAGCGACTGATCCGGCAAGCCGTGCATCAAGTCGAGGTTGAAGTTATCGAAGCCGGCCTGGCGCGCCATACCCGCCGCGCGTACCGCTTCGTCACCGTTGTGGATACGTCCGAGGGCTTCGAGTTTCTGCTGCTGGAAGCTCTGGATGCCGATCGACAGGCGATTGATCCCCAGCTTGCGATACGCAACGAACTTCTCTTGCTCGAAGGTGCCGGGATTGGCTTCCAGGGTGATCTCGATGTCGTGGGCGAACGGGATGCGCTGCTCGACGCCTTTGAGCAAGCGCCCGAGCGCTTCGGCGCTGAACAGACTCGGCGTACCGCCACCGAAGAAGATCGAACTGATTTCACGGCCGTACACCGCGTGCAGAGCCTGATCGAGATCGGCCAGCAACGCGTCGACGTATTCCTGTTCCGGCAGCACTGGGCTGGCGGTGTGCGAGTTGAAATCGCAATACGGACATTTGCGCACACACCACGGGATGTGGATGTACAGCGCCAGGGGCGGCAGCGTTGGCAGCGGCGCCCGCGGCGAAGAGGCGGCGCCGCCGATGATCAGCGACGACGCGGAGGGGGTATCGGTCATTTCAGGCCCAGACGCTGGCGCAGCAGATCCATTGCACGGGCGCGGTGGCTGATCCGGTTCTTGTCTGCCGGGCTCAGCTCGGCGCTGGACAGGTCACGCTCCGGCACCCAGAACAGCGGGTCGTAGCCGAAACCGTGCTCGCCGCTGGCGGCGGTCAGGATGCGTCCGTGCCACAGACCTTCGCAGAGAATCGGCAATGGATCATCGGCGTGACGCACCAGTGCCAGCACGCAGACGAACTGCGCGCCGCGCTCGGCTTCCGGCACATCTTTGAGGGCGTCGAGCAGTTTGGCGTTGTTCGCCGCATCGCCCTTGCCGTCGGCATACCGCGCCGAGTAGATGCCCGGTGCACCGCCGAGGAAATCCACCGCCAGACCGGAATCATCGGCCAGCGCCGGCAGGCCGGAGATGCGCGCGGCATTGCGCGCCTTGAGGATCGCGTTCTCGACGAACGACAGACCGGTTTCCTCCGGTTCGACCTTGCTCCATTCGCCGATCGAGCGCAGTTGCACCGAGTCGCCGAGCATGGCCTGGAGTTCCTTGAGTTTGCCGGCGTTATGGCTGGCCAGTACGAGCTGCTTGATGTTCATCATTCGCCGGGAAAGAGTTCTTGGTTGAAATTGATGGTGTTGATCTTGTCGCCCGTCTGCACCTTGATTTCAAAGGTGCGGGTTTCCTGTTGTTCCACCGGGTACTGGGCGATGTAGTAGATCGCGCCCTGTTCGGTGACCTGGCGGAAGTTCAGTGGCACGCTTTGGCTGGTCAGGTCCTTGACCGTGCCGGTGACGTTGGCGCTCAGCGGTTTGCCGTCCTTGATCAGCGAGACGTTGATCACACCCTGGGTCTTGCTGCGGATCAGTTCGGCCGCTTTGGCGATGTCCGGCTGCAGGTAGGTGGAGTTGAAGGTGTTGTAGTGCACCGTCACGTCGCCGAAGGTTTCCTGGCGCTCGCTTTTGATGATGTCCGCTGCCATGGCGCTGGCGCTCAGGCAGGCGGTCAGTAACAACAGGGCTAGACGACCCATGATCGTTCTCCTCGAAATGTCGTGGTTTAGACCGCGACCCGATGATCTGCAAGCACCGGGCTGCTGACGCGGTAGATACCAATCTCACCTAACAGATTAGGCCATAGCTTACTGGCCCACCCGTGACGGTGCTGTTGATCCACGGCAAGCCGATCAATGACCTTCGCATCACGTTCGCGACAAAGTTCTTCAAAGTCTTCGAAGGTGCAGAAGTGAATGTTCGGCGTGTTGTACCAGGTGTACGGCAGAAATTCCGACACCGGCATCCGGCCCTTGCTTGCCAGATACCAGCGGCAGCGCCAGTGACCGAAGTTGGGGAAGGTGATGATGCACTGACGACCGACCCGCAGCATTTCGTCGAGGATCTTGTCCGGGTAATGCACGGCTTGCAGGGCCTGGGTCATGACGACGATGTCGAAACTGTTGCTGGCGAAGTTGCCCAGCCCCTTGTCCAGGTCCTGCTCGATGACGTTGATGCCCTTGGCCACGCACTCGGCGATGTTGTCGGCGTCGTTTTCCAAGCCATAACCGGTGACGTTCTTGTTGTCGCGCAGCCAGGTCAGCAGCTCGCCGTCGCCGCAACCGAGGTCGAGCACGCGGCTGCCGGCGGGGATCCATTCCTGGATGATTTCCAGATCAGCTCTCATGGCTTGTTCACACCGTAATTCGGTTCATGTAATTGCCGAACGCCTGCAGATAGCGCGGGATCGGAATCAGGAAGGCGTCGTGGCCCTGTGGCGCGTCGATTTCCAGGTAGCTGACGTCTTTGCGTGCCGCCATCAGCGCGTCCACCAGCTCCCGCGAACGGGCCGGGGAGAAACGCCAGTCGGTGGTGAACGACATCACGCAGAACTTGGCGGTGGCGTTTTCGAAAGTTTTCGCCAGGTTATCGTCGAAGTTCGCCGCCGGATCGAAGTAGTCCAGTGCCTTGGTCATCAACAGGTAAGTGTTGGCATCGAAACGCCCGGAGAATTCTTCACCCTGATAGCGCAGGTAGCTTTCGACCTGGAACTCGACGCTGTGGAAGTCGTAGTTGAGCTTTTCGCTCTTCAGGCCGCGGCCGAATTTCTCGCCCATCGAGTCGTCGGACAGGTAGGTGATGTGCCCGACCATCCGCGCCAGCATCAGCCCGCGCTTGGGGATCACGCCCGCTTCCTGGAACGAACCGCCGTGGAACTCCGGGTCGGTAAGGATTGCCTGGCGCGCCACTTCGTTGAAGGCGATGTTCTGCGCCGACAGCTTGGGGGCCGAGGCGATGGCCAGGCAGTGGCGCACGCGATCCGGGTAGGTGATGGTCCACTGCAGCGCCTGCATGCCGCCCAGGCTGCCGCCGATCACTGCGGCAAACTGACGAATGCCGAGCAAGTCAGCCAGACGCGCCTGACTGTGCACCCAGTCTTCGACGGTGAGCACCGGGAAATCGGCGCCGAACGGCTTGCCGGTTTCCGGGTTGATACTGCTCGGGCCGGTGGAGCCGTTGCAGCCGCCCAGATTGTTCAGGCTGACCACGAAGAACTTATTGGTGTCGATCGGTTTGCCCGGGCCGATGCAGCTGTCCCACCAACCGGGCTTGCGGTCGTCGAGGCTGTGATAGCCGGCAGCGTGATGGTGACCAGACAAGGCGTGGCAGATCAGCACGGCGTTGCTCGCCTGTGCGTTCAGCGTGCCGTAGGTTTCGTAGATCAGGTCGTAGGCAGGCAGCGAACGGCCACAGGCCAGAGCCAGAGGTTCACTGAAGTGCGCCGTTTGCGGCGTCACCAGACCAACAGAATCGGGGGGAAAGGCAGCTGGCATCGACCCTGCTCT
The DNA here is from genome assembly GCF_057799175.1 of Pseudomonas sp. 14P5.3.2. NCBI lineage: Bacteria > Pseudomonadati > Pseudomonadota > Gammaproteobacteria > Pseudomonadales > Pseudomonadaceae > Pseudomonas > Pseudomonas sp. 14P5.3.2. The sequence goes on along the minus strand of NZ_JBYOKU010000015.1, from coordinate 40,112 downwards.
CGTTGAAATGAGGCGTAAGTCTAAAGAGCATGGGGGTTAGCGGCAAGCAACGATCGGGCCTGTTTGTTCGCTTTGGACCGAGGCGCGGCCATTCGCGAGCAAGCCCGCTCCCACATTGGATTTGTGTCGATCACAGAACCAGTGTGGGAGCGGGCTTGCTCGCGAATGGGGCTACTCGGTGGATCAGGCTGGACGCACCAATCCCGCCAACTCCGGCAGCTTCTTCGGCGCACAGATCTTCACCCGTTTCTGCCGGTTCAACTCGCCGCTGAGCAAGCTGACCTGGCTCTTGGAAACCCCAAACGCCTTGGCCAGAAAGCCCATCAGATACGCATTGGCCTTGCCCTCGACCGGCGGCGCGGTGAGGCGGATCTTCAGGCGGTCACCGTGCAGCCCGGCGAAATCATCGCTACGGGCTGCCGGTTGCAGGTGACATTCGAGGATCAGATCGTCCCCATCCCAGCGAAACCAGCTCACATCAGCAGGCGCAGGATGTCCGGCATCATGGTCATTGCCGCCAGATTGTTGATCACCAGCATGTCGATCAGCTTCAGCGCCAGAAAGGCGAAGATCGGCGACAGGTCGAGACCGCCGAGGTTCGGCAGGATGCGGCGGAACGGTGCCAGCGCCGGCTCGCAGATCTGGTTCACCAGTTCAGCGCCCGGGTTGTGGCTTCCCGGGGCGACCCACGACAGGATCACGCTGATGATCAGGGCGAAGAAGAAGATCTTCAGGAACAGCGCGGTGACGCCGATGATCGACCAGATAAACAGTTGCAGCGGGTTGCCGGTGGTGCCGTAGGTCAGCAGCAGCGTCAGGGCCATCAGCGCCAACTGCACCAGAATCGCCAGCACCAGCGAGGACATGTCGAGGCCGAAGATGCTCGGGATGACCCGGCGCAGTGGCTTGAGCAGCGGCTGGGTAGCCTTGACCACGAATTGGCACAGCGGGTTGTAGAAGTTCGCGCGCACCAGTTGCAGGACGAAGCGCAGCAGCACGATCAGCAGGTACAGACTGCCGAGGGTTTGCAGCACGTAAACCGCTGCAGTGTTCAATCCAATCATGTAAGGCTCCTTATTTGCCCAGTTGTTCGGCCATTTCGGCCGAGCGGTGCGCGGCGGCGCCGAGTGCTTTTTCTACCAGGGCTTCGAAGCCGTTAGCCTGGAATGATTTGATCGCGGCCTCTGTGGTGCCGTTTGGCGAGGTCACGCGGCGGCGCAGTTCGGCAGCGTCGACATCGCTGGATACCGCCATGTGCGCGGCGCCCAGAGCCGTTTGCAGGGTCAGTTGCTCGGCGATTTCCTTTGGCAGGCCGAGTTTGACGCCAGCGGCGGTCATCGCTTCGATCAGCAGGAAGAAGTACGCCGGGCCGGAACCGGAGACGGCGGTCACCGCATCGAGTTGCTGCTCTTCGTTCAACCACAGCGCGATGCCCACGGCGGACAGCAGCTCCTCAGCCTGCTGACGCTGCTCGGCGGTCACTTCGCTGGTGGCGTACAGGCCGCTGACGCCCTGACGTAGCAGCGCCGGGGTGTTGGGCATGCAGCGCACCATCGGCTGCTCGCCGAGCCATGCGGTCATGCTCGCGCAAGTGATGCCGGCGGCGATCGACACCACCAGTTGCTGCGGTTTCAGGCTTGGGCGGATGGCTTCGCACACGGCTTTCATCGCCTGTGGCTTGACCGCCAGCACGATCACGTCGACGCCATCGATGGCCTGAGCGTTGTCGGCGAAGGTTTCGATGCCGTGTTCGGCGCTGACGCGTTGGCGGGTTTCTTCGCCCGGATCGCTGGCGCGAATCTGGCTGGCTTGCAGACCCTTGGCCCGCAGGCCGCCGATCAGGCTGGCGGCCATGTTGCCGGCACCGATAAAGGCAATGCGTGTGTTGCTCATGTCAGGTCCTTTTTCAGATGGCTGTCGGTCATTGCTGACCGTAATCTCTGGCGCCAAACAGCGCGGTACCGATCCGCACCCACGTGGCGCCTTGGGCGATGGCCGACTCGAGGTCGTGGCTCATGCCCATGGAAAGTGTGTCGAGCGGCAGATTCAGGCTGGCCTGCAAACGTTGCACGGCAGCAAAAGCGGCATCCTGTTCGGCGCGATCTTCGGTCGGCTCGGGAATCGCCATCAGCCCGCGCAGTTTCAGCCGGGGCAGGGCGCTGATGGCCTCGGCCAGCGCCGGCAGGTCGGCCGGGGTGCAGCCGGACTTGCTGGCTTCACCGCTGACGTTGACCTGAATGCAGATGTTCAGCGGCGGCAGCTCGGCCGGGCGCTGTTCGGACAGGCGTTGGGCGATTTTCAGACGATCCACGGAGTGCACCCAGTCGAAATGCTCGGCGATGGCGCGAGTCTTGTTCGATTGAATGGGGCCGATGAAGTGCCAGATCAAGGGCAGGTCGGCCAGCTCGAGCTGTTTGCCCAGGGCTTCCTGCAGATAGTTCTCGCCAAAGTCACGCAGGCCGGCGGCGTAGGCTTCACGCAGGTCCTGCGCCGGTTTGGTCTTGCTCACGGCCAGCAACTGGATGCTGTGTTCATCGCGGTTTGCAGCTTTGGCCGCTGCCTGGATACGCGAACTAACCTGAAGAATGTTGTCTGCTATCGTGGACATCAAGAGGCGCCGGCGGTCTGAAGGTTCGCGGCATTCTACTGGAATTGAGGGACGCTATGGATATCACTGAACTGCTGGCGTTCAGCGCCAAACAGGGCGCTTCCGACCTGCACCTGTCGGCCGGTCTGCCGCCGATGATCCGCGTCGATGGCGATGTGCGGCGGATCAATCTGCCGGCGCTGGATCACAAACAAGTGCACGAATTGATCTACGACATCATGAATGACACCCAGCGGGTCGACTTCGAGAAACACCTGGAAACGGATTTCTCGTTCGAAGTCCCCGGCGTCGCGCGCTTTCGGGTCAATGCGTTCAATCAGAACCGTGGCGCTGGCGCGGTGTTTCGCACCATTCCCTCGAAAGTGCTGAGCATGGAAGACCTCGGCATGGGCGACGTCTTTCGCAAGATCACCGATGCCCCGCGCGGGCTGGTGCTGGTGACCGGGCCGACCGGGTCCGGCAAATCCACCACGTTGGCGGCGATGATCGACTACCTCAACACCCATCGTCACCACCACATCCTCACCATCGAAGACCCGATCGAGTTCGTCCACGAATCGCGCAAATGCCTGATCAATCAGCGCGAAGTCCATCGCGATACCCGCAGCTTCGCCACGGCGTTGCGCTCGGCGCTGCGCGAAGACCCGGATGTGATTCTGGTGGGCGAGATGCGCGACCTGGAAACCATTCGCCTGGCCCTGACCGCTGCCGAGACCGGGCATCTGGTGTTCGGCACGCTGCACACGACGTCAGCCGCCAAGACCATCGACCGTATTGTCGATGTGTTCCCGGGCGACGAGAAGTCCATGGTGCGTTCGATGCTGTCCGAGTCATTGCTGGCGGTGGTGTCGCAGACCCTGATCAAGAAGATCGGCGGCGGACGGGTGGCGGCGCACGAGATCATGCTGGGAACGTCGGCGATCCGGAACCTGATCCGCGAGGACAAGGTGGCGCAGATGTATTCGGCGATTCAGACCGGCGGGTCGTTGGGGATGCAGACACTCGACATGTGCCTGAAGGAGCTGGTGACCAAGGGCCTGATCAGCCGCGAGCATGCGCGGGAGAAGGCGCGTACGCCGGATAATTTCTGAGAGAGGCTTGTGTTGCTTTCACTGGCCTCTTCGCGAGCAAGCCCGCTCCCACATTGGAATGCATTTCCATGTGGGAGCGGGCTTGCTCGCGAAGGGGTCAGTACTGCTTGAACAGATTCTGGATCAGTCAACTCAGCGCTGAACCACACGCATCTGCTTGCTAGCCGGTTCTTTCGGCAACACACGCTTGGCAACCACGTAATGCTGTTCCCAGTACGGCTTGTTCAGCGTATCGATGCTCACCGCTTTGCCACGACGTGGGGCGTGGATGAAGCGGTCGTTGCCCAGGTAGATGGCAACGTGGTTGACCCGACGGCTCTTGATGTTGAAGAAAATCAGGTCGCCCGGTTTCAGATCCTTGCGTTCGACTTTCTCGCCATGACCGCTGGCCATCGCGTTGGACGTACGTGGCAGGTCGAAGGTCGCGTCGTTGAACGCATATTTCACCAGACCACTGCAATCGAACCCTTTACTTGGGCTGCTGCCGCCCCAACGATAAGGAGTACCAAGGACGTTCACCGCACGGCTCAGGACGTTGCTGCTTTCCTTATTTGCCATCGGTGGCACCAGCTTGCCGTGGTTCTTGCTGGCGAGCGTGGTGTGTTTCGTTTGTTTGCTGCTCTTGCTCGAAGGAGCCGAAGCGTGGGATTTAGGGGTGAAACCGTTAACGTTGGGAAGACGTTGCTCACGATTGGTGGCGTGGGCGGCCAGTGGCATTAATAGGCAAATAGTTAGCCATGTCTTGAAAAATGGTCGCATTAGGCGTGGCTCTTATGTGGTAGCGCGCAACTTTATAACAGCTTTTTCGTCCCTTCCGAGGCCGTTGGTCGATTCCATCTGAGGGCAACGGAACCAAACAAGCGGCAAATGGACGCAATTGTCGGACAGAAGTCCGGTGCTATAAGGCTTTGACGGACGACACGGTAACATTTGCCGTACGTCGGCCACATGTAAAAAAGTCACAAAGAATTAAAGAAAATTTATCTATTGGGTGAATCGAGGTCTTCATGAACCGCTATCAGCAGGTTGCTGCACCGCAGGATACGCACAGCAAAATCATCGGGTATCTGCTGTGGATTTTTGGTTTCACCGGCGCGCACCGCTTCTATTACGGCAAGCCGGTGACCGGGACGATCTGGTTCTTCACCTTCGGTCTGCTGGGTATTGGCTGGCTGATCGACGTGTTCCTGATCCCGGCGATGGATCGCGAGGCGGATCTGCGTTTCACCGCAGGGCCGATCGAATACAACGTGGCGTGGATTCTGCTGACGTTCCTGGGCGTATTCGGCGTGCACCGGATGTACCAGGGCAAGTGGATCAGCGGCTTGCTGTATCTGCTGACCGGCGGGTTGTTCTTTGTCGGCGTGTTGTATGACTTCTGGACCCTGAATGATCAGGTTTCGGTGCGTAACGCGCAGAACAGAGGCGCCTTCCAGTAATTGTGGCGAGGGAGCTTGCTCCCGCTGGGCCGCGAAGCGGCCCCTCTCTTGATCCAAAAGAAGGTCTGCTGCGCAGCCCGGCGGGAGCAAGCTCCCTCGCCACAGAGTTACGCCTGGTGGCTGATCCGCCCATCCACCAAGGTGTAGCGCACCACACCTGGCAAACTATGCCCAAGGAACGGGCAGTTCTCGCCCTTCGACAGCCAGCCTTCGCCGGCCACGGTGGACGCCTTCGGGTCGAACAGTACGATATCCGCCGCACCGCCCACCGCCAGTTTGCCCGCCGGCAGACGCAGCGCATCCGCAGGGCCGGCACTCAGGCGCGCCAGCAGGGTCGCCAGATCCAGCAAGCCATCCTCAACCAGCGTCATCGCCAGCGGCAGCAGCAATTCAACACTGCTGATGCCCGGCTCGGTCGCGCCGAACGGTGCCAGTTTGGCGTCGCGCTCATGCGGTTGGTGATGGCTGGAAATCGCCGAAATCACCCCGGATTTCACCGCTTCGCGCAGGCCGTCGCGGTCGGCGCGGGTGCGCAGCGGCGGTTGCACGTGATACAGGCTGCTGAAGTCGATCAGCGCTTCGTCGGTGAGGATCAACTGATACAGGGCGACATCCGCCGTGACCTTCAAGCCACGGGCCTGCGCCTGGGCGATCAGGGCCACGCCGCGCGCGCTGGTCAGTTGGCTGAAGTGCGCGCGCACGCCGGTCTGCTCGACCAGCAGCAGATCGCGAGCGAGGGCCACGGTTTCCGCGGTTTCCGGAATCCCCGGCAGACCGAGGAAACTGGCGACCGGGCCTTCATGGGCCAGACCGCCATCCGCCAGATCGTGATCCTGCGAATTGAAAATCACCGTCAGGTCGAAGGTGGCTGCGTACTCCAGCGCCCGGCACAGGGTGCGGGTGTTGCGGAAACTCTCCAGACCGTTGCCGAACGCCACACAACCGGCGTCGCGCAGCGCCACCAGTTCGGCCAGTTGCTCGCCGTCCAGACCTTTGCTCAGCGCGCCAATCGGGAACACCTTGGTGTTGCCGGCCTCGCGGGCGCGGTCGAGGATCAGTTCGGCCACGGCCGAAGTGTCGAGCACCGGTTTGGTCTTCGGTGGGCAGCACAGGCTGGTCACGCCGCCGGCCGCAGCCGCGCGGGTTTCGCTGGCGATGCTGCCTTTGCGGCTGTAACCCGGTTCGCGCAGGGCCACGTTCAGGTCGACCAGGCCCGGTGCGGCGACCAGCCCGCTGGCGTCGATGGTTTCTACTGCGGTGAAACCGGCCGGTGCGGCGCCGAGGGCGACGATCTTGCAGGCTTCAACGTGGATGTCGGTGATTTGATCCAGGCCGCTGCTTGGATCGATGACGCGGGCGCCGAGAATGCTGAGCTTCACTGGGCGTTCTCCTGCTCGAATTGACGTTGCGCTGTTTGCCCGCTCATGGCCATCGACAGCACGGCCATGCGGATGGCGATGCCGTAGGTGACTTGATTGAGGATCACCGAGTGCGGGCCGTCGGCCACTGCGGACTCGATCTCTACCCCACGGTTGATCGGCCCCGGGTGCATGACGATGCAATCGGGTTTGGCCCCGGCCAGACGCGCGGTGGTCAGGCCGAACAGGCGGTAGAACTCGCCTTCGCTCGGCAGCAGGCCGCCGGTCATGCGCTCACGCTGCAGGCGCAGCATGATCACCACGTCGACGTCCTTCAGGCCTTCGTTCATGTCGGTGTAGACCTTGACGCCGTACTGCTCGATGCCGATCGGCAGCAGAGTCTTCGGCGCGATCACGCGGATGTCCGGGCAGCCGAGGGTCTTCAGGGCGAGCATGTTCGAACGCGCCACTCGCGAGTGCAGGATGTCGCCGACGATCGCCACCGAGAGGTTTTCGAAACCGCCCTTGTGCCGACGGATGGTGAGCATGTCGAGCATGCCCTGGGTCGGGTGCGCGTGGCGGCCGTCGCCGCCGTTGATGATCGCCACCTGCGGGCAGACGTGCTCGGCGATGAAGTGCGCGGCGCCGGAGTCACCGTGGCGCACGACGAACATGTCGGCAGCCATCGCTTCGAGGTTGCGCAGGGTGTCGAGCAGGGTTTCACCTTTGCTGGCCGAGGAGGTCGACACGTTCAGCGTGATCACGTCCGCCGACAGCCGCTGGGCCGCCAGTTCGAAGGTGGTGCGGGTGCGGGTGGAGTTTTCGAAGAACACGTTGCACACGGTCTTGCCGCGCAGCAACGGGACCTTCTTCACCGCCCGGGCACCGACTTCGAGGAACGAGTCGGCAGTGTCGAGGATTTCCGTCAGCAACTCGCGGCGCAGGCCGTCGAGCGAGAGGAAGTGGCGCAGCTGGCCCTGATCATTGAGCTGCAGCGGGCGCTTGGTATCTAGAGGCGTCATCGCGAGGGGGACTCTCAATAAGGGCGGGTTAAGGATTCAGGTCTTGCAGTTCGAGCGTCAGCGGCTCCGGGCCGGACAGCTTGACGCGCTCGTTGGCGGCCAGCGACAGGGTCGCGCCGACCACGTTCGGGCGGATCGGCAGTTCGCCAGCGTCCAGGTCGAGCAGGCAGACCAGGGTCACGCTGGCCGGGCGGCCGTAGTCGAACAATTCGTTCATGGCGGCGCGGATGGTCCGGCCGCTCATCAGTACGTCATCGATCAGCACCAGATGCTGGCCTTCGATCTCGAAGGGCAGGGCCGACGGGCGCACTTGCGGGTGCAGGCCGTTCTGGCTGAAGTCGTCGCGGTAGAAGGAAACATCCAGCGTGCCCAGCGGCGCGTCGCTGGCCAATTCCTTGAGCAGGGCCTGCGCGACCCAGATGCCACCGGTGCGGATGCCGATGTAACGCGGTTCGCGGATATCACGCTGTGCCAGGTGCGCCTTGAGGCGGATCGCCATCTGGCTGATCAGATCGGCGGGATTGGGCAGGCTCATGGTTGCTCCTTCTTGGGGCCGAGCCGGGTCCTTGGACGCGGCTCGGGTCGTAGCTCAAAAGAAAAGCGCCGAAGCGCTTGTCAGGATTCAAACAATGCAGTGTTTTCGTCGAGCCAGCCTTGCAGCAGCAGGGCGGCGGCGATGGCGTCCACCGGGTTGTCGCGGTAACTGCCTTTCTGCCCGCCACGCACCAGTCGCTCACCCTTGGCTTCAAAGGTGGTCAGGCGTTCGTCGTGGGTATAGAAGGGCACATTGAAGCGGCCATTGAGGCGCCGGGCGAATTTCTCCGCGCGCAGGCACATCTCGCTCGGCGTGCCGTCCATGTTCAGCGGCAGGCCGACCACCACAGCGTCGGGTTTCCATTCCTTGAACAGCGCTTCGACCTGATTCCAGTCGGGCACGCCGTTCTGCGCTTTCAAGGTGCACAGCTCGCGGGCCTGGCCGGTAATCACCTGGCCGACCGCAACGCCAATCTGTTTGGTGCCGTAGTCGAAGCCGAGAATCAGGCGCAGGGCCATCAGGCGTGCCCCGCCTGACTGGTCAGCAGGCTGAGGTTGATCCCCAGATGCCGTGCCGCCGCTTCCAGACGCAGCTCGCTGCTGGTGTTGAACAGGATGTCGGCGTCGTACGGGCAGGTCAGCCAGGCGTTGTCGGCCAGTTCGGCCTCCAGTTGCCCGGCTTCCCAACCGGCATAGCCGAGGGCGATCAGGCTTTTCGCCGGGCCCACACCGTCGGCGATGGCGAACAGCACATCCTGGGACGTGGACAGCGCCAGATCACCGTCCAGCTCGACGGTGGCCTGAAAGGTCTTGCCCGCCGGGTGCAGGACAAAGCCGCGATCGGTCTGCACCGGGCCACCAATGAAGATCGGCACATGCTGGCACAGCGCTGGCGGGTCGATGTCCGGGCGCAATTGCTCGAGGATGTCAGCCAGATTCAGCTCTTGCGGTCGATTGACCACCAGCCCCATGGCGCCATTGGCCGTGTGCTCGACGATGTAGGTCAAGGTGTGGGCAAAGTTCGGGTCGGCCATGTGTGGCATGGCGATCAGGAAGTGATGCTTGAGGTAGCTGGGGCTGACGTTTTTCATGAGCGATAGTGTGGCGTTCAAGGGGCGAACTGACAAGCTGGGGATGCGTTGCGAATGGTCTTCCCGCCCACTGTGGCGAGGGAGCTTGCTCCCGCTCGGCTGCGCAGCAGTCGTAAAAACTGATATCTCGGTGTATCTGATAAATGCAGGGGGCCGCTTCGCAGCCCAGCGGGAGCAAGCTCCCTCGCCACAAAAGCCCTTATGCAGGCGGTCAGTTGCTGGAAAGCTTGTCGCCCCGGGCAAATTTCCAGGTGCGGATGATTTCCAGTCGGTCGATATCCGACAGATCGCCGGTAAACGGCGCGAACGGTGCCGCCAGTCGGACGATGCGCTGCGCCGCCTGATCCAGCAGCGGCTGGCCGGAGGATTCGAGCACCAGCACTTCATACAGCGAGCCGTCGCGGTTGATCGAGACCATCAGCCGCAGGTTGCCGTAGATCTGCTTGCGCCGCGCTTCTTCCGGGTAATTGAGGTTGCCGATGCGCTCGACCTTCTTGCGCCAGTCGTCCTTATACCAGGCACCCTTGTCGCGCATGGTCGAGGCGGCGCTCAAACGGTGAATGCGCGGGCGCTTGGCGTACAGCTGCTGTTCGTTGGCCAGTTCCGCTTCGAGGCTGGCGATGTCGCTGGACAGCTGCGAGCTGTCGAACGTCGGCGCGTTGACCGCAGGTTTGGTCTCGGTCCTGGTTTCTTCTTTTTTGGTCGGCGCCTTTTGCTGTTTCGGCGCCACCGTGGTCACTGCAGCCTTGGGCGCGGCTTCGCGCACTTCCGGTTTGGCGGCCGGGGGCGGGGTGACTTTCTTGACCTGATTGTCCTGGAACGGCGCGACCTCGGTGGTCTTGGGGATCGCCTTCTTGTCGAGGGTGCCGCTGCCTTCCTGGTTTTCCTGAGCGAGGAAATCAGCCTTTTTCGGCTTGGTTTCGCTCTTGAAGGTGGCAAGGGTGATTTCCAGGGTTTTACTGATCTGCTTGGGCTCGACCATGGTAAAGCCGACACCGAGCAGCAGCGCCAAATGAATCAGCGCCGCGAGAAACAGGGTAAATCCGAGGCGATCGGCCGGGCGCACGCCACGATGGGCGAGTTCTGCGGGCAGATCGGACGGGAGGGTCATGACAAGAAAACCAACATCGCGTTTTTCAGAGGCTGCGCATGATAACGCAATGTTGGTTTCACGCCTTGGGCTTCACGCTTCAAGCGACAAGCTGCATGTGACACACGTCAAGCTTGCGGCTTTTTGCCGGCGGCTTGCAGCTTCTTGTCGATCGCGTCCATCAGCAGGCCGCCGATGTCGGTACCGAAAGCGTTGTCGATTTCGCGGATGCAGGTCGGGCTGGTGACGTTGATTTCGGTGAGGTTTTCACCGATCACGTCCAGACCGACGAACAGCAGGCCTTTCTCGCGCAGAGTCGGGCCGACCTGGGCGGCGATCCAGCGATCCTTGTCGGTCAGCGGCCGCGCTTCGCCACGACCACCGGCCGCGAGGTTGCCACGGGTTTCGCCTTGGGCCGGAATCCGCGCCAGGCAGTAATCCACCGGCTCACCGTCGATCATCAGGATGCGCTTGTCGCCGTCCTTGATCGCCGGCAGGTAGGCCTGGCCCATGATCTGCTGGTTGCCGAGGGCGGTCAGGGTTTCGAGGATCACCGACAGGTTCGGATCGCCTGCGCGGTGGCGGAAAATCGAAGTGCCACCCATGCCGTCCAGCGGCTTGAGGATCACGTCACCGTGCTTGGCGGCGAATTCGCGCAGCACATCGGCGCGGCGGCTGACCACGGTTGGCGGGGTGCACTGCGGGAACAGCGTGGCGAACAGTTTTTCGTTGCAGTCGCGCAGGCTCTGCGGCTTGTTGACCACCAGCACGCCGGCGGTTTCGGCCTGTTCCAGCAGGTAGGTGGAGTAGACGAACTCCATGTCGAACGGTGGATCCTTGCGCATCAGGATCACGTCCAGATCGCTCAGCAGGTTGTCCTGCTCGGCGTCCAGTTCGAACCATTTTTCCGGGTTGGCGAAGACTTTCAGCGGCTTCATGCGCGCCCGGGCCTGACCTTCGGCCTGATACAGGTCGCGCTGTTCCATGTAGAACAGTTCCCAGCCACGTTTCTGCGCGGCCAGCAGCATGGCCAGCGAGCTATCCTTTTTATAGGAAATGCTGGCGATAGGGTCCATGACAATCCCGACGCGAACGCTCATTGGGTTTTCCTCGAAAATTGGCTACCGGATCGGTATTGAAAAAGTGCCGCCAGAGTGGCGCCGGGCGGGTTTTCGGTCAAGGAAAAACCCGTCGATAGATTGCTTCTGGAGACTGTGCTAAAAAGGCTGGCATATCGTGCTGGCCCTTGAGCATCAAGGGTTTCCAGCCATTACTCATTGCAAAACGGACAATTTGATTCGCAAAGGCGACGGTAGAGCCCCCTTATGGAACAGCAGTCCAGCGCCTTGAAGGTCATGGTGATCGATGACTCGAAAACGATTCGTCGCACCGCCGAAACACTGTTGAAAAATGTGGGCTGCGAAGTCATCACGGCGATTGATGGTTTTGACGCTTTGGCGAAGATCGCCGACCACCACCCCGGGATCATTTTTGTCGACATCATGATGCCGCGTCTGGATGGTTATCAGACCTGCGCTTTAATCAAGAACAACAGTGCGTTCAAGGCCACGCCGGTGATCATGCTGTCGTCGCGTGACGGGCTGTTCGACAAGGCCAAGGGGCGGATTGTCGGTTCTGATCAATTTTTGACCAAGCCTTTCAGCAAGGAAGAACTGCTCGACGCGATTCAGGCCCACGTTCCGGGCTTTGCCGCCGTTTTGCCGCAGTAAGACACGTACAGTGACGCTCGGCCAGCGGGCCGGATGTCGACAAGAAAAATGGGGAAGACCATGGCACGTATCCTGATCGTCGATGATTCGCCGACTGAAATGTACAAACTCACCGGCATGCTCGAAAAGCACGGCCATGAAGTGCTCAAGGCCGAAAACGGCGCCGACGGCGTGGCCCTGGCCCGTCAGGAAAAGCCCGACGCGGTCTTGATGGACATCGTCATGCCCGGCCTCAATGGCTTCCAGGCCACCCGGCAACTGACCAAGGATGCCGAGACCAGCCATATTCCGGTGATCATCATCACCACCAAGGATCAGGAAACCGACAAGGTCTGGGGTACGCGCCAGGGCGCGAAGGATTACCTGACCAAACCGGTCGAAGAAGACACCCTGATCAAGACCCTGAACAACGTGCTGGCCGGTTGATCGCGCCGCCATGAACCAGTCGCTGACCGCGTTCGAGCTGCTGTGGCAGATCGACCAGCGCTGCCGCCTGCTGGCGGCGGACCTGCCGTCGCAGCCCGGCCGTCAGGATCGCTGGAGCGGCATCGGCTTTCGCCTCGGCGAGCACTGGTACGTGACGCCAATGGGCGAGGTCAGCGAAGTGCTGCACGAACCGCGCTGCACTCAGTTGCCCGGGGTCAAGCCGTGGGTCAAAGGGGTGGCTAACCTGCGTGGGCGCTTGCTGCCGATCATGGACCTGTGCGGCTTCTTCGGCCATGAGCTGTCGCCGCTGCGCAAACAGCGGCGGGTATTGGTGGTGGAGCACAACGACGTGTTCGCCGGGTTGCTGGTGGATGAGGTGTTCGGTTTGCAGCACTTCGAGCAGGACAGCTTCGAGCCGATCTCGATCAGCAAGCGCCAGGGTTCCAAGGCGGAGTTCGTCAAAGGCTATTTCCGGCGCGAGCAGAACTGGCGGGTGTTCAGCCTGTTTGCACTGGCCAAATCGCCGGTGTTCATGAGCGTTGCGATATAACCGAAGCACCATAAATCTATGGGGTGGGGGTCTGTGGCGAGGGGATTTATCCCCGATGGTTGGCGAAGCCAACCCAAAACCTGCATTCGCGATGTGCCAGATACAACTCAGTTTTGGGGCCGCTGCGCGACCCATCGGGGATAAATCCCCTCACCACAAATCCCACAGTGGACCGTGGCAGGTTTCATAGGCGAGGACCGATGACAAAAGCAAAAACAGGCAAATCGGCGGAAGGGTCGCGCAGTCGTTCGCAGATCATTGTGCTGTTCATCGCACTGATCGTGTTCATCATGCTGCTGTTCGCCAACTTCGCCTACCTCAACACCCAGGCCAACTACGACAAGCAGTACATCGGCCACGCCGGTGAGCTGCGCGTGCTGTCGCAGCGGATTGCCAAGAACGCCACTGAAGCCGCCGCCGGCAAGGCTGCCGCGTTCAAGTTGCTGAGCGATGCGCGCAACGATTTCGCCCAGCGCTGGGGTTACCTGAAGAAGGGCGATCCGGCCACCGGCCTGCCACCCGCGCCGGCCAGCGTGCGCCCGGAAATGCGCGCGGTGCAGTTGGACTGGGAACGCCTGCTGAAAAACACCGACGCGATTCTCTCCAGCGAACAGACCGTGCTCTCGCTGCATCAAGTCGCCGCGACGCTGGCCGAAACCGTGCCGCAGTTGCAGATCGAATACGAAAAAGTCGTCGAGATCCTTCTGCAACGCGGCGCCCCGGCAGCGCAAGTGGCAATGGCCCAGCGCCAGTCGCTGCTCGCTGAACGCATTCTCGGCGCGGTCAACACCGTGCTGGCCGGCGACGAAAACTCGCAGCAGGCTGCCGACGCTTTTGGCCGCGATGCCACCCGTTTCGGCCAAGTCCTCAACGGCATGTTGCAGGGCAACCCGACCCTGAAAATCAGCCAGGTTGAAGACCGTGATGCCCGTGCGCGGCTGAGTGAAATTTCCGAGCTGTTCCAGTTCGTCTCCGGTTCCGTGGATGAAATCCTCGAAACCTCACCGGAGCTGTTCAAGGTCCGGGAGTCGGCGAGCAACATTTTCAGCCTGTCGCAGACCCTGCTCGACGAAGCCTCGCACCTCGCTACCGGTTTCGAAAACCTTGCCGGCGGGCGCAACACCGACACCATCGGCGGCTACGTGCTGGGTTTGCTGGCGCTGGCCTCGATCATCCTGATCGGCATGGTCATGGTCCGTGAAACCAATCGCCAGTTGCGCGAGACCGCCGAGAAAAACGAGCGCAACCAGAACGCGATCATGCGCCTGCTCGACGAGATCGAAGACCTCGCCGACGGCGACCTGACCGTGACCGCCTCGGTGACCGAAGACTTCACCGGGACCATCGCCGATTCGATCAACTACTCGGTCGATCAACTGCGCGATCTGGTCGCGACCATCAACCTCACCGCCGGACAGGTCGCGGCCGCTGTGCAGGAAACCCAGGCCACCGCCATGCACCTGGCCCAGGCCTCGGAGCATCAGGCGCAGCAGATCTCCGAAGCCTCGACCGCGATCAGCGACATGGCCCAGTCAATCGATCAGGTCTCGGCCAACGCCGCCGAGTCGTCGGCGGTGGCCGAGCGCTCGGTGGAAATCGCCAACAAGGGCAACGAGGTGGTGCACAACACCATCCACGGCATGGACAACATCCGCGAGCAGATCCAGGACACCGCCAAGCGCATCAAGCGCCTGGGCGAGTCGTCGCAGGAAATCGGCGACATCGTCAGCCTGATCGACGACATTGCCGACCAGACCAACATCCTCGCGCTCAACGCGGCGATTCAGGCCTCGATGGCCGGAGATGCCGGACGCGGTTTTGCTGTGGTCGCCGACGAAGTGCAGCGGCTGGCCGAGCGCTCGTCCGCGGCCACCCGGCAGATCGAAACGCTGGTGCGGGCGATTCAGGCTGACACCAACGAAGCGGTGATTTCCATGGAGCAGACCACCACCGAAGTGGTGCGCGGCGCGCGACTGGCGCAGGATGCCGGAGTGGCGCTGGAAGAAATCGAAGGCGTATCGAAGACCCTTGCCGCGCTGATTCAAAGCATCTCCAATGCGGCGCAGCAGCAGACCTCGTCGGCCGGGCAGATTTCCATGACGATGAACGTGATCCAGCAGATCACCACGCAGACGTCATCCGGCTCGACCGCCACCGCCGAGAGCATCGGCAATCTGGCGAAGATGGCCAGTCAGCTGCGTCGTTCGGTATCCGGTTTCACCTTGCCGTCGGCGTCCGCGACGGACAAGGCGTGAGTGGAGTGGTTATGGGTGACCGGCACGACTACGTGGCCCTCGAATGGGTCAAGGGTGAAATTGCCGAAACGCTGAGGCAGGCGCATCAGGCGATTGAAGCCGTGCTCGATGACCCGCAGGCCTCACCGGGGCTGGACGAGTGTCTGACGTATATTCATCAGGTGCACGGCAGCCTGCAGATGGTCGAGTTCTACGGCGCCGCTTTGCTCGCCGAAGAGATGGAGCATCTGGTCGAAGCCTTGCAGCAGGAGCGCGTCAGCCATCGTGACGAAGCCCTGCACCTGCTGCTGCAAGCCCTCGGGCAATTGCCGATCTACCTCGATCGCGTGCAGAGCGCCCGCCGCGACCTGCCGCTGGTGGTGCTGCCGCTGATCAACGATCTGCGCAGTGCGCGCGGCGACAGCCTGCTTTCGGAAACCAGCCTGTTCAGCCCGCCCTTGCCGGACTTGCCGCCGTTGAGCGCACAAGCCTTGGCCGCGCTGGAGCCTCCCGACCTGCCCAATGTGCTGCGCAAATTGCGCCAGATGCTGCAAATGGCGCTGGTCGGTTTGCTGCGCGAGCAGGATGACCAGACCCACCTCGAATACCTGGCGAAAGTCTTCCAGCGCCTCGAAGCGCTGAGCTTTGACGCGCCGTTGAGTCCGCTGTGGCAGGTCGCTTCAGCCCTGGTCGAAGGCATGCGCGAAGGCGCCATCGCCAACAGTCCGGCGTTGCGCAGCCTGTTCAAGGACGCCGACAAGGAGCTCAAGCGCCTGCTCGAACAGGGCATGCGCGGCCTCAATCAGCCGCCCCCGCCGGAGCTGCTGAAAAGCCTGCTGTTCTATATTGCCAAAGCCGAACATCCCACCGGGCAGATGCTGACCATGAAAGATCGCTACTCCCTGGACGACGCGTTGCCCGACAGCGCGATGGTCGACGAAGAACGCGCGCGTCTGGCCGGTCCCGACCGCGATGCGATGCGCTCGGTGCTGGCGGCATTGTGCGAAGAACTGGTGCGGGTCAAGGAGCGCCTCGACCTGTTCGTGCGCAGCGACCGTCAGCACACCTCCGATCTGGAGAGTCTGCTGGCGCCGCTGCGGCAGATCGCCGACACCCTCGCGGTGCTCGGTTTCGGCCAGCCGCGCAAAGTCATCATCGATCAACTGGCGGTGGTACTCGGCCTCGTTCAGGGCCAGCGCGAACCGAACGACGCGACCCTGATGGACGTTGCCGGCGCGCTGCTCTACGTCGAAGCCAACCTCGCCGGAATGGTCGGCACCGTAGAGCCGGAAAGCCCCGAAGACGCGCGCCTGCCGACCACTGATCTGACGCAGATCCATCAGATCGTGATCAAGGAAGCACGCATCTGCCTGCAACAGGCCAAGGACATGATCGTCGACTACATCGACGCCGACTGGGATCGCCAGCAACTGCAACCGCTGCCGGAACTGCTCACCCAGGTGCGCGGCGCGCTGGCGATGATTCCGCTGAGCCGCGCGGCGAGTCTGGTCGAGGCCTGCAACAGCTTTATTCGCGAACACCTGCTGCTGGATCCGCACGAGCCGGGCTGGCAGCAACTGGATCATCTCGCCGACGTCATCAGCAGCCTCGAGTATTACCTCGAACGCCTGAGCGACGACCCGCAAGCGCCGAATGAACAACTGCTGGATGTTGCACAGAAAAGCCTCGCCAGCCTGGGGTTCTTTCCACATGAGCAGCACGTGCCGCTGCTCGACGATGTACTCAGCCCCAGCGAAGCGCTGGTGATGCAGGACCTGCAGGCACTGGATGACCCCGAGACCGTGAAGTCGCTGGCCGAGGTGCTGGCCAGCCCGGTGTCGGCGGTCAACCCGCCGGCCTTGATCACCCCCGGCAACCTGATGCCGCCGCCCGCCGACGAAGAACCGGTGGACGATGAACTGCGTGAAGTGTTCCTCGAAGAGACCGACGAGGTGCTTGAGGTTCTGCACGAATACCTGCCGCGCTGGTCGGCCGACACCCATGACCGCGCCGCACTGACTGAATTGCGTCGGGCCTTTCATACCTTGAAGGGCAGCGGGCGCATGGTTCGCGCATTGATCCTTGGCGAGCTGGCGTGGGCCGTGGAAAACCTGCTCAACCGCGTGCTGGAGCACAGTGTCGAGCCCGGCGCGCAGGTGCAGCAGTTGCTCACTGACACAGTGTTGCTGCTGCCGGAGCTGATCAGCGAATTCGCCACGCACCGCCAGCGTCAGCGCAGCGATGTCGATCAACTGGCGGCCCGTGCGCATGCGCTGGCCAAAGGTGTCGAGCCGCTGGCAGCCGAAGACGTCGACGACGTGGCGGCCCTCGACCCGCTGTTGCTGGAGATCTTTCGCAACGAAGCCGAGACCCACCTCGCCAGCCTCAACCGCTTCCTCGATCAGGCTGCCGAGCATGTGCCGCTGCCGGCCAGCGACGAATTGCAGCGCGCCTTGCACACGCTCAAGGGCAGTGCGTCGATGGCTGGCGTGTTGCCGATTGCCGAACTGGCGGCGCCGCTGGATAAGCTGGCGCGCGAGTTCAAGGCGCACCAGTTGCCGCTGGATCTCGATGAAGTGGAATTGCTCCTCGAAGCCGAAGGCCTGTTCCGCGTCGGTCTGCGCCAGCTCAAGCACGATCCGCTGGCGCCGATTGTCGGCGCACAGTCGCTGATCAAACGCACCGAAGCGCTGCTGGCCGAGCGCCTGGAAGCGATCCTCAACGCGCCGAACACCGGTCTGCGGATCAAGCGCGATGCGCAACTGATCAACAACTTCCTCGCCCAGGGCATGGACATCCTGCTCGACGCCGAAAGCCTGTTGCAACGCTGGCAGCAACACCCCGGCGAGCGCCAGGAACTCAGCGCGCTGCTGGACGAACTGACCACCCTTGGCGAAGGCGCGCACCTCGCCGATCTGCTGCCGGTGGACGTGTTGTGCGAAGCCTTGCTCGACCTCTATGGCGCCGTCGAAGAAAGCAGCCTGGCGGTCAGCGACAGGTTTTTCCAGGAGGCGCAGAACGCCCACGAAGCGTTGATCAACATGCTCGACGAACTGGCTGCAGGCCAGGAAATCACCCCACAGCCGCAGCGCGTCCGCGCCTTGCACGAACTGCTCGATGAAAGCCTCGATCCGACGGCGATGGGGCTGATTCGCAGCGACGGCAGCCGCACCTTGAGCATCAGCGAACTGGGCGCCGCGACCGCCGAACTCGTCCACACCAGTGCCGAGACCGCGCCGGACGACGAGATCGTTGAAATCTTCCTCGAAGAAGCGGTGGATATTCTCGACAGTGCCGGTCAGGCCTTGCAGCGTTGGGTGAGCGACCCGGACAACGCTGCGCCGCTGTCGTCGTTGCAGCGCGATTTGCATACCCTCAAGGGCGGCGCGCGGATGGCCGAAGTTGACGCCATCGGCGATCTGGCCCATGAGCTGGAAAGTCTTTATGAAGGTCTGGTGGATCGTCGCCACAGTTACAGCGAGCTGCTCGGGCGCTTGCTGCACAAAAGTCACGACCGCTTGGCGCAGTTGCTCGAACAGTTGCAGAACCATCAGGCGCTGACCCCGGCGCAAGACCTGATCGAAGCGATCCGCCAGTTCCGCCAGGGCCAGGCCGGCAGTCCCGAAACGGCGCAGCCGACGGCTGAGCCCGACAGCGCCGCGCATGATCCGGAACTGCTGGAAATCTTCCTCGAAGAAGGCTTCGACATCATCGAAAGCTCCGGCGCGGCGTTGCTTCGCTGGCAGGCCGAACCCGGCAATCGCCAGGAAGTGGAAACCCTGCTGCGCGATCTGCACACCCTCAAGGGCGGCGCGCGGATGGTTGAGATCGGCCCGATCGGTGACCTCGCCCATGAGCTCGAATACCTTTACGAAAGCCTCGCCACCGGCGTGCTACAACCCTCCGCCGAACTGTTCGCGCTGGTGCAGCGCGGGCATGATCGGCTGGCGCAGATGCTCGACGGCGTGCGCGCCGGGCAGCCATGCCCACCGGCGGATCGGCTGATCAACGCGATCCAGAATTTCAGCCACCCGGCGACCCCTGACACGCCGCCGCTGCTGCCGATTCCGACCAAGACCGAGCCTGCGGCACCCGCCGCTGATGCCGGCGCGGACATGGTCAAGGTCTCCGCCGAACTGCTCGATGAGCTGGTCAACCTGGCCGGGGAAACCTCGATTTTCCGTGGGCGTATCGAGCAGCAAGTCAGCGATGCGCAAACCGCGCTGAACGAGATGGAAACCACCATCGAGCGCATGCGCGATCAGCTTCGCCGGCTCGACACCGAAACCCAGGGGCGGATTCTCAGCCGTCAGCAAGTCGATGCCGAACGCCTCGGTTATGAAGAATTCGATCCTCTGGAAATGGACCGTCATTCACAGTTGCAGCAACTGTCGCGGGCGCTGTTCGAATCCGCCTCCGACTTGCTCGATCTCAAGGAAACCCTCGACCGCCGCAATCACGACGCCGAGAACCTGTTGCAGCAACAGGGGCGGATCAACACCGAGTTGCAGGAAGGCCTGATGCGTACGCGCATGGTGCCGTTCGAACGCATGCTGCCGCGCCTGAAACGCATCGTGCGTCAGGTCGCCGAAGAGCTGAACAAAGATGTCGCGTTCATCATCGGCAACGCCGAAGGCGAGATGGATCGCAATGTGCTGGAGCGCATGGCCGCGCCGCTGGAGCACATGCTGCGCAACGCCGTCGACCATGGTCTGGAGTCGGCCGAAGTGCGGCTGGCGGCGGGCAAACCGGCGCAGGGTACGATTACCCTGGACCTGACCCGCGAGGGCGGCGACATCGTTTTCGATATTCGTGACGATGGTGCCGGGGTGCCGCTGGAAGCGGTGCGGCGCAAGGCGATCAAGCGCGGCCTGCTGGCACCGGACGCCGAACTCAGCGACCGCGACGTGCTGCAGTTCATCCTGCAGCCGGGCTTCTCCACGGCGGAAAAGATCACCCAGATTTCCGGGCGCGGCGTTGGCATGGACGTGGTTCATGAGGAAGTCCGCCAGCTCGGCGGCACCATGAGCATCGATTCGGTGCCGGGGCAGGGCGTGCACTTCCGCATTCGTCTGCCGTTCACCGTGTCGGTCAACCGCGCGCTGATGGTGCAATGCGGCGAGGATCAATACGCGATTCCGCTGAACACCATCGAAGGCATCGTCCGCGTGTTGCCGAATGATCTGGAAGGGCATTACCGCAACGATCCGCCGAGCTATCACTACGCCGGTCAGCGCTACGAATTGTGCTATCTGGGCGAGCTGCTGAAAACCGCGCCACGGCCGAAACTGCTCGGCCAGAGCCTGCCGTTGCCGGTGCTGCTGGTGCAGTGCAATGACCGGCACATCGCGGTGCAGGTCGATGCGATGGCTGGCACCCGCGAGATCGTGGTCAAGAGCCTCGGTCCGCAGTTCGCGGCGGTGCAGGGCGTGTCCGGGGCGACGATTCTCGGCGATGGCCGGGTGGTGCTGATTCTTGATTTGCTCGCACCGATCCGCGCGATGCAGGCGCGGGTTGCACAGCGTCCGGCGCAGGCGGAAATCGACAGCGAACCGCAGAAGCCGTTGCTGGTACTGGTGGTCGACGACTCGGTGACCGTGCGCAAGGTCACCAGCCGTTTGCTCGAACGCCACGGCATGAACGTGCTGACCGCCAAGGACGGTGTCGACGCCATGTTGCTGCTCGAAGAGCACATGCCCGACCTGATGCTGCTCGACATCGAAATGCCGCGCATGGACGGCTTCGAAGTCGCCACCCAGGTACGCAATGACGAACGCCTGCAACACCTGCCGATCATCATGATCACCTCGCGCACCGGGCAGAAACACCGCGACCGCGCGATGGCCATCGGCGTCAACGACTACCTCGGCAAGCCGTATCAGGAATCGGTGCTGCTCGAAAGCATTGCCCACTGGAGCAAGAAACATGCATGAGCGCCGCCACAACGCGCGCACCAGCCAACTCACCGGCCTGCTGCTGCCACTGGCCGATCGCAACCTGATCCTGCCCAACGTTGCCGTCGCCGAACTGATCGACTACCAGGCCAGCGCCTTCGACCTCGACACCCCGCCGTGGTATCTGGGGCGGGTGAGCTGGCGCGAACGGCAGATTCCGCTGCTGAGTTTCGAGTCGGCCTGCGGGCAGAAAATCGTCATCGGCGAACGCGCGCGGATCGTCATCCTCAACGCCCTTGGCGGCTTGCCACAGCTGAAATTCATTGCGTTGCTGGTGCAGGGGATCCCGCGTTCGTACAAGCTCGACAGTCAGTTGAGTTATGTCGATGTGCCGTTGTGTGCGCTGGAGCAGGCAGCGGTGCAGGTCGGGGAACAGGTGGCGAAGGTGCCGGATTTGTTGGGGTTGGAGCAGTTGTTGGTGGAGGCGGGGCTGGTCCACTGATCCAGAATTTGCGGTGATCTTGCTGGCCTCTTCGCGAGCAAGCTCGCTCCCACATTGGAACTTCAGTGAACACAGATTTTGGACACGACACAGATCCCCTGTGGGAGCGAGCTTGCTCGCGAAGGCGCCAGTCGCTTCACTCTGATCCGACAGACAAGCCCTCAATTTCTACAGCGCAATAAACACCATTCAGCACAGCTGTTTAAAGACACTCAGTGTTACGCCTAATCCGCCTACAAATCCTTGCGCCGCTGCCTACGCATGCACCAGAATCCGCCGGCTTGTGCGCCTTGGGCAGGCTGCGTAACTTGATCCCGTCACTGATTCCCAGTGATCGGGTTTAGCAGCCCGTGGTTAATCTAAGGGTGCACATACATCATCGTCAGGCTCAGTGCCTGCATTCGATGGCGGCTGTGCGCAGGGCGCTTCGGCGCGCCGGCTTCCTTAGGTTCCCCGGTCTGCTAACCTGCGTTCAGCTGCCACCCCTTCCTTTAGCAGGGAAGTGGTTCCAGCTTTATTTCGGAACCTGAAAATGATTAAACCAACACCAAGTCCGCCGTCCACAGACACGGCATCCCCCTACGAAGCCCCCGAATCAAAGAAATTCCACGAAGCCGCCGAACGCGCCCTCGACCATTACCTCGGCCCGCCAAAACCCGACCTCATGGCCACGCCCTACACCCCCAACACGCTGTACATGGTCAACCCCGACGCCGACAGCGAATCCCTGCTGGCCGACGCCAGCGAATCACTCGGCTCGGCCACGGTCATGCTCAACAACCATGCGGCGCTGGTGCAAGGCACTCACCGCAAAACGCTGCAGGGCATTGCTCAGGTAGTGATGGTGGCGGAAATGGCGGTGAATCGGGTGTTGGATAAGCTGTTGCCAACTGGCTGAGTCATGCGGTGATAGCACTGGCCTCTTCGCGAGCAAGCCCGCTCCCACAGGGGGATCTCCAGTGGATGCAAATGTTGTGTACGACAAAGATCCCCCTGTGGGAGCGGGCGTGCTCGCGAATGCGTCAGTGAACGTTACGCTGAGCGTAATGATTCACCACCGCGCTTGATTGATGCGCCCCGCTCACACGCCTACCTTGGCTCCACGACAGCGAACCCCGTGGAGTGAGCATGACAACAACAATTTCCCCCGACTCGCGCTGGACGCGGCGGCGTGACGAGAAGCAGCGGCGTCTCGACAAGGTGCGCGGGCTGGCCGACGGTGTGGTACTGCCAAGCGACAAGATCGTCGCCGCACTCGAAGCGTTGATCCATCCCGGCGACCGGGTGGTGCTGGAGGGCAACAACCAGAAGCAGGCGGATTTCCTTTCCCGTTCGCTGGCCAAAGCCGATCCGGCCAAGCTGCATGATCTGCACATGATCATGCCCAGCGTCGGTCGCTCCGAGCACCTTGATCTGTTCGAACGCGGCATCGCCCGCAAGCTCGATTTCTCCTTCGCCGGCACCCAGAGCCTGCGCATCAGCCAGTTGCTCGAAGACGGCCTGCTGGAAATCGGCGCGATCCACACCTACATCGAACTCTACGCGCGGCTGGTGGTGGACCTGATCCCCAACGTCGTGCTCTCGGCCGGGTTCATGGCCGACCGCGCCGGCAACATCTACACCGGCCCCAGCACCGAAGACACCCCGGCACTGATTGAGCCGGCCGCGTTCAGCGACGGCATCGTCATTGTCCAGGTCAACCAATTGGTCGATGACGTCAGCGAACTGCCGCGCGTCGACATCCCGGCGTCATGGGTCGATTTCGTGGTGGTGGCCGACAAGCCGTTCTACATCGAGCCGCTGTTCACCCGCGACCCACGGCACATCAAACCGGTGCACGTGTTGATGGCGATGATGGCGATCCGTGGGATCTACGAAAAACACAACGTGCAGTCGCTGAACCACGGCATCGGTTTCAACACCGCCGCCATTGAGCTGATCCTGCCGACCTACGGTGAATCCCTCGGCCTCAAAGGCAAGATCTGCCGCAACTGGACGCTCAATCCGCACCCGACGCTGATCCCGGCGATCGAGAGCGGCTGGGTCGAAAGCGTGCATTGCTTCGGCACCGAGCTGGGCATGGAAAACTACATCGCCGCACGCCCGGACGTGTTCTTCACCGGGCGCGACGGCTCGCTGCGTTCCAACCGGATGTTCTGCCAACTCGCCGGGCAGTACGCGGTGGATCTGTTTATCGGCGCAACATTGCAGGTCGATGGCGACGGCCATTCCTCGACCGTGACCCGTGGCCGCCTCGCCGGTTTCGGCGGCGCGCCGAACATGGGCCACGACCCGCGCGGTCGGCGTCACGGCACCCCGGCGTGGCTCGACATGCGCCACGACGACGCGCAGCAACCGATGCTCGAACGCGGCAAGAAACTTGTGGTGCAAATGGTCGAGACCTTCCAGGAGGGTGGCAAACCGACCTTCGTCGAAACCCTCGACGCAGTGGAAGTGGCGAAGAAAAGCGGTATGCCGCTGGCGCCGATCATGATCTACGGCGACGACGTCACCCACCTGCTCACCGAAGAGGGCATCGCCTACCTGTACAAGGCGCGCTCGCTGGAAGAGCGTCAGGCGATGATCGCCGCGGTTGCGGGTGTGAGCGCCATCGGCCTGCGCCACAACCCGAAAGACACCGAACGCATGCGCCGTGAAGGCCTGATTGCTTTGCCCGAAGACCTCGGCATCCGCCGCACCGACGCCACCCGCGAACTGCTGGCGGCGAAAAGCGTGGCCGATCTGGTCGAGTGGTCCGGCGGTTTGTACAACCCGCCCGCCAAATTCAGGAGCTGGTAATGCACGCACTCAATCTGCAAGCGAAACCCCTCAGTCTGAGCGAACGCCTGGCCGACCTGGCGGTGGATGCGCTGATCGACGAAGCCGATCTGTCGCCGAAGCCGGCGTTGGTCGACCGGCGTGGCAATGGCGCGCACACCGATCTGCACCTGGGCCTGATGCACGCTTCGGCGTTGTCGTTGTGGCCGGCGTTCAAGGAAATGGCTGAAGCCGCAGTTGAAATCGGCGCAGTCGATTCAACGTTGCGCGAAGCGATTGGCCGTATTGGTCGCGAAGGCGAGCAAGCCATGCTCACGACCACCAACGGCGTGAACACCCATCGCGGTGCCATTTGGGCGCTGGGATTATTGGTGACGGCGGCTGCACTGGAACCGCAATCCTCCAGCGCCAATGCCGTGACCCTGCGCGCTGCGCGTCTGGCGTTGCTGGATGACCGTCACGCGCCGAAGCCATTGAGCCACGGCGCGCAAGTCGCCCTGCGCTACGGCGCACGCGGTGCCCGCGAAGAAGCGCAACTTGGCTTCCCGTCCGTGCTGCAACGCGGCTTACCGCAGCTCAAGCGCAGCCGCGCCAACGGCCACGGCGAACAGAACGCCCGGCTCGATGCGCTGCTGGCGATCATGACCGATCTGGCCGACACCTGCGTGCTCTACCGCGCCGGTGAACAGGGCCTGCACGCTATGCAGCAAGGTGCGCAAGCGGTGCTCGACGCTGGCGGCAGCGCCAGCCTCACCGGGCGTCGTCGCTTGCACGAACTGGATCAACAACTCATCGCATTGAATGCCTCGCCCGGTGGCGCCGCCGACTTGCTCGCCGCCACGCTGTTGCTCGACCGTATCGAGCGCGACGGCATCCTTCAGGGAGCGTTTTGATGGAAACCTTATCCTTTGAATTCCCCGCCGGGCAGCCGCCACGCGGGCGCGCGCTGGTCGGTTGTGTTGGCTCGGGTGATCTGGAAGTGCTGATTGAACCGGGGCTGGCCGGCAAACTGACGATCAATGTGCAGACCTCGGTCAACGGTGCGCAGCAGCGCTGGCAGCATCTGTTCGCGCGGATGTTCGACGGCACCACACCACCGGCGATGGCCATCGATATTCACGATTTCGGCGCCACGCCAGGTGTGGTGCGCCTGCGTCTGGAACAAGGTTTCGAGGAGCTCGGCCATGACTGACAGCGCAGCGTTGCTCAACAAACACAGCTTCGTCGAACTCGGCGCGCGGCAACGGGCGAAAGCTTTGCTCGATGCCGGGACCTTCCGCGAATTGCTCGACCCGTTTCAACGGGTCATGTCGCCATGGCTCGAACGCCAGGGCGTGGTGCCGCAGGCCGATGACGGCGTGGTGATTGCCAAGGGCAGCCTCGACGGTTTGCCGGTGGTCATTGCCGCCATCGAAGGCGCGTTTCAGGGCGGCAGCCTCGGCGAAGTCGGCGGGGCGAAGATTGCCGGCGCGCTGGAACTGGCCGCCGAAGACAACCGCAAAGGCATCCCGACCCGCGCCGTGCTGCTGTTGGAAACCGGTGGCGTGCGTTTGCAGGAAGCCAACCTCGGGCTGGCGGCGATCGCCGATATTCACGCGGCGATTGTCGATTTGCAGCAGTACCAACCGGTGGTCGGTGTGGTCGCGGGCAGCGTCGGCTGTTTCGGCGGCATGTCGATTGCCGCCGCGCTGTGCAGCTATTTGCTGGTGACCCAGGAAGCACGCCTCGGCCTCAACGGCCCGCAGGTGATCGAGCAGGAAGCCGGGATCGAGGAGTACGACTCCCGCGACCGGCCCTTCATCTGGAGCCTGACCGGTGGCGAGCAACGTTTTGCCAGTGATCTGGTGGATCGTTATGTCGCCGATGATGTGGCGCAGATCCGTCAGCAGGGCGGTGAATTGCTGCAGCAGGGTTTGCCCGCTAAGCCGCGCAGTCAGCGCGCCGAATGGTTCCTGCAACGCCTGAACCGTTTGGACACCGCCAAGCAAATCGAACCGTCGGTGGTTCGCGATCTGTATCAAGGAGAGCGCTCATGAGTGGTTATTCCGTGCGCGGTTTGAACTGGTTCAACGCCCTGAGCGCTGGGGCGAAAGCGGTCGAAGGTTTGCCGCCATCGTTGAAGGTCGCCGACGGCGAACTTGGGCGGTTTATCGCGGTGGTCGCTGACCCGGACAACCGTTTCCCACGGGCTCGCAACGGTGAAGTCGGCTTGCTCGAAGGCTGGGGTCTGGCCAAGGCTGTGGATGACGTGATCACGGCAGATCGCGACGAAGCGCAGAAGCGCCCGATCATCGCCATCGTCGATGTTCCGAGCCAGGCTTACGGTCGTCGCGAAGAAGCCCTCGGCATTCATCAGGCCCTGGCCGGTGCGGCGGACAGCTATGCCCGCGCGCGTTTGGCCGGGCATCCGGTGATTGCGCTGCTGGTGGGCAAGGCCATGTCCGGGGCGTTTCTCGCCCACGGTTATCAGGCCAACCGTTTGATTGCCCTGCGCGATCCAGGGGTGATGGTGCATGCGATGGGCAAGGCCTCCGCGGCGCGCGTGACCCTGCGCAGTGTTGAGGAACTGGAAGCTCTGGCCGCCAGCGTGCCGCCGATGGCCTATGACATCGACAGCTACGCCAGCCTCGGATTGCTCTGGGAAACCTTGTCGGTGCAGCAGATCGAGCAGCCGACGGCGGAGGATCTGGCGCGGGTGACCGAGTGCCTGAAACAGGCCATCGGCGATATCGCCAGCACTGACCTGAGCAACCGTCTCGGCGCGAAAAACCGTGAAGCCTCCAGCCGCGTGCGTGAACTGCTGAGGGCGCAGTGGTGAACATGCCACTGGCCCACGACCTGCTGTGGGGCATGACCCCGGCACAGCTACCGGCGGATGCGCCGCAGTGGGCAATCGAGTCGCTGGCTGCCGGGCAGCCGGTGGTGGTGCGGCGGTCTGTTAGCGCTGAAGGTTGGGTCGCGGTGGGTATTCGCGGTGTATTTCGTGAGCAGCGGCTGGCGGCGTTCATGAGTCTTGATGCAATAGTGCGTCGGATCAGTCCAGAGGCGCTGTGTCATGTCGATTGCGAGCGTGATTTACCGGTGATGCAGGCACTCAAACAACTGCGGCCAATGCTCGATGACTGCGGTTGGGTCTGGGGTATCAGCGGCAGCGTCGGGTTCGAGTTAGCCAGTGGTTTTACTGCGATGCACGCGGCCAGCGATCTCGATCTGATTCTGCGTACACCGCAACTGATCACCCGTAATCAGGCACGCAAACTGGTCGAGCGTTTCGATCAGGCTGTGTGCCGGGTCGACATGCAATTGCAGACGCCGTTTGGTGCTGTGGCGCTGCGCGAATGGGCCAGCGGTTCGGCCCGGGTAATGCTGAAAAACCAGCATCAGGCCTGTTTGGTGGCTGACCCGTGGAACCCGCAGGAGCAGGCAGCGTGAGCAGTCTGTTGGTGTTTCCCGGCCAGGGCGCCCAGCAACCGGGCATGCTCCAGCAATTGCCTCGGGAAACCTTGACCGAGGCCAGCGACGTGCTCGGTGAAGATGTCTTGCTGCTGGATTGCGGCGAAGCATTGCGCACGACAAGGGCGGTTCAGCTGTGCCTGCTGATCGCCGGCGTCGCTGCCTCACGACAATTGCTGCAGGGTGAATTGGAAGTGGATTACGTCGCCGGCCTGTCCATCGGTGCGTACCCGGCAGCGGTGGCCGCCGGGGCCTTGAGCTTCAGCGACGCGCTGCATCTGGTCAGCCTGCGTGGCGAGTTGATGCAGCAGGCTTATCCACAGGGCTTTGGCATGACCGCAATCATCGGTCTGCAATTTTCCACCGTCGAAACGCTGCTGGCGCAGGTGCACAGCGCGGAGTCGCCGGTGTACCTGGCCAACATCAACGCCGATAACCAGGTGGTGATTGCCGGCAGCGACGCGGCGATGCAAGCGGTGGCCGAACTGGCGCGCAGTCGTGGCGCCGGTTTGGCCAAACGCCTGGCGGTGAGCGTGCCGTCACACTGTCCGTTGCTGGACGCGCCGGCGCAAACCCTCGCCGAAGCCTTCGCCAACGTTGAACTGAACACCCCGAAAATCGCTTACCTGAGTGGCAGCCGTGCGCGTCCGCTGATCAAGCTTGATGCCCTGCGCGACGACCTCGCTTTCAACATGTGCCGCGTGGTGGACTGGCGCGGCACTGTGCAAAGCGCCTACGAGCGCGGCGTGCGGCTACAGATCGAACTGCCACCCGGTGCGGTGCTGACCGGGCTGGCGCGCCGGGTGTTTGAATCGGGCACGGTCACTGCCTTCGACAGTGCGCGTCTGGACACCTTGCAGGCGCTTTTGCGAGAGGAGGGTGGCCGCCGACCATAAACCGCCGCGACTCAGGCTTCGAACAACAAAAACAACATTCGACGATGCACTTTGAGGACTACAACAATGATTATTTACGGTGTGGCGCTGCTGGCGATCTGTACGCTGGCAGGGGTGATCATGGGTGACATGCTCGGCGTGTTGCTGGGCGTCAAATCCAACGTCGGCGGGGTCGGCATCGCCATGATCCTGTTGATCTGCGCGCGGTTGTGGATGCAGAAACGCGGCGGCATGACCAAAGATTGCGAAATGGGCGTCGGCTTCTGGGGCGCGATGTACATTCCGGTAGTGGTGGCGATGGCTGCGCAACAGAACGTCGTCACCGCCCTGCACGGCGGACCGGTGGCGGTGCTCGCGGCAATCGGTTCGGTGGTGGTGTGTGGTTGCACGATTGCCTTGATCAGCCGCACCCATAAAGGCGAACCGTTGCCCGACGAACCGGTGGAAGTCACTCCGGTCGGCACCCCGGTAGGAGGTCGCTGACATGTGGGCACTCATTGAAAATGGTCTGGAACACAACGGTCTGGTCACTGCCTTCGCCTTCGTCGGCGTGATCATGTGGGTCTCGGTGATTCTCTCGAAACGCCTGACCTTCGGGCGCATTCACGGCTCGGCGATTGCCATCGTCATCGGTCTGGTGCTGGCCTGGGTCGGCGGCACCCTGACTGGCGGTCAGAAAGGCCTGGCGGATCTGACGCTGTTCTCCGGCATCGGCCTGATGGGCGGGGCGATGCTGCGTGATTTCGCAATTGTCGCGACTGCGTTCGAAGTGCAGGCGACCGAGGCGAAGAAGGCCGGGTTGATCGGCGTGATCGCGCTGCTGCTCGGTACGATCCTGCCGTTCATTGTCGGCGCGTGCATGGCCTGGGCCTTCGGGTATCGCGATGCGGTGAGCATGACCACGATCGGCGCGGGCGCGGTGACCTATATCGTCGGGCCGGTGACCGGCGCGGCGATTGGCGCGACCTCGGATGTGATGGCGCTGTCGATTGCCACCGGATTGATCAAGGCGATTCTGGTGATGGTCGGCACGCCGGTCGCAGCGCGCTGGATGGGCCTGGATAACCCGCGTTCGGCGATGGTGTTCGGTGGTCTGGCCGGGACGGTGAGCGGGGTGACCGCGGGGCTGGCGGCGACGGATCGGCGGTTGGTGCCTTATGGGGCGTTGACCGCTACGTTCCACACCGGGCTGGGGTGCTTGCTTGGGCCTTCGCTGTTGTTCTTCATTGTTCGCGGGATTGTGGGTTAAAGATCAAAAGCCCCTCACCCTAGCCCTCTCCCGGAGGGAGAGGGAACCGACCGAGTTGGATATTGGAGGTACGCCGACTTGAAAGTCCTGAGGCGAACTCAGGTCTTGAAACCCATGAAGATCTGCTCCCTTTCCCCCTCTACCCCTTGGGGGAGAGGGTTGGGGTGAGGGGGTAGCTCTTGATCTTGATCTAAACCCCAGCCTGGCGATTGGCATACATCCGACACTCCGCCAGCAACGCCAGCAGATTCGGATCGCGCTCCTTGGCCTTGAGAAACACCACGCCAATGTGCTGTTGCAACCGATACTTCTCCTGCAACGGAATCAGCTTCACGCGGTTCTCGTACACCGCCGCAATCCGCCCCGGCAGCAACGCATAACCCACCCCCGAGCTGACCATGCTCAGCAGGGTGAAGATGTCGTTGACCTGCATCGCTACCTTCGGCTCGAACCCCGCCTGCTTGAACACCCGAATGCCGTCCTGATGGGTGGCGAAGCCCTGGGTCAGGGTGATGAAGGTTTCGTCGCGCACTTCCGCCAGATCGACCTCCTGACGCTGGGCGAATCTTGAATCTGCCGGCGTGGCGAGGAAAATGTCGTCGGAGAACAGCGGGATCTGCTCGCAGTCCGGATCGCTGACCGTGTCGTCCAGCGACACCAGGATCGCGTCGACTTCCATGTTCTTCAGCTTGTAGAGCAGGTCGATGTTCGAGCCGAGGATCAGGTCGATGTTGAGTTCGCTGCGGCGGATCTTCAGGCCCATGATCAGTTGCGGTACGGTTTTCACCGTCAGCGAATACAGCGAGCCGAGTTTGAAGCGTTCAGCGGAGAATCCGGCAGCCTCGCGGGTCAGGCGCACGCTTTCGACCACGTCCTGGATCAGCTTCTGCGCGCGCTCTTCGAGCACGTAGGCGCTTTCCAGCGGCGTCAGGTTGCGGCCCTCGTGCTTGAACAGCGGGCAGCGCAGGGCGCTTTCCAGCGAATGGATCGCCCGGTGCACGCTGACATTGCTGGTCTGCAACTCGGCAGCAGCGCGGGCCAGATTGCCGGTGCGCATGAAGGCGAGGAACACCTCGAGTTTTTTCAGGGTCAATTCTTCGTCGATCAGCATGGCGCGGACTCTTTTTAGAATGCGTCGATTGTGCCCGGTATGTGCCGCTCTTTGTAGGAGCTGCCGAAGGCTGCGATCTTTTGATCTTGAAAAGCAAAGATCGCAGCCTTCGGCAGCTCCTACAGAGGGCGTGTTGAATGGAAACATTGCGCTTTTACGCTCAAGGCCCGAGCCTTGCGCGCTGCGGTGACGAATAACGAGGTGAGTGACACATGTATCACGGAGAAAAACTCAACGCCTGGACGCACTTGGTCGGGGCAGTGGCCGCATTTAGCGGCGGCGTGTGGATGCTGGTGATTGCCAGCCTCGACGGCAGTCCGTGGAAAATTGTCAGCGTGGCGATCTACGCCTTTACCTTGTTGGTGCTCTACAGCGCCTCGACCGTGTACCACAGCGTGCGCGGGCGCAAGAAAGCGATCATGCAGAAGGTCGATCACTTTTCGATTTACCTGTTGATCGCCGGCAGCTACACGCCGTTTTGTCTGGTGACCCTGCGCGGGCCGTGGGGCTGGACGCTGTTCGGGATTGTCTGGGGGCTGGCGCTGATCGGTATCTTGCAGGAGATCAAACCCCGCTCGGAGGCGCGGATCCTGTCGATCGTGATCTATGCGGTGATGGGCTGGATCGTGCTGGTGGCGGTCAAGCCGTTGATCGCGGCGCTGGGTACGACAGGGTTTGCCTGGCTGGCGTCGGGCGGGGTGTTGTACACCGTGGGGATCATCTTTTTTGCCCTCGATCACCGGTTGCGGCATGCGCACGGGATCTGGCATCTGTTTGTGATCGCCGGGAGTCTGCTGCACTTTGTGGCGATTCTGTTTTATGTCCTGTAGACACGCCACCGTCCCCCTGTAGGAGTGAGCCTGCTCGCGATGGCGTCAGATCAGCCAACATCTTTGTTGAATGACACACCGCATTCGCGAGCAAGCCCGCTCCCACAGTGGATTTGCAGTGAACACAAATGCTGTGTACACCCAAGAACTACTGTGGGAGCGGGCTTGCTCGCGAAGAGGCCTTAGAAGTCACCCCACAACTGCTGGGCCACCGCCAGCGCCACCACCGGCGCGGTCTCGGTCCGCAACACCCGCGGCCCAAGGCGTGCCGCGTGGAAGCCGTTGCCCTTGGCCTGCTCAACCTCGGCATCCGACAAGCCACCCTCCGGCCCGATCAGGAACGCCAGTGTCGCCGGTTTGGCATGGCTCACCAGCGGCTCGGCCACCGGGTGCAGCACCAGTTTCAATTCGGCCTGAGTCTGTTTCAGCCAGTCGGCCAGCAGCAACGGCGGGTGAATCACCGGCACCCGCGAACGACCGCACTGCTCGCAGGCGCTGATCGCCACCTGACGCCAGTGCAGCAGGCGCTTGTCGGCGCGTTCGTCCTTCAGGCGCACTTCGCAGCGGTCGCTGAAGATCGGGGTGATTTCGCTCACGCCCAACTCGGTGGCTTTCTGGATCGCCCAGTCCATCCGCTCGCCCCGGGACAGGCCCTGACCGAGGTGGATCTGCAACGGCGATTCGATCTGGCCGGGCAGTTGCTCGTCGATCTGCACGACGACGCGTTTCTTGCCGACTTCCACCAGCGAGCCGCGAAACTCATGGCCGGAACCGTCGAACAGCTGCACCGCATCGCCCTCGGCCATGCGCAGCACGCGGCTGATGTAATGCGCCTGGGCTTCCGGCAGTTCGTGTTCGCCGGTGCTCAGGGGGGCGTCGATAAAGAAGCGGGACAGTCTCATTTCGGGTCTCTGGAAAGATGTGAATCAGTTGGAACGGTGTCGACTTCATTCGCGAGCAAGCCCGCTCCCACAGGGAAATGCATTCCAAATGTGGGAGCGGGCTTGCTCGCGAAAGCGGCAGCCCAGGCACCACAATCTTGAACAATTCAAATCAGCCCGGATCGCGGAACCCCGGGTGGAAATCCTTCGGCACGGCCACGCTGACGCTGTCACGGGTGGCGATGTCGATGCCTTCGCTGGCGACTTCGGCGAGGAAGTCGATCTGCTCCGGGGTGATCACGTACGGCGGCAGGAAATACACCACGCTGCCCAGCGGACGCAGCAGTGCGCCGCGCTCCAGCGCATGCTGGAACACCTTCAGGCCACGTCGCTCCTGCCAAGGGTAGGCCTCTTTCGTGGCTTTATCCTTGACCATCTCAATGGCCAGCACCATGCCGGTCTGGCGCACTTCCGAGACGTTCGGGTGATCGACCAGATGCGCAGTGGCCGAGGCCATGCGCCGGGCCAGGGCCTGGTTGTTCTCGATGACGTTGTCCTGCTCGAAGATATCCAGCGTTGCCAGCGCCGCCGCACAGGCCAGCGGGTTGCCGGTGTAGCTGTGCGAGTGGAGGAAGGCGCGCAGGGTCGGGTAGTCGTCGTAGAACGCGCTGTAGACCTCGTCGGTGGTCAGGCACGCCGCCAGCGGCAGGTAGCCTCCGGTCAGGGCCTTGGACAGGCAGAGGAAGTCCGGGCGGATGCCGGCCTGTTCACAGGCAAACATGGTTCCGGTACGGCCGAAACCGACGGCGATTTCGTCGAGGATCAGGTGCACGCCATAGCGGTCGCAGGCTTCGCGCAGCAGCTTGAGGTATACCGGGTGGTACATGCGCATGCCGCCGGCGCCCTGAATCAACGGCTCGACGATCACGGCCGCGACGCTGTCATGGTTTTCGGCCAGCGTCTGTTCCATCGCCGCAAACATGTTGCGTGAGTGTTCTTCCCAGCTCATGCCCTGCGGGCGCAGGTAGCAATCCGGGCTTGGCACCTTGATGGTGTCCATAAGCAGGGCTTTGTAGGTTTCGGTGAACAGCGGCACGTCGCCGACCGCCATCGCCGCCATGGTTTCACCGTGGTAGCTGTTGGTCAGGGTGACGAAGCGTTTCTTGTTCGGCTGGCCGCGGTTGAGCCAGTAGTGGAAGCTCATTTTCAGCGCGACTTCGATGCAGGACGAACCGTTATCGGCGTAGAACACCCGGTTCAGGCCTTCGGGCGTCATCTTCACCAGACGCTCGGACAGCTCGATCACCGGCTGGTGGCTGAAACCGGCGAGGATCACGTGTTCCAGCTGGTCGACCTGATCCTTGATGCGCTGGTTGATCCGCGGATTGGCGTGGCCGAACACGTTGACCCACCAGGAGCTGACGGCATCGAGGTAGCGCTTGCCTTCGAAATCTTCGAGCCAGACGCCTTCACCGCGTTTGATCGGGATCAGCGGCAGCTGTTCGTGGTCTTTCATCTGGGTGCAGGGATGCCACAGCACCGCGAGGTCGCGTTGCATCCACTGGTTATTCAGGCCCATTTACAGTCTCCTCGAGGCGGCTCGCGTCAGGCGCGGGCAAACAATCGCGCAAGCCTATGCAATGCATCGCGCCGGGACAACCCATTGTGTGGATTGAGCTACTTTGTATGGGCTGACAGAGGACGCAGATGGCGTTGTCATTGCCTGCCAAAAAACACTCGAGAGCCAGCAACGAATCCCCTTTAATCTTTCCTTAACTCATCTGTTCAAGACTCTTGATCGCATTTCTCGATATTTCAAAGCAAAATTTTCCGCTTTAATTCGATAGATAACTCGCTAGTCTTGGTTCGCAGTTCTCACAGGATTTGGGCAATGCAGCTACGTAACTCTGCTTCTCGCTATGGTTGGGTCAGCATCTTCATGCACTGGGGCGTGGCGCTGGCGGTCTTCGGACTGTTCGCGTTGGGTCTGTGGATGGTGGGGCTGGATTACTACAGCAGCTGGCGCAAAGACGCGCCGGATCTGCACAAGAGCATCGGTCTGGTGTTGCTGGGCGTGATGGTGTTGCGGGTGCTCTGGCGCTTTGTCAGCCCGCCACCGCCAACGCTGCAGAGCTACAGCCGCATGACCCGCATCGGCGCCAAGTTCGGCCACGGGTTTCTGTACCTCGCGCTGTTCGCCGTGATGATTGCCGGTTACCTGATTTCCACCGCAGACGGTGTCGGGATCCCGGTGTTTGGCCTGTTTGAAGTTCCTGCACTGGTTTCCGGACTACCGGATCAGGCAGATACCGCTGGGGTGATTCATCTCTGGCTGGCGTGGGCGCTGGTAATTTTTTCCGGTCTCCATGCGTTGGCAGCATTGAAGCACCACTTTATCGATCGTGATGCGACCCTGACACGAATGCTCGGTCGCAAAGCCTGAAATTCAACCTCGACTCAAAGGAAAAGAAAGCATGTTGAAAAAGACTCTGGCCGCTCTGGCAATCGGTTCTGCACTGCTCTCGGCTGGTCAGGCCATGGCTGCGGACTACAAAATCGACAAGGAAGGCCAGCACGCCTTCGTTGACTTCAAGATCAGCCACTTGGGCTACAGCTACATCACCGGTACCTTCAAGGACATCGACGGCAAGTTCAGCTTTGACGCCGCCAAGCCTGAAGACAGCAAAATCGAATTCAACGTGAAAACCGCCAGCGTGTTCACCAACCACGCCGAGCGCGACAAGCACATCTCCAGCAAAGACTTCTTGGACGTGGGCAAATACGCTGACGCCAAGTTCGTCTCCACCAGCGTCAAATCCACCGGCAAGAACGCCGAGGGCAAAGACACTGCTGACGTGACCGGCGACCTGACCCTGCACGGCGTGACCAAGCCAATCGTGGTCAAGGCTGTGTTCCTCGGCGAAGGCAAGGATCCATGGGGCGGCTACCGTGCCGGCTTTGAAGGCACCACCAGCATCAAGCGCTCTGATTTCGGCAAGATGATGGATCTGGGTCCACAGTCCGACAACGTCGATCTGTACATCTCGTTCGAAGGTGTGAAAGCGAAGTAATTTTCGCCGCCATACAAAAAACGCCCCCGGTCGCAAGGCCGGGGGCGTTTTTTATTGCCCGCCAGATCACTTGAGACCACCGCATATCCACTGTGGGAGCGAGCTTGCTCGCGAATGCGGTGTGTCATTCACCAGAGGTCTCGACTGATCCGACGCTTTCGCGAGCAAGCTCGCTCCCACAGGGGGATTGTGGTGATGCAGGGATTTGTGGGAGCAAAAAAAATGCCCCGGCTCTTGCGAGCCGGGGCATTTTTCATGGCAGCGATAACTCAGCGATTGCGGGTCAGCAGTGCTGGTTTCTCGCCGCGCGGACGGGTCGGCAGTTGATCGAGCTGCTCAGGCGTCGGGAAGCGGTCGGCTTTCGATTCCTTGTGCATGATCTTCGGCCCGTTGCTGCGCGGGTTCTGCACGGCTGGCTCGGTACGTGGCTGATCGTCGCGAGCCGGGCGGCGGTTGCGCGACGAGGACTCGTCACGACGGCCCTGGCCATCACGCGGTGCGCCGTTGCGCGGGCCGTTGCGTTTGGCCGGCGGGGTGCCCGTGCTCGAACCGTTGCTGTTGCGCGGACCGTTCTGGCGACCTTGCGGCTGACCGCCACGAGGGGCGCCAGCGCCGGCACCTTGTGCCGGCGCACCCGGACGACGGCCACGGCCACCGGCAGGGGCGGCTTTCGGCACGTAATCCACGCGGTTACCGAAGTTATCGATGTCGTCGTCGAGGAACTCGTCCGGTGCACGATCAGCCGCTGCGCGTGGTGGCTGGCTCGGACGCTGTTCGCGGGCCGGGGTGCCTTCACGTGGCTTCTGTTGACGGGCAGGGCGCTCGCCGCGTTCGCCGGCGGGCTTTTCCTTGCCCTTGTCTTTGCCTTTGTCCTTGCGACCGCCGCCACCACCGCCGCCATTCGGACCGTCGCCACGCGGGCCACGGGAATTGCGCGGGTTGCGCATGTCCGGACGCTCGCGCACTTCAGGCTTCTCGGCCTCGATGGTGCTGGCATCGAAGCCCATCAGGTCGCCGTCGGCGATTTTCTGCTTGGTCATGCGTTCGATGCTTTTCAGCAGTTTTTCTTCGTCCGGGGCCACCAGCGAGATCGCCTCGCCCGAACGACCGGCCCGGCCAGTACGGCCGATACGGTGCACGTAGTCTTCATCGACGTTCGGCAGTTCGAAGTTGACCACGTGCGGCAACTGGTCGATGTCCAGACCGCGCGCGGCGATGTCGGTCGCTACCAGAATGCGCACTTCACCGGCCTTGAAGTCGGCCAGGGCTTTGGTGCGGGCGTTCTGGCTCTTGTTGCCGTGGATCGCCACAGCTGGCAGGCCGTGTTTGTCCAGGTACTCGGCCAGACGGTTGGCGCCGTGCTTGGTACGGGTGAACACCAGTACCTGTTCCCAGGCGCCAGCGGTGATCAGGTGCGCCAGCAGGGCACGCTTGTGGCTGGCCGGCAGACGGAACACGCGTTGTTCGATGCGCTCGACCGTGGTGTTCGGCGGCGTCACTTCGATACGTTCCGGGTTGTGCAGCAGCTTGCCGGCAAGATCGGTGATGTCTTTGGAGAACGTCGCCGAGAACAGCAGGTTCTGACGTTTGGCCGGCAGACGCGCGAGGACTTTCTTCACGTCGTGGACGAAGCCCATGTCGAGCATGCGGTCGGCTTCGTCGAGGACGAGGATTTCGACGTGGGACAGATCGACGCTGCCCTGGCCTGCGAGGTCGAGCAGACGACCCGGGCAGGCGACGAGGACGTCAACCCCACGGGACATGGCCTGGACTTGCGGGTTCATGCCGACGCCGCCGAAGATGCAGGCGCTGACGAATTTCAGGTCACGGGCGTAGATCTTGAAGCTCTCGTGTACCTGGGCCGCGAGTTCGCGGGTCGGGGTCAGGACCAGAACGCGCGGTTGGCGCGGGCCATGACGCTGGGATTTGTCCGGGTGACCGTTGGGGAACAACCGCTCCAGGATCGGAAGGGCGAAACCGCCGGTTTTACCGGTACCTGTCTGTGCCGCAACCATCAGGTCGCGACCTTGCAACACGGCGGGAATGGCCCGCTGTTGCACCGGAGTAGGCTCGGTATAGCCCGCATCTTCGATGGCACGGACTAAAGCCTCGGAGAGACCGAGGGAAGCAAAGGACATGAGTAATCCTGTTTTAGTTAGGGCTTGGCCCAATGGGAGTCTTGCCTGGCGCGAATCACGTTTAAGAGGACGCAATCCCGTCCGGTCCTGCTGCGGTTCCGAAGGCACGTCAGGAGCGCTCGCGCGGGCTGAAAGCTGCGCTGTAGCGGGTCGAGAGGCCTGTTACGGTTCCGGGCGTCCGGGCGTGAGCCTGGCGGGAACGCCGGAGTATAACAGAGCAATCACTGCGCGCTGCTTTCCTGCTGCTCAACGGTTTTATGGCTGGCCGATGCATTGCCCGGCAGCGCCGTGCCTGTAGGGGCAGCGCCGTAGCGTGCGCTGAGCTCGGCGTAGGCAGGTTCACGCTTGAATCGTTTGAGTTCAGCGCCAAAGCGCTGCACCAGCAGATCCATCCCGGCATTGCGTCGAACGGCCAGATATTGGCTCTGACGGCTGATGATCGTCGGGTTTTCGCTGATCTGATCGCGGATATTCAGCTGATCGAGCAAATGCTGACCGACGCGGCGATCGGTGATCAGCAAGTCGATGCGTCCGCGCAGCAGTTTGCCGAAGTTGGCCTCGTGGGTCGGTGCCGGCTCGCGGGTGAACAGTGGCGACTGGCTGAAATCGGCGCTGTACAGATAGCCCGGCGAAGTGCCGATCGTCAGGCCTTTGAGTTCTTCGAGCTTGCTGAAGGGGTGTGGCCGGTCGTTGGCATAGAACATCACGAACTCGACGTCCGACAACGGTTCACTCGGATAGAGCAGGGTGGCGTCGCGCTCGTCGCTGTGAAAGATATCCAGCGCGCCGTCAGCCTGGCCGGTCTCGAGCATCGACAGGCAGCGTTTCCACGGCAGGAACTGCCATTCGACTTCGATTCCCAAACGCTTGAACACGATGGCGGTGGTTTCGTAGTCCAGCCCGAGGTTCTTGCCGTCCTCCTCATACACGTAAGGGGCCCACGGCTCGGTGACAATACGCAACTTCTCGCCCCGAGCGGCAAAGCTCAGGCAAGCAAAAACCAGTACCGTGAATAGTTGCGCGATCAAAGGCATGACTTGAGATTACGACGAGAAACGCGAAAGAGCCAGAAAGTGCCTGCACAAGCTCTGTTTCGGGCATTTAAAAGCAAAAGATCGCAGCGACGACACCCCTGTAGGAGCTGCCGAAGGCTGCGATCTTTTGATCTTTCTTTTAGTGCTTAGCGCGGTAACTTCAAGTTATTCCAGATCGCCAGACTAGGTTCAGCCTGGTTCATGGAATAGAAGTGCAGCCCCGGTGCGCCACCCTGCAGCAGGCGTTCGCACATTTCGCTGACGACTTGCTCGCCGAAGCGCTGAATGCTTTGGCTGTCATCGCCGTAGGCTTCCAGTTGCTTGCGGATCCAGCGCGGAATTTCCGCACCGCAGGCATCGGAGAAGCGCGCGAGTTTGCTGTAGTTGGTGATCGGCATGATCCCCGGTACCACCGGAATATCCACGCCCAGTGCCTGCAAACGGTCTACGAAGTAGAAGTAGCTGTCGGCGTTGAAGAAGTACTGGGTGATCGCGCTGTCGGCGCCGGCGCGGGCCTTGCGCACGAAGTTGGCGAGATCGTCTTCGTAGTTGCGCGCTTGCGGATGCATCTCCGGGTAAGCGGCAACTTCGATGTGGAAATGATCGCCGGTTTCTTCACGAATGAATTCAACCAATTCATTGGCGTGACGCAGCTCGCCGCTGGTCATGCCCATGCCGGACGGCAGGTCGCCGCGCAGGGCAACGATGCGCTTGATACCAGCAGCCTTGTATTCGTTCAGCAGGCCGCGCAGGTCGTCCTTGCTGTCGCCGACGCACGACAGGTGCGGTGCGGCCGGTACTTTGACTTCGCTTTCCAGCTGCAGAACGGTGTTGAGGGTGCGATCACGGGTCGAACCACCAGCGCCATAGGTGCAGGAGAAGAAATCGGGATTGTACGT
This sequence comes from Pseudomonas sp. 14P5.3.2, assembly GCF_057799175.1. Taxonomy (NCBI): domain Bacteria; kingdom Pseudomonadati; phylum Pseudomonadota; class Gammaproteobacteria; order Pseudomonadales; family Pseudomonadaceae; genus Pseudomonas; species Pseudomonas sp. 14P5.3.2. The sequence continues at coordinate 203 of NZ_JBYOKU010000015.1, read as the reverse complement.
TGCCAACTGACGGGCAACGTTGAGCAGCTTTTCATGCCCAGCATCGGTCTTGGTCGGGAAGAACTCGAAGCTGTAGCGACGGTCTTGGGACATGGGAAATACCCTTGGAAACACGAAGCCTGTGAGGCTTGCACCGCCCATGTGGGAGCGGGCTTGCTCGCGAAAGCGGCGGGTCAGGCAACATCAATGCTGAATGACACCCC
>NZ_JBYOKU010000014.1:0-149200 GCF_057799175.1 Pseudomonas sp. 14P5.3.2 | reverse complement strand
CTCCCACAAAGGGTCAATGGAGAATTCAGGATTTGAAGCAGGCAGTACTGAGTTTGTCGAGCACCCGATCCGCCTTGGCTTCAGCCTTGATCAGGCCCGCCTGCCAGGTCGCGACGCACGGTTGCAGATCGCTTTCCAGCTCGGCCCGCGCCAGCCACTGCCAGCAATCGTGCCAGTCGCCCAGCGCGCCCTGCGCCGACTTCAGCCGTGCCAGCGCCGCTTCAGGCAGGCGATCCAGTTCCGGATAGGCTTCGATGCCATAGCGCACGCGCTTGATCAGCAAGCGCAGGCGATGCCGATCGTGGGTAGGATCGTGCAGGGCCTGGTCGAGTTTTTTCCATTGTTTGTGCAGGCGTTTTTCGATGCGTTTGGCCAGGCCCTTAAGCAATCCCTGGCGCTCGGAGGCGCGCAGGAATCGCGGGAACGCGTCGAGGATGATCAGCAGCGAAGCCACCTCGGCACTCGCCGCCAGCGTCGGATACGCTTCCGCCATCTGCGCCATGCGCCGCTGCGCGGCCTGCGGTTGATCGTGCTGGAGCAGGTAGGCGGCCAACACCTCGCGATCGCGCCACGGCGTGGTCAACTGACCGACCGCCGACGCGGCGCCCTCCAGTTGTTCTACACCCGGCAAGCCACGCAAGGGCCGAAACAGGCTGCGCAAGCGGCGCACCGTGGTGCGCAAGTCGTGCAGCGCCTCGGGGTCGGTACGCGCGGTCATACGCGCCTGACAGGCCAGCAAACGCACTTCCAGACTCAGGACATGAGCCACCAACCGGTCAACCAACGCAGACATCGCTTGCTCCTGATTCACATGGCTTGAAAGATGAGTCTGCCGTGGTCGGCCAGCCGCATCCTTGCGTCAAGTCAGCAGCTTAGCGCCCGGCGCGGGATTCGCGAATATAGAAACGCGCCTTCTCGGCTTTGTTGCTGCAGCCCTCGAAACCTTCGAATTGCTGTTGGGTCTTGGCCGCCGTCAGCAACGACAGCGCCTTGGAGTAACTGACCGTGCCGGCGAAACCTTCGGCCTTGGCCAGATCCAGTTCATGCCACGCCGCATCGAGCTGACTGCCGCAGCTGTCGCGATAAGCAGTCTTGCCAGCGCAACCGGCCAATGCCAGCGCGATCAACGGCACACAGATCCAGGCTTTCATCACTAACTCCTCAAATAGGTCAACAGTCGTGCAGGTAAGACGTTACGGCGCGAAAAAAGTGCCTTGGCGCCCGGTGAATCTGCGGTGACGAAAGGATAACCCCGACGGGTCACACAGTATCGGAAAACGACTCTGCTGCCGCCCCGAACGACTCTGGCGATTGTCGCCCGCCCATGGATGGGTGCATTGTGGTGCCTTGTCGGGGGAGGAAGTTTGATGAAAAAGCGTGTCGCACTGGTGCTGGGCTCCGGAGGCGCCCGGGGCTACGCCCATATCGGAGTCATTGAGGAGATCGAAAGACGCGGTTACGACATTGCCTGCATTGCCGGTTGTTCGATGGGCGCAGTGGTCGGCGGGATCTATGCGGCGGGCAAACTCGACGAGTACCGCACCTGGATCGAAACGCTCGATTATCTGGATGTGCTGCGTCTGGTGGACGTGAGCTTTCGCCTTGGGGCGATTCGCGGTGAGAAAGTCTTCGGGCAGATCCGCAAGATCGTCGGCGAGATCAATATCGAAGACCTGCGCATTCCCTACACCGCCGTCGCCGCTGACCTCACCAACCAGCAGGAAATCTGGTTCCAGGAAGGCTGCCTGCATCAGGCAATGCGCGCCTCGGCGGCGATTCCCAGCCTGTTCACCCCAGTGATGCAGGGTAACCGGATGCTGGTGGATGGCGGCATTCTCAACCCGTTGCCGATCGTGCCGGTGGTCTCCAGCCACTGTGATCTGATCATCGCGGTCAACCTCAACGCGACCAACCAGCGCCACTACAAATTGCCGGTGATCCAGCGCCCGCCAGCCTTTCGTTCGCGCTTCGACAGCCTGCTCAGTTCGCTGGGTTCGAAAATGCCGTTCCGCCGCAAACAGGCCGAGCAGTTGTTGTTACTGGAGCAGGAAGCGCTGCGCGCCGAAGCGGGCGAGATCAACCCGTGGCTGGAAGGCAGCGAACCGGAGAGCCAGCAACCGGCAGCGGCTCCCGAACGCGAAGGCGCGCCGAAATCCGCCACCGGCTCGTTCATCATCGACAACGTCGGACCGGCGTCACTGCTGGACCTGATCAACCAGAGTTTCGAGGTGATGCAGACCTCGCTGGCGCAATACAAGATCGCCGGCTATCCGCCGGACATCCTGATCAACGTGCCGAAGCGCGTGTGCCGGTTTTTCGAGTTCTACAAGGCGCCGGAGTTGATCGCTTTGGGGCGGGAGATTGCGCGGGATACGCTGGACCGGTATGAAAGTGAGCAGAGCAGAGAGCCTTGAAGTTCTCGGTTGCCTGTCAGGGCCTCTTCGCGGGCAAGCCCGCTCCCACAGGGTTCTGGGGTGTTATTGAAATTTGTGTATCACACCGACCACTGTGGGAGCGGGCTTGCTCGCGAAGAGGCCAAACCAGACCACACAAAACCTACAGACTGTTCTCACTCAACAACCGATACCCAACCCCCGCCTCCGTCACAATAAACCGCGGCCGGGTCGGATCATCCGCCAGCTTCTGACGCAAATGCCCGACCACAATCCGCAGGTAATGACTGTCCTCGGTATGCGTCGGGCCCCAGATATCCTTGAGCAATTGCTGCTGGGTGATCACCCGGCCCGGATGCCGCGCCAGTTGCGCCAGCACCGCGTATTCCTTGCGGGTCAGCGCCACTTCGACACCGTCGAGCAACACCCGCCGATAAGCCAGATCCACGGTCAGCGGGCCGAACGTCAGCGCCGCTTGCTGGGCCTCGCCGGCCGGCGCCTGACGCAACAACGCGCGGACCCGGGCGAGAAATTCCTGAATGCCGAACGGCTTGGTCACGTAATCGTTGGCGCCGCCATCCAGCGCCTGGACTTTCTGCCCCTCACTGGCGCGCACCGAGAGCACCAGCACAGGCGCGGTGGCCCACTCGCGAAACTCGCGCAGCACCTGCTGGCCGTCCATGTCCGGCAAGCCGAGGTCGAGCACCAGCAGGTCGGGTTTGTTCAACGCCGCCTGGGCCAGGCCCTCGGCGCCGGTGCCGGCCTCCAGCACTTTGTAGCCTTGTGAGGCGAGGCTGATGCGCAGAAATTTACGGATCTGTGGTTCGTCATCAATGACCAAAATGGTCGCGGTCTGGCTCATGAATTCACATCGACACAAAAGATTGGCAAGAGAGTAGCGCAGTCGCGATCAGGCTTCATTGTCCATCCCCGGTTGCGTCTGCAACGGCAGGTGCAGGGTGATGCAGGTGCCGCGGCCGTCGATGCCGTCGGCCACGCTGATCCGCCCACCATGCGCGCCGACCATGCCCTGACAGATCGCCAGCCCCAGCCCCGTGCCCTGCCCTCCGCGATCACCCCGCGCAGCGGTGTAGAACATGTCGAAAATCTTTGCCCGCTCGTCCTCGGGAATCCCCGGGCCTTCGTCGCTGACCGAGAAGAAAATCTCTTCGTCACTGGCGCCGGCACGCAGTTGCAAACGCCCATGGGCCGGCGAGAACCGCGCAGCGTTTTCCAGCACATTGACCAGCGCCTGTTCGATCAGCGCCGCGTGCACGAACAGCAGCGGCAGCTCGGCGGGCACGTCGGTACTGACCTGCAGCGGCGCCAGCACCGCACGCAGGCGATTGAGCGAGCTGCCGACAATGTCTGCCGGCGACACCCAGTCCCGCGCCAGCTTCAACGCACCGTGGCCGAGGCGCGTCATGTCGAGCAGATTCTGGATATAGCGATCGAGGCGTTCGGCTTCATCGCGGGTGCCTTCGAGCAACTCGCGGCGATCCTCCAGTGGAATGGCTTCGCCGAGGGCCAACAGGCTGTCGATACTGCCGCGCATGGACGTCAGCGGTGTACGCAGATCGTGGGACACCGAGGCCAGTAGCGCACTGCGCAGTTGTTCGGTTTCGCCGTGCAGGCGCGCGGCCTCCAGATCATCGGCCAGTTGCGCCCGGGACAATGCCTGAGCCAGTGGCTGACTCAACGCGGTGAGCAGGCGTCGGCGCTGGCCGCTCAAGGTCTGGCCCTCTTTGGCGCAGACCCCGAGCAGCGCCAGCGGCCCGTCCTCCACCGACAGCGGCCACCACCACCAGCGACCGAACGGCAGCGTGCCGGTCCCCATGCCGGCCGGTTGATCGTGCTGCCAGGCCCAATCGGCCGCAGCCCGTTCCGCCTCGGTGAACTCCAGCGGCCCGCCGGTCTCGACTTTCCAGCCGCCCTGCCCGTCCCGATTGAGCAGGCACAACTGCAAATCGCTCCAGCCATTGAGGTGCTGCGCCGCAGCGCTGATCACCGCCTGACGATCCGTCGCGGCAGTCAGTTTGCGTGACAGGTCGAGCAATTCGCTGGTTTCCTCCTGCGTGTCGCGCAGGGCCTGCAGCTGGCGCCGCTGGCGCGCCGCGAGATTACCGGTGAGCGCCGCCATCAGCAGGAAGAACAGCAAGGTCAGAACGTCTTCTTCGCGCTGGATGGCAAAGGAAAAATTCGGCGGAATGAACAGGAAATCGTAGGTCAGAAACGACAGCGCCGCGCACGCCAGCGCCGGCCCCAGACTGCTGCGCACCGCCACCAGCAGCACCGCCGCGAGGAACACCAGCGAGATGTTCGGCAGCGGCAAAATACTCGACACCGCCCACGCCAGCGCACTGGCCAATACCGTAGCGACCAATGCCAGCGCGTAATCGAACCACACCAGCGTCGGCGTGACGCGAAGGCGCGGCGCAGGCTGCTCGCGATCATTGTCGAGCACGTTGATTTCCAGGCCGTGGGCCTGACGCAGCAAACGCGCCGCCAGACCACCGCCGAACAGACGACGGCGCAGACTCGGCCGCGACTGGCCGACCAGCACCAGACTTGCCCGGCGTTCGGCGGCATGCTGGATCAGGGTTTTCGCCACTTCGCCGGCGCGCAGCAACACCACTTCGCCGCCGAGGCGTTCGGCCAGTTGCTGGGCATTTTGCAGGCGCAGGCGCGATTGCTCGTCGCGCACCGTGCCGTTGTCGACATGCACCAGACTCCACGGCAGATGCCGACGCTGGGCCACCCGGCTGGCGTGGCGCACCAGGCGTTCGGCATGCGCATCGCCATCGACGCCGACCAGCAAACGCCCGCGCACCGCCGGCGCCGCCTGACCGAGTTGGCGATAGCCTTGAGCGAGATCGTTATCGACCTGCGCGGCGGCAGTCTGCATCGCCAGTTCACGCAACGCGGTGAGGTTGGTCTGGGTGAAAAACGCATCGATCGCCGCCCGCGCCTGTTCCGGCACGTAGACCTTGCCTTCGCGCAGACGCTCCAGCAATTCACGCGGTGGCAGGTCGATCAGCAGCAGTTCGTAGGCTTCCTGCAACACCCAGTCCGGCAGGGTTTCGCGCACCTGCACACCGGTGATCCCGCGCACCTGATCGTTGAGACTTTCCAGGTGCTGGACGTTGACCGTGGTGTACACGTCGATTCCGGCGGCGAGCAGTTCCTGAATGTCCTGCCAGCGCTTGGCGTGGCGACTGCCGGGGGCGTTGGTGTGCGCCAGTTCGTCCACCAGCACCAGTTTCGGTTTGGCCGCGAGCAAGCCGTCGAGGTCCATTTCTTCGAGCATCACGCCACGGTATTCCGAGCGCACCAGCGGTTGCTGCGGCAAACCACCGAGCAGCGCTTCGGTTTCCGCTCGGCCATGGGTTTCGACGACGCCGGCAATGATTTTCACGCCCTGACGCAATTGCGTGTGCGCCGCCTGGAGCATGGCGTAGGTCTTGCCGACACCGGGGGCGGCGCCAAGGAAAACCTTGAGTCGGCCACGGCCGTCGCGGGGCAGTTCTGCTAACAATGCGTCGGCGCGGCCGGCGTCGCTCATGCTTGATCTCTTCAGTCAGATGTTGATGTGTTGCCTGTGCGGGCCTCTTCGCGAGCAAGCCCGCTCCCACAGGTTCAGTGTTGCTCTTGTGGGAGCGAGCTTGCTCGCGAATGGCAGCGCCGCAGAATTACAGTTTTTCCAGCGCCATGTTCAGCTCCAGCACATTCACCACCGGTGGCCCCACCAGCGGCTGTTCGATGTGCGCATCGAGCAGTTGCTGCAGGGTCGACACCGGCAGTTTGCGCGCTTGCGCGACACGCGCCAGTTGATAGGCAATTGCCGCCGGTGGCAAGTGCGGATCGAGGCCGCTGCCGGAGGTGGTCAGCAGCGCCAATGGCACCGGCCCCTGGCCGGGCACCTGCAACTTGTTGGCGTCATCGATCACCCGTGTGGCGAGTGCCGGATTGCTCGGCGCCAGGTTGCTGGCGCTGCTGGAAACGGTCGCGAAGGCGCCCGCCGAAGGACGTGGATGGAACCACGCATCACCGACGAAATCCTGAGCGATCAGGGACGAGCCGCGCACCTTGCCATCGGCATCGTGCACCAGGCTGCCATTGGCCTGTTCAGGGAAAGCGACCTGCGCAACGCCGGTCACTACCAGTGGATAGGCCACGCCGGTGATCAGGGTCATCAGCACCAGCAGGCTCAGGGCCGGACGTATCATTGTGGACATTGCAAAATCCTCGAATTCGTTGGGCAAACTTTTGCGGGGTGCCAGGGAGATCTTTTCCCCCTCACCCCAGCCCTCTCCCCCAAGGGGGCGAGGGGAAAGGGAGCCGATCTCTGCGCTTTTCCAGACCTGAGTTCGGCTCGCTATCCCAGGTCGGTACGCCTCTTACAAACACCTCGATCAGTCCCCTCTCCCTCCGGGAGAGGGTTAGGGTGAGGGGCTCTTCCAACCTCAAACCAAATGCAAAGCCGTGAGCAGCATGTCGATCGCCTTGATCCCCACGAACGGCACCAGAATCCCGCCCAGTCCGTAGATCAGCAGATTGCGCCGCAGCAGTGCCGCGGCACTCGCTGCCTGCACGCGCACGCCACGCAATGCCAGTGGAATCAGCACCACGATGATCAGGGCGTTGAAGACGATGGCCGAAAGGATCGCGCTCTGCGGACTGGTCAGGTGCATGATGTTCAGCACGCCCAGTTGCGGATAGATCGCGGCAAACAGCGCCGGCAGAATCGCGAAGTATTTGGCGACGTCGTTGGCGATGGAGAAAGTCGTCAGCGCACCACGGGTCACCAGCAATTCCTTGCCGATCTGCACCACGTCCAGCAGCTTGGTCGGGTCGCTGTCGAGGTCGACCATGTTTGCGGCTTCGCGTGCGGCTTGCGTGCCGTCGTTCATCGCCATGCCGACGTCAGCCTGGGCCAGCGCCGGAGCATCGTTGGCGCCGTCGCCACACATCGCCACCAGACGACCGTCGTTCTGCTCATGACGAATGCGTGCGAGTTTCTTCTCCGGGGTGGCTTCGGCGAGTACGTCATCGACGCCCGCTTCTGCCGCAATGGCCGCCGCGGTCAACGGGTTGTCACCGGTGACCATCACCGTGCGAATCCCCAGTTTGCGCAGCTCGGCGAAACGCTCACGAATGCCTGGCTTGACCACGTCCTTGAGGTGGATCGCACCCAGCAGCTTGCCGTCGGCGCAGACCAGCAACGGCGTACCACCGCTCTGCGCGATCTTGTCGATTTCCCGCGACAGCGCCGGGGCCAGATCGGAGCGTTGTTGACCGAGGAACGCCAGCAGCGAATCGACTGCGCCCTTGCGGTAAATACGGCCCTGATAGTCGATACCGGACAAGCGGGTTTCCGCGCTGAACGGCACCGCTGTCAGGCTATCCAGCGCCGGCTCGGTTTGCGGGTGCAGACCGCGCAGGTACTCGACGATGGATTTGCCTTCGGCGGTTTCGTCCGCTAGCGAGGCGAACAACGCGCCTTCGGCCAACTCGCGACCACTCACGCCCGGCGCGGCATACACCGCGCTGCAACGGCGGTTACCGAAGGTGATGGTGCCGGTCTTGTCCAGTAGCAGCACGTGCACGTCACCGGCCGCTTCCACTGCACGCCCGGATTTGGCAATCACGTTCAGCCGTACCAGTCGATCCATCCCGGCGATACCGATCGCCGACAACAGGCCACCGATGGTGGTCGGAATCAGCGTGACCAACAGCGCCACCAGGAACACCAGCGGCAGGCTGCCGTTGGCGAAGTGGGCGAACGGTTGCAGGGTCACGACCACCAGCAGGAAGATCAGGGTCAGGCCGATCAGCAGGATATCCAGCGCGATTTCGTTGGGGGTCTTCTGGCGTTTGGCGCCTTCGACCAGCGCGATCATGCGGTCAAGGGTCGATTCACCGGGGTTGGCGGTGATCTTCACCAGCAGCCAATCGGACACCAGGCGCGTGTTGCCGGTGACCGCCGAGCGGTCGCCGCCGGACTCGCGAATCACCGGCGCCGATTCACCGGTGATCGCCGCTTCGTTGACCGCGGCGATGCCTTCGATGACTTCGCCGTCACCGGGGATCATCTCCCCCGCTTCGACGCGCACCACATCGCCTTTGCGCAGGTTGGCGGCGGGCACCACCTGGAAGCTGCCATTGGCCATCTTGCGTCGTGCGCTGAGGCCTTCGCTGCCAGCCTTGAGGCTGTCGGCGCGGGCCTTGCCGCGACCTTCGGCCAAGGCTTCGGCGAAATTGGCGAACAGCACCGTGAACCACAGCCACAGGGCAATCTGCGCGGCGACGAAAGTCGGCACGACGTTGTCCGGGATGAAGCACAGCACGGTGGTGAAAATCGCCGTCAGTTCGACCACCAGCATCACTGGCGAACGCACCAGCTGGCGCGGGTCGAGCTTGACGAAGGCTTGCACCAGCGCCGGACGCCACAGGGCCGAGATCGCAGTTTTCGCTTGTTCCGGTGCCTTGACGGCAGCGGGTTTGATTGCAGGCATATTCATGATCGATTCCTTAGAAGCCCATGCTCAGGTGTTCAGCAATCGGACCCAGCGCCAGAGTCGGCAAGAACGTCAGGCCGCCCACCAGCAAAATGGTCACGGTCAACAGAGTCACGAACAGCGGGCCATGGGTCGGGAAGCTGTTCTGGCCGATCGGCGCGGTTTTCTTCATCGCCAGGCTGCCGGCCAAAGCCAGTACCGGAAGGATGTAACCGAAGCGACCGATCAACATGCCCAGACCGAGCATCAGGTTGTGGAACGGCGTGTTGGCGCTCAGGCCACCGAAGGCCGAACCGTTGTTCGCGCTGGCCGAGGTGTAGGCATAGAGCAACTGACTGAAACCGTGCGGGCCGGGGTTACTGATGGTCGCCGCCGGGCCAGGCAGAGTGGCGGCAATCGCACCGAGCACCAGCACGCCGACCGGCATCACCAGCAGGGTGACGACCAGCAATTGCACTTCCCGCGCCTGCAGTTTCTTGCCGAGGTATTCCGGGGTGCGGCCAATCATCAGGCCGGCGAGGAACACCGCGATGAGCACGTTGAGCAACATGCCGTAGAGCCCGGCACCGACGCCGCCGAAGATCACTTCGCCGACCATCATGTTGACCAGCGCGACCATGCCGCTGAGCGGGTTGAGGCTGTCGTGCATGCCGTTGACCGAACCGTTCGACGCCGCGGTGGTGGTCACCGACCACAGCACGGTGGCGGTGGTGCCGAAGCGTGCTTCCTTGCCTTCCAGCGGTGCAGTCTGCTCGACGGCAACGTTGTTCAGCGCAGGGTTAGGCTGATATTCGGCCCACAGCGAAGTCGCGCCGCCGATCAGGAACAGTGCGAGCATGCAGGCGATGATCGCGCGGCTCTGACGCAGGTCCTTGACGTAGTGACCGAAGGTGAACACCAGGGCCACCGGGATCAGGATGATCGAAGTGACTTCGAACAGGTTGCTCCACGCGGTCGGGTTCTCGAACGGGTGCGCCGAGTTGACACCGAAGAAGCCACCGCCGTTGGTGCCCAATTGCTTGATCGCAATCTGACTGGCCGCCGGGCCGAGCGGGATCACTTGATCAACGCCCTGCATGGTCACCGCGTTCACATATTGCGCGAAGGTCTGCGGTACGCCCTGCCACACCAGGTACAGCGCGAGCAGCAGGCACAGCGGCAGCAGGCCGTAGAGGGTGGCGCGGGTCATGTCGACCCAGAAGTTGCCCAGGGTCTTCGCCGACTTGCGACCGATGCCACGGCACAGTGCAACCAGCACGGCGAGGCCGGTAGCGGCGCTGACGAAGTTCTGCACAGTGAGGCCGACCATCTGGCTCAGGTAGCTGAGGGTCGCTTCACCGCTGTAGGACTGCCAGTTGGTGTTGGTCATGAAGCTGACCGCGGTGTTGAACGCCTGAGTCCATTCCTGGCCCGGCAGGTTTTGCGGGTTCAGCGGCAGGTGGTCCTGGAACAACAGGATCGCAAACAGCAGCAGGAAACCGGCGAGGTTGAACGCCAGCAAGGCCAGCGTGTACTTCTGCCAGCTCTGTTCAGCCTGCGGATCAACCCCGGAAATGCGATAACAGCCACGTTCGACCGGGCCCAGAATCGGCGTCAGCCAGGTGCGCTGACCTTCCATCACCTTGTAGTAAAAGCGCCCGAGGAACGGCGCCGGCAACAACACCACCGCAAAAAACGCGAGGATCAGCCAATAGTCATAACTGTGCATAGCCGCTCCTAGCCCCGATCCGCGCGCAATAGCGCAACCAACAGATAAATGAACAGCCCGGCTGCCAACAGCAGGGACACCCCGTCCAGAACGCTCATGGAAGATCTCCGTGTTACGGCGTATTGCCGCTTGTCGGGGCATTGTCGGAAAGGAGGCTGTAAAGGCGCGAGACCGAGGGGGTTGGCTGGGCATAAAGAAAGCGTAAAGAGTGGGTTTATGCGTTCGTTACAGGTGGGTTTTGCGTCGTATGGGCTGGCCTCTTCGCGAGCAGGCTCGCTCCCACAATTTGAAATGCATTCCCCTGTGGGAGCGAGCCTGCTCGCGAAGACGGCATAACCGCCTACATCGCACCCAACTGGCGCACAAAACGCAGCTATCCCACCGCGAACATCCCCGATACGACAGCTTTCTTCACATTACGACCTGACTCCCAGCAATGGCACGCCCACTGCACACGCCCTCCCCCGAGCTTTCCAAACCGTTCAGGGAGCATGCGCATGAACACACAACTCAAACCCACACTGGGCACCTTGCACCTGTGGGGCATCGCCGTCGGGCTGGTGATTTCCGGCGAGTATTTCGGCTGGAGTTACGGCTGGGGCGTGGCCGGTACACTGGGCTTTCTGGTGACCTCGTTCATGGTCGCGACCATGTACACCTGCTTCATTTTCAGCTTCACCGAACTGACCACCGCGATTCCCCATGCGGGTGGGCCGTTCGCCTACAGTCGCCGAGCCTTCGGTGAAAAAGGCGGACTGATTGCCGGGCTGGCCACGCTGATCGAATTCGTCTTCGCGCCGCCGGCAATCGCCTTGGCGATTGGCGCTTATCTGAATGTGCAGTTTCCGGCGCTCGATCCGAAACATGCAGCGGTCGGCGCATATATCGTCTTTATGGGTTTGAACATTCTTGGTGTGAAACTGGCGGCGACGTTCGAGCTGATCGTCTGCGTGCTGGCGGTGATCGAATTGCTGGTGTTCATGGGCGTGGTCGCACCGGCGTTCAGCTTCAGCAGCTTTGCCCTGAATGGCTGGGCCGGTTCCGATGTGTTCGGGCCGCCAGCGATTGCCGGGATGTTCGCCGCGATTCCGTTTGCGATCTGGTTTTTCCTCGCCATCGAAGGCGCGGCGATGGCCGCCGAAGAGGCCAAGGATCCCAAGCGCACGATCCCCAAGGCCTACATCAGCGGGATCCTGACCCTGGTGTTGCTGGCAATGGGCGTGATGTTCTTCGCGGGCGGCGTCGGTGACTGGCGCACCCTGGCGAACATCAACGACCCGTTGCCACAGGCGATGAAGACTGTGGTCGGCGACAACTCCGGCTGGCTGCACATGCTGGTGTGGATCGGCCTGTTCGGCCTGGTGGCGAGTTTCCACGGGATCATCCTCGGCTACTCGCGGCAGTTCTTCGCCCTCGCCCGCGCCGGTTACCTGCCGGCGTCGCTGGCGAAACTCTCGCGCTTCCAGACTCCACACCGGGCGATCATTGCCGGCGGCATCATCGGCATCGCCGCGATTTACAGCGACGGCTTGATCAACCTCGGCGGCATGACCCTGACCGCCGCGATGATCACCATGGCCGTGTTCGGCGCGATCGTGATGTACATCATGAGCATGCTCAGCCTGTTCAAACTGCGCAAATCCGAACCGAATCTCGAGCGTACTTTCCGTGCGCCGTGCTACCCGCTGATTCCGCTGATTGCACTGGTGCTGGCGGTGGTGTGCCTGATCGCCATGGCCTGGTTCAACGCGCTGATCGGGCTGATTTTCCTCGGCTTCATGGCAGTCGGCTTCGGCTACTTCCTGCTCACCGGGCAGTTGCGCGCTGACGCTCCGGCCGATGCGATGCTGAACGGCCGCTGAGGGATTTCAGATACACCGGGCTTAACCGGCCTAGAATGGAACCACTGCGAACTCACTTCGCTCAAAAGTGGTATGCAGCGTCGCACGGCGAAATCCTCGCCCGTCGAACTGCCCTTAAGGAGAGCCGTTATGCCCTGGTATGCCTGGTTGATTCTGGTCGTTGCAATCGGCTCGATCGTTGGCGGATTGATGATGTTGCGCGACACCGCCAACAAGGTTGAACTGACCGATGAAGAACGCAAACGCGTTGCGCAGCGCAACGCCGAAGCGGACATCAAGGACGCGCAGGATCGCTGAATGAAGAACCCCGCCTGAATCGGCGGGGTTTGTTTTACCTCCCCCTCGGGCAGTGCCGTTGCTACCCAAGCCAGCCGATCAACATCCCCCAGACCACTCCCCGATCCCCGAGTCCGCACAATCACTAGTCTCAATATAAAAACAGCCGTCTTTGTGGTATTTTCCCGCGCTATGGAGTTTTGTTGCTACAGATTTCCAATAGACGGCAGAGAAAGCAGATCGGTTAGTAACAGGCCAGAAGTTAATTTTTGCGTTACTGCAGCATCAACGCTCAGGGTGCCCAAAAAAGCCCGCCGGCCTGGCAGATCCAGGCCCCACGTATCACAACAGATCGCGCAGGTTCCCTGGTCTTTCGCCATTTAAAAAAACAAAGATACAGCCAATTTTATACGAGACGGAAAATGGTATTCAGCTCTCCCACGTTCATATTGCTCTATCTACCCATTGTTTTCCTCGTTTACTTCCTGCTTAACAAGAGACGCCTGATACTCGCGGGAAAATGCTGGTTGGTAGCGGCAAGTCTGTTTTTCTATGGTTACTGGAGCGTTACTTATCTACCGCTTCTGCTCGGTTCAATTTTCTTCAACTTCCTGGTAGGCAGTGCCCTTTCGCCGGCTACAACTGGTTTGCGCCTCAAGCTATCCCGAAAAACCATTTTAACCTTGAGCATTGCAGTAAACCTGGGATTACTGGGCTACTTCAAGTACGCTAACTTTTTTATTGAAAACATCAACTCACTTTCTAATTTTGATATCGAGCTACAGCAGATAATTCTGCCTCTAGGAATTAGCTTTTATACCTTCACTCAAATTGCTTTCCTCGTAGACAGTTATCGGGGTGAAGCCAAAGAATACGACTTTATTAACTATGCGCTTTTTGTAACGTTTTTTCCGCATCTCATCGCTGGGCCAATCCTGCACCACAAAGAAATGATGTCGCAGTTCCAGTCCCGCTGGACGCTTGCCATCAGATACCGCTATATCTTGATGGGCCTGTTTATATTCAGCATTGGACTGTTCAAGAAAGTCATGATCGCAGATACGTTTGCGGTGTGGGCAGACGCAGGCTTCCAGCCTGGCGCACAACATGATTTTTATAGTTCTTGGGCGACCAGTCTTTCTTATACTTTCCAATTGTATTTTGACTTTAGTGGCTATTGTGACATGGCCATTGGCGCAGCCCTTCTGTTCAACATCTGGTTGCCCATAAACTTCAACTCGCCCTACAAATCGTACGATATCCAGGACTTCTGGCGTCGGTGGCACATGACTCTCAGCCGCTATCTGCGCGACTATCTGTACATCCCACTTGGCGGTAATCGCTGCTCTTCGGCAAGAATCTATATCAACTTGATGGCCACCTTTGTACTCGGCGGCCTTTGGCATGGCGCCAGCTGGATGTTCATTATCTGGGGTGCGCTGCATGGTGGGGCTCTGGTGCTGCACAGAGTCTGGAAACAATGCGGTATGCGCATGCCAACACCGCTGGCATGGCTGACTACCTTCCTTTTCGTCAATGTAACCTGGGTGTTCTTCAGGGCGCATTCCCTCGATGATGCCAAGCGGATCCTTGCGGGCATGGTGGACTTTGGCTCTGTGGCGATCCCAGTTCAAGATGTCCCGACTTCAAGCTTGGCGTGGGGTGGCGTATTGGAAGACCATTTACTGACAGTGCTTCCGACCGGCATCGCGGCGAACGCCGTCTGCTACCTCATGATCGCTTTCGGTTTTATCCTCATCGCCCAGAAAAACTCTTTTGAATTGACGACTCAAGGCCGGATCAGTTGGCCAAAAATCGTTGGCATGTCGCTTCTGTTCAGCGTAGCCATCTACTCAACGATTTTGACGACCAGTTCTGTTTTTCTGTACTTCAACTTTTGATCGGCGAACTCATGAAAACCAAAATCCATGTATTTCTTGCCTTGGCCCTGATCTCGCTGACGTTGATTCCAGCCGCCAACCTTATTTCTCATGGCACGCAAGCAGTTCAAAAAAACCAGAACTGGTGGTCAGTCAGCAATTTATACAACACCGACATCCTGATGCCATTGGTGGGCCGTGCGTTTTATGCCGCCGGTATCTCCATCGATCCCAAGCAGGTAATCATTGGCAAAGACGGCTGGTTTTATCTCGGCGATGCGTACGCCAAGTCGATTACCGTAAAAAGAGCCGGTGTGACTCCCGAGAGTATTTTGACAAATCAGCTAGTTACTGATGCCACGAAGTCTTGGACGTCTTGGTACAAGGATAACGGTGTCAGCGCCTATCGAATTATCATCGGCCCCGATAAAGACACCCTCTACCCGGAGTTTTTGCCAGGCTGGGCGAAGCACTCGCCTTCGTCCCGGACCGAGTATCTGACCAGCAATGCCAAAATTGATACTTATGTGAATCCCACTGAAGCATTACGCCAAGCCAAGAGCGAAGGACATAGTCCTCTGTATTATCGAACAGACACACACTGGAATTTTGTGGGTGCAGGTATCGCCTTCCAGGAATTGGCAAAAAACCTGTCCATTACCCATCCTGAATTGAAGTGGCCGAGCAAAGATATCAGTCAGCCTACTGAAATCCTCGCCAGAACAGGCGGCGATCTGGCCAGATTCCAAAGAATTACCGATTCGGTTCCGGACGAAGAGGTCATATTGGACTTCATTTATAAAAATCCGATTACGATCGAGCAGTATGAATATCCATCCGGAAAGTTACTTGCCTCAGGACGTAACTCCGCGCTGGAGGCATCACAACGGCCCCTGCTGGTCAAGTCAGAAAAAGCCCTGAACAAAAAGAAAGTGCTTTGGCTGCGCGACTCATTCGGTAACGCATTGGCTCCGTACATGGCAGCAACTTTCAGCGAGACCCTGCAGTTGCACTACGCGTTCACCAGCCATCGAGAGATCGCAGAACTCGTAGAGGAATATCAACCGGATTATGTATTTGTAATGGGGGTAGAACGTGAAATCCTCAGCGAATTTTTCCAGAAACCCGCACCATCTTTTTCAATTTCGAAAAAAATCACCTCGTTCAAAAGGATCGCTCAAGGTTTACAGATCGGAGCCAATGATCTCGCTGGCAGAGAGCAGAATACCTACACTGTGACAGGTCCTGATCCGTTCATTGTCTATCGACTCGACTCTCCCGTCGAACCGGCTCAAGCGAGAAGAATCGTCTTCAACGTCCGCTGCCGGTACTCGTCCCAACGAGTACCGATTCAACTGTTCTGGCGCTCGCAAGGGACTCAGTTCAGTGAAGCCGACAGTGTACGGTTCTCGACCAATGGCGGATTGACTGCGCTGACCTTTGCCCCTGACTCCAGTTGGGCCAAAGGAGCCGCGATTACCGAACTGCGCCTTGATCTGGATGCTCCTGGGGCCTGCCCGGAGGTTTCGATTGCAGCACCCGAAACCGGTTCCAGCTCCTTGCCTCTTTAGGAAAAAATGGTCGAGTGTCACAGGCACATGAACAGGTGCCTGTGCCGCTCATCACATCACGATTCAACAACACCAAAAACCTCCTACGCTCCCCATGAGGCCCCCAGCGGATAGCACCCACGCTGAACCGGGATCTATGCGCCTTAGCTATAGAAGTACAGTCGCCATCTTATTTAGATTGTTTAAGATGACGTATTGTTGGGGAGATTCCAAATGCGTTACTCGCTGAATCACAAAGCTCAGACACATCAGCGGATCATCAAAGAGGCCTCGATCCGATTTCGCAGGGATGGCATCAGCGCGACCGGCCTGCAACCGTTGATGAAAGCATTGGGACTGACCCATGGCGGCTTTTACTCGCACTTCAAGTCCAAAGACGAACTAGTGGAAAAGGCCCTGATAGCAGCAAGCGAGGAGCTGAACGCGCACTGCACCGTTCTTTTCGCAGAACACAACCCGCTGCATGCATTCATAGACAGCTATCTCTCGGATTGGCATCGAACCTCCCCCGGAGAAGGTTGCCCTCTGCCCACGATGTCATCCGAACTCGGGTTACGCGGACGACCCAGTCCAACAACTGATCGGGTACTCGATGCTCGCCTGGAACAAGTCCAAGCGACTCTCTCGGGCACCGACACGATTGATCGGTCCATTGTCATTATGGCAACTCTGGTAGGGACGCTATTGTTATCACGCAGCGTAGAGAACCCTGAGACGGCTGACAGAATTCTAGAAGTCGTCGGCACACACCTTAAGCACACGCAGATCAACCCGTGTGACGCATAGTCAATGATTGTGTTGATGATTTATCCCTGCGATTGCCCTTCCCAGAAAGTCAAAAGGCCGGTCAAAGACCGGCCTCTCTATTCACTCCGCGCTTAATTGATTTCGAGATTATCGCGATTTCGGTCAAGGATCGCCTTGCCGATGCCTTTCACTTCCAACAGTTCGTCGATCGATGCGAAAGGCCCGTTACTCTCTCGATACGCAACAATCGCTTTCGCTTTAGCCTCTCCAACACCTGCAAGCGACTTTTGCAAAGTGACTGCATCGGCATTATTGAGATCTACTTTTGCCGACGACGATTGAGACACCGCCATTGGCGGAAGCGCACTGTCGATGGCGACTGGCGCAACTGGCGCAACTGGCGCAACTGGCGCAGCTATTGCAGCAACCGAAGCGCCCGTCAACAACGCGAAAACCAACGAGTAAAAATAGCCTTTACGCATAAGTGAAGCTCCATGATACCGATTAGAAGAAACAGCTTTTCCAAAGCTGCCTCTCAAACTTAGGCGATATCAGGAAAGAGTCAAAAACCCGTTTATTGCAAAATGTGAAACAATCAAGGATCCAGATGCCGTTGCTGGTAGATCCAGTCGACTATTTCACCGTCTGGCGAGTAACCGCTGACGGTCTCGCGAAGGAGTTGACGCACGCGCGAGTAGTCGTCGTTTTCGACTGACTTCAATAGCTCATCAAGACGTCCCTTCAGAGCCTCCCAAGGCAAATGATCTTCGTTTGCGCTCATGATCATCGGATGTTGGGTAGCGCAAACGTTATCGCCAATCAGCAACTCTTCGTACAGCTTTTCGCCGGGCCTTAATCCAGTAAAATCGATCGAGATGTCACCATGAGGATTCTTTTCTGAGCGAATGCTCAATCCGGACAGATGAATCATTTTTTCTGCCAGTTCGACAATCCGCACCGGTTCGCCCATGTCCAACACAAAGACATCACCGCCCCGCCCCATCGACCCGGCCTGAATGACCAACTGCGCAGCTTCGGGAATAGTCATGAAGTAACGGGTAATTTTCGGATGTGTAACGGTCAACGGCCCCCCGGACTTGATCTGACTGTGAAACAGCGGAATGACCGAACCGGAAGATCCAAGCACATTGCCGAAGCGCACCATCGTGAAGCGGGTTTTGTTAACCCGGGAAACATTGGCCTTGTCACCAAATAGAACAGGGGCCAATTCCCGGCTCAACGCCTGGAGCGTCATCTCGGCAAGACGCTTGGTGCTGCCCATGACATTCGTTGGACGAACCGCTTTATCCGTAGAGATCAGAACGAAGTTGGCGACCCCCGATTGCAGCGCCGCCTGAGCCGTATTGAGCGTACCGATAACATTGTTCAGCACGCCCTCGGCAATATTGTGTTCAACCATCGGCACGTGTTTGTAGGCGGCTGCGTGATAGACAGTATCCACTCGCCAGGTTTTCATCACATCCAAGAGCTTATGGGGATGGCGAATGGAACCGAGGATCGGCAACAGGCGAACGGAAAGTGACTCACGAGAAACCCGCTGCTCCAGCTCGGACAGAATGCTGTAGAGATTGTATTCGCTATGGTCAAATAACAGCAGAGTAGTCGGACCCAAGGCGTAAATCTGCCGACTGAGTTCCGCACCTATCGAGCCACCGGCCCCTGTCACCAGCACAGTCTTGCCCTTGATACACCGTTCGAGCAGATCGGGCTGCGCCGGCACCGCATCGCGACCAAGCAAATCTGCAATATCCACTTCCTGGATATCGTCGACTTTCACCCGTCCACTGGCCAGGTCAGTGAAATTTGGCACACTGCGAACATGCAGCGGAAAGCCCTCCAGCAGGTTGAGAATCTCCCTGCGTCGCGCACGTGTGGATGAAGGCAGCGCGAGCAGAATTTCCTGAGCTCCGGTGACATCAATCATCTGCTGGATATTTTTGGGTTTATAGACTTGAAGCCCGGAAATGGAGCGGTCGGCAATACTGGCGTCATCGTCGACAAACGCAACCGGACGCATCACACGCCCCATCCTGAGCGCCGCTACAAGTTGATTGCCTGCAACACCTGCACCGTAGACGGCCACCTTGGTCAGGCCATCATCACGATTGGCAAAAGGCACATGCTGTGCGGCATTGAACCAGTCGCCCATGAAATACTGGCGCATGCAAAGGCGCAATCCGCCGATAACCACGAGGCTAAGCCACCAATAGTTGAAAATTATTGAACGAGGAACCACCGCTTCGTGATTGCTGTACCAATACACAACCAAGGCAAGGATCAGTGACGATAGGCTGACCGCTTTGATAATGGCGATAAGAGCATCGTTGCCGAAATAGCGCATCACCGCACGATACATACCGAACCGGATGAAAAGCGGGATTGCAATCACCGGAGCGCACGCGAAAAGCCAGAGGTGCACTCTCAAGGGGTTATACATGTCATCAATGCCGAGTCGGACAATAAAGGCCAACCACAGCGCCGCCCACACCAGCACCACATCAGTCGCGACCTGGATTAACCGCTTTTTGCGACGTGGCAGCCCGAGCAGAAAAACCCTGATTTTATCCATAACCCCCTCAGCCACCTCTTAATGCTTCCTGGAATGAGCCGGATCGCTACATTCAAACTGCCGAAACACCCATGGTACTCTAGACCCAAACCACCCGCGGATGCTTCGTTTCTATCGCTGATTTGTTTCCAGCTCCCCTGCTCGATACTTCAACGCGAGAAACACTAATGGTGCATAAGCAACAACGACCCCGACAAGGCCATCAAGTTCAAATTTCGATACGAGCAAAGCGACGGGGAGCAACCAGCAAATATTAATCATTCCGACCGCGAGCGTGACCGCCATATGACTGCCCATCTTGCGAGAAGCGAATTGGTAGGCATGACTACGATGCGCTTCATAGACTTTATCGCCTCGAAACAGTCGCCGAAGTAATGTGAAGGTCGCGTCGACGATAAACACACCCAGCAGGATGACCCACGCCCAGAGCATTTGAGGTTTTGTCCATGCTGCATGCAACGAAAGCAGGCCAAGTACGCCGCCCAAAAAGCCACTGCCGGCGTCTCCCATGAAAATCCGTGCGGGGGGGAAATTCCACCACAGAAACCCGATAACAGACGCCGCCAAAAATAATGGAAGCCAGATCAGTTCAGGCATGTCGCTAATCCAATACAGCAGGCATATCCCCAGACAGACGCATATGGCCTCGACACTGGCAATGCCATCTATTCCGTCCATGAAGTTGTAGAGATTCAGCATCCATACCAGATAGAACACCGCAAGGATGTCTCCGACCCAGCCCAAATCGAAATCAAATCCCAAAACGGTGACAACTGGTAGGCCACCCAACCAGAACAGCCCCCAGGATGCAGCGGCGAAATGCCCAAGAAGACGCCAACGCGCGGCGATATGGCCATGGTCATCCATGAACCCGATCACGGCAATCAACCCTCCCGTGCCAACGTACGCCGCAAAAACACCGAGCGAGATCACTCCCGTCGCAAACAATAGTGCAACAGCAAGCAAGAACGACAATACAATGGCTAACCCGCCGCCCCGAGGTGTTGGCACAACATGGGAGCTACGGGCGTTGGGCACATCAACCAAGCGCTGGACAAGCGCGTAGTGTCGAAGCAGTTGCGTCAGGAAAAACGAGATACCGGCAATAACCGGAACCCACCATGCATTATTCATGAATGATCTCTTTCTGACAGAGGCACTGATACCTGCACAGTTTTATCCAATTGCGAGTCAGCATCAGACCAGAAGCAAGTACGCCGCTTGCCTGAAATCATTTGAACGACCACCGTTTATGCCCAATGTAACTGGTGAAAACCGGCACTGCGACCCCCACTGCGTGAGCGATCTCATGTTGAAACGAATTGACTCCGAGCGCAGGCAGAGCGTAATTGGCGAGTCCGAGACTGATAGCCCAGGTCTGTGCAACCGCGATGACATTGACTAATGTGAACCACAAGACCGATTGCTGAGTGGATTGTTCGCTCTTGGTAAAAACAAAGCATTTTATCAAGCAGAACGCAGTGATCATTCCGGTGATGTACGCGAGAATAACGGCAGTCGAAAAGTCAAACCACAGACTGTAGATAATTCTAGAGCCGAAGTTCACAGCCGCTGCCGTCCCGCCGGTCAACAGGAACATTAGAAACTGACGAGAAGCAAATTGCTTTATCAATGACTTGCATCCCGTGCCATTTTACGGCCGAAGCCGATACTTTCGGAAATACCCCGGTCTTCCGGGTAGTAGTACGAAGTATCCGCCACCCACAAACCCTCGACTGGAAGTGATACCGGTGGAAGACGGTCCAGATAGCCCGGATCGCAAATCGGTTGAGCATAACGATAGCGGCTTGCACGCACATCGATAAAATCAGAATCGGAAAGTTGCGGATTGATCTTCTTCAAATAAGTACGGACTTTTTCAATGAAAACCGCATCGGAATCTGAAAATTTTGGATTTTCACCGGGCATATAAAAAGGCACATATACAATATGCTGATCCAGCGGGCGCAGATTCGTGTACTCAACCAGACCTGGAATATCCATCTCCGGGTCATTGGTATTCAGCCAGAAATTTTCTGTCAACGCTTTTTTCAACTTCGCAATAACGCACACCACGGCGACGTTTTTCAGCGATGAAAATTTCGCCAGAACATCACTTGGCAAGTCAGGCATTATCCTGGGTACATAAGGAAGAGGAATCGTACTGATCACTTTGTCGAATCGCTCAACCTGCCCTGCAACTTCAACACCCTGAACCTTGTTCCCGTTCATGATGACTCGGGTTACCGGCGAACTCAGACGAAACTCCCCACCCTTAGACTCAATGTCTTTCTTCATGGCCTGAAGAAGCGTTTCGGAACCGCCATCAAGATAGCCGAGCTTCTCCCGGAACAAACTGTAACGAGAACGCCCGATACGTCTAATCCGACTCCAGATCCAGGCAGCCGAAAGATTGTCCGTGTACTCGTAAAACTTGAAATCGAACAGCCGACGCCAAAGTACCTCCCACGCCTCCGCTCCGACCCAGCGCTTGATCCAGCCTGTAGCCTCTACATTATCGAGAGGGTGCCAGTCATTTCGCTTGGTGCAAAGAAAAGCATGAAGGCCGTAGCGGACCTTCGCCACCAGACTCAAACCTCGGAACTTGAGCAGCGCCACAGGATTACCCCATGGCTGAAGGCGATTTTGATACCAGTAGCCCATCTTTGTTTCGGTCCAGCGCATTTTTTCAGCCAGACCAAGCTCACCCAGTACATTCAAAAAGTCATGGTCGGAAATACAATGAAAATGATAATAGCGCTCGATGCTGAGGCCTGAAAAATCAAACGCCGCTGTCATTCCACCGACGCGATCATCCGCCTCAAACACAATTGGAGTATGTCCGTCTCGTGCCAATTGATAGGCAACAGCCAATCCCATGGGACCTGCACCCAACACTGCAATACGTTGTCCCATGATTAAAACTCCAGAATTACTTTACCGTAGACCGCGTCATTGAATGTTTCGT
Source organism: Pseudomonas sp. 14P5.3.2 (assembly GCF_057799175.1). Classification (NCBI taxonomy): domain Bacteria; kingdom Pseudomonadati; phylum Pseudomonadota; class Gammaproteobacteria; order Pseudomonadales; family Pseudomonadaceae; genus Pseudomonas; species Pseudomonas sp. 14P5.3.2. Next base: position 126,687 of record NZ_JBYOKU010000014.1, on the reverse strand, counting down.
TGATCGCCTCTGCAAAAGGCGTACAAGGTACGTTGAAGATGCCGGGCCAGTCGATTACTTCAAACTCATCTTTCGCACTGAGTGCTTCCAGCTGTTGAGTAGTGAACGGCGGATTTTTATCAAACAGGGACCATAACCAAATCAACAAGTAGAACAGTCTGTACGGAATATGCGCGATAATTGTCTTCGCGCCAGTGCTTTTCTTGATTTGCCGAATAATATCCACGTAGTCAATTTTTTCATGACCGGAAATATTATAGATACCCGCACCACGACGCGCCTCAATGCAACTCATGATTACATTGCAGAAATCCCCAACGTACAACGGCTGGCGCATGTATCGGCCATCACCTGGAATGGGAAACACCGGAACCCGCTTCATGAATCTGGATAACCAACCCAAGTGTTTGCGATCAAACCAGCCAAACATCAAGGTTGGTCGTAGTACCGGACAGGCAATGCCGCTCTCAAGCACGATCCGCTCTTGTTCTATCTTGCTCCGAGTGTAGAAGTCGTCCGCAACAGACTCCACTACAGACGAGCTCACGTGCACCAGATAGGGTGAGTTGCCCAACTTGATAGCGTCGAGGATCAACCGGGTGGCATCAACATTGTTACGAACGAAATCCTGATAATCGTTCCCGCCAATCTGCGCCTGAAGCATCACAACCACATCGGCTTCCGTGACACTCTTTTGCCAATCACCAGGTTCTGCAAGGTCAGCGTACTCAACGCGCACATCCGGCTGGACCTGCTTCAAAATCGCCAGGTTGGCCTTATGTTTATCGAATACCGTGATATCCGTATAGCCCTTTGCCCTTAACCGCGCGACCAGGTTCTGGCCGACCAGACCCGCCCCGCCTGGAATGACGATTCGACTGTTTAAATTGATAGCGTTCATTTACCCACCTGCAAATCTTTTTGGAACTGGCAATACTCCAGATGCTTGTCTACAACCCTGGCAATGCCAACGTGATAGGTTCCGGATGGAAGTGACGGGATCATCATGCCAAAACCGGATGGGCCAAGATTTGGAACCCCAAAGTACTCGTCTACGTCAACCCGCGGAAACTGCACTGCATCGTGGTAAGAAATAGCCCCGGCCGCGTTTATTAATGTCACGTAAACGGCGTCAGGCAAAACGTTGTTTTTACCGGAGACGGTGGTCCAACCGCGTACTCTCACTGCGTGTTCGACCTCTACGCCCTCAGTTCCGACGTAATCAAGGCTGCCCTCGCAATCAGGTGTGTCTACCCGTGGGTAATCCAGCCCTATCTGTTGTTTCTGCACAGCCACATAACAGCCGGCGACCTCTGAAACCTTCCACTGCGGATCAGCAACGAGAGTGCTTAGATGCTGCACGTGCGGCTTTCTGGCATCAGGGCAGATGACTTCACCGCCCAGTTCCGCCTGCCCCAGGAACGACGACGGATTTTTCACAACTGCGTCGTAACCTTTGAACCAACTAGGTACGGTGAAGGATTTACGCTCCGAGTAATACGAGAGCGCAGAACTCCAGTCATTTCCGAATGCCACAAAAGCCTGATCACTGCGAAGGCTGTGTTTAAGCACCGAGGCGATGCCTAGATCCTTGGAGTTACCCGTGGTGTAGGTTTCCTTTATATTTGCGAAATAACCATTGGCGAATGCAATGTAGTTATTAATCATCAACGCGAGGAAGATGCAAAAAAACCATCCTCTGCCTTGCTGATTTGCTTGCAAGCGATCGCCAACGGCCAGTGCCAGTGCAAACACCAGGAACAGAACATTGGCACTTTGATAGTAATTATGTATCAAATGCAAATTGGTAAAAATGAGAAACGGTGCAAGCCCCAAAACCAACGACACTCCGATTGCGCGTTTGAGCATTACGGAGCGGGACCAGAACAGCGCTGCAAACACAAGCAGTACACCAACAAATCCGGAAAAGTTATCCTTTAAAACTCGTCCCCATAAAACGTCTTCGTATAGCTTCGAAGAAAAGCGCTGATCAAAAGTGCCCCAATTCCACTTGGACAGCGCAGCAGAAGTAATGCTGGTGCCAAATTCACTTCTGATTTTTACAATATCTGTGTAACGCGTCCAGCCATACCCTATCGCCAGTGGCACTGCGAACAACACCAGACACCAGAAGATATTCTGAGGGGTGATGGACTTCATCAAGCCTGAATTTTTATGAAGCTCATAAAAAAGAAATACGAACGCCATAACGGCCAACACCGCAAAGCCAGTTGTAGCCTTCTGCAGAACCGACAGCACGATAAAAAAAACAAACAGGCCAGCATCCAGTTTTGCACGCGTACGTACAAAGGACACAAAGTAATCTACCGCTACCACTGCAAAAAACAGTGCAGCGGTTTCCATCATGAAGGTACGCCCCCAAAACAAGTAGATCGGCGTCGAAAACAACAAAGCGACAAAGACACACAGGACTACATTGTCAATCGACAATTTCTTGCAGATTGATTTGGCCGGTAAAACGCACAATGCGAGAAAAACAAAAGACGTGACACGCCCCACCAAGCCCAGATCCAGGCCAGTCAGCATGGAAACGACTGAAACTATGTATTGATACAGTGGAAACTCAAAGGGAATGGTCCAAGGCGCACCGCCTACGGGCGTCAGATAAGCAAGGCTGAAACCATCCTTTATGAACCAATACGACGTCAGCGCCGTTTGCGTCTGCCGGAAAGCATGCTGTTCCAGCAGTGGCTGTCCGGAATAGTACAACGCGACAAACGCAGCAAAACCAAACGCCAGCAAAGCGACGAGCTTCACCCCAAGCTCAATCGTTATGCATTCCTTAAAAAAAACATTCAGTTTCAACACACACCCCTACTGAGTTTGGCTTACAGATTTATTCTTTTAAAAACGAAATTAGGTACAAGTTTGATAATCAGCATGATTAAACTCCAAAAACGCGGTGTGTAAAGAACCGCTTTTTTGCGCTGTAAACCACTCAGAATCAATCGCGCCACGTCATCAGGCCTCGCAAGCAAGAGACCTGGTAACTTGAGACCTTGAGTCATCGGCGTATCAACAAAACCCGGTTTGATCGTCATCACGTGAACGCCAAGCTTGAACATACGCGCCTGCAAACCTTCACAAAACGTGGAGACCGCTGCTTTTGCAGTGCCATAAACGTAGTTTGACGGGCGCCCCCTATCTCCGGCAACGGACGAAATGATCGCCATGCTGCCGCAACGTTGGCGCTCGAACTGATTTGCCAACAACGTTAAAAGGCTGATCACCGAAGTGCCGTTATTAGCGAACTCTTTCAAAGCAACATTCACATCTTGCTCGCACGCCTTCTGATCAGGCAGCGTGCCATGAGCAATCAGCGCTATATCGATTTGTCGCAAAGACTGAACGCAACTTTCAACCAGAGTCGAGTGTTCCTCCAAATGGGCTAAATCCAACGTACAGGTGGTTACTGACTTGGCACCGCGCGCCCGCAGATCTGCTGCAGCCTGTTCCAGTTTTTCCGCGTTGCGCGCAACCAGAAAAAACTCGCTGCCTTCTTCTGCCCACAGCCGGGCACAGGCATTGGCGATCGCAGATGTCGCTCCGATAATCAAAACACGTTTCATGCTGTAACTCTTCTCCAAAAGCGGGAATTCAGGGACGGGTCTCGTAGAGCTTCCAGCTTCTCCCACGCCGGATAAAACCGACGGAAGTCACTACCTAGCATGTGCGCATCTTTAGCGGGATACAGGCGGCCGCCGGCCTCTCTGACGATGCAGTCAAGACGGGAAAACAAGTCTTTCTCAAGCCTCGAGTTCTGCGGAAAATCCAGTGCTAATGAAGTGCCTGGACGAGGAAAAGACAGCAAACCGGGAGATGAGATATCTCCGCAACGTTTAAGCACTGCCAAAAACGAACCTTGTCCCGAATCCGCGATGTTCTTTAGCAGTTCACGCGTAGCCGACTCTGCCTCGACATCCGGAATGACACACTGATATTGCTGAAACCCTTTACGACCATAGATTCGATTCCAGTGGAGAATTCGATCCAATGGATAAAAAAACGGTTCGTAGTTGACTCGTTTACGGGTAAGAGCTGCCGGATGTACCCGCCAGTACGTTTCGTTGAAAGCCTTCAAGCTGAGTCGGTTAATGAGCGAAACAGGGGGCGCTACCGGCACCATAAGCCTGGAGCGAGTTTCAGCCTCAAGACTGCCGTATTCGGCGTGATCACCGACAATAAATACGCCGCGTCCGGTTTGACCACCTTTAGCCAGACAATCAATCCACGCCACGCTGTATTCATGCTGTGGATCCAACTCGGAAGAAAGGGAAAAGAACTCTCCCAGATTGTCGAAGCGAACGACCGAACAATCAATTTGACTGGATTGTATCGGGATCAGCTGAATCTCGGCCCAGTTCACAATCCCTGTTAGCCCTAACCCGCCTATGGTTGCTGCGAACAAATCGGCATTCTGCGAGGGAGAGCAGACAACAGGTTCCTGGCAATTGCGCACCAGACCAAAACACCTGACGTGGTTTCCGAATGTGCCGCGGGCGTGGTGGTTTTTTCCATGCACGTCATTGGCAATTGCGCCCCCCAGAGTCACGAACTTGGTGCCCGGTGTCACTGCTAGAAACCATCCTCGCGGAATGGCAAGCGATAGAATTTCGGCCAACGTCACTCCCGCCTCTGCGCGAATGATCCCCGCTGCCCAGTCAACCTCGATAAATCGGTCCAACGTCCGCATGCAGAGCACGTGCCCGCTCGCAGCCATACAGCTGTCGCCGTAACTGCGACCGTTACCAAAAGGCAGTGTCGTGCCGTGGGTATCCACGATGCGCCGAAGTGCAACAGGCAAATCACTCTGCCACTGACAAGCCTCGCCAGTCAGACGCTCATAAGGATAACGCCCCCAGGAATGGTACGAGGCACTCATGCTGCCGCCCAGAAAACGAGGCAGAACAATGCGCCTACCATCAGACTGACGCGATCCCGTATGGCGAATACAACCGGGTCATCATGCATCTGACCACGATGCGTCAGCATCCAGACTCGCGTCACCCAGAACAGCAAGAGCGGGCAAGCTAGCCAGATGATTTGCGGATGAGCATATAAACTGGTAGTGGCCTGATCATGGATATAAAGAGCCAAAACCATGACCGCGAGGTAACCGGATGATGCTCCCAATGAAGAGATCATCTCTAGATCGCCCGGGTAATATCCACGACCGCGGGTTTTCTGGGTAAGACCTTTGCGCCTGGCTTCTCCAAGCTCGGCGTAGCGCTTGACCAGTGCAAGACTAAGAAACATGAACATGGAAAACGCCAGGATCCAGAAGGTAAGCTCCAGACCGAAAGCCGCCGCGCCTGCGATAATGCGTAAAGTATAAAGTGCTGCCAATGCGATTACGTCCACCGCCATTTGCCGCTTCAGCCAAAGCGAATAAGCAAATGTGAGGATGTAATAGGCAACCAATGTGGCAACAAACGCCCAAGGTAAAAACAACGCGGCGCCGGCAAAGGCACCGGTCAACAGTAACGGAAACACCATAATCCCGGAACCGATGCTCAAGCGACCGGACGCAAAAGGTCGAAACCTCTTGGTTCCATGGTGCCTGTCATCCGCCAGATCCAATAAATCATTGAGAAGATAGACGCTGGAAGCGCAAAGGCCAAAAAACAAAAAGGCCATGACTCCCTGCCAGATCAATAAATAATTACCCAACTGGTGTGCAGCCAAAAGCGGTACAAAAATAAGGATATTTTTCATCCACTGATGTAGCCGCAACGCTTTGCGCCAGTCTTTGACGCCGGCCACGTTGGAGAGCATTACCTCCTTGACGTTACCTATTGCCTGAGCACGCCGCTCCACCCCGCGCTCAGGGTTAACGACATAAGCGTCACGCGACACTTCCCACACAGACAAGTCGTCCGAAGAGTTCCCTACATAGTCAAAGCCTTTCACACCAAAATGCTCGACCAGCAAATCTCGCTTTCGATGGGATGCCAGATTGACCTTTTCGTCGGAGGCGAGCACCTGATCGAAAATACCCAGATGCTCAGCAATACGTTCGGCCAGGGAAATGTGGCTGGCCGTCGCCAAGACTACCTTTCGCCCGGAATTTCGCGCTGAATTAACAAGATCAAGAACCGCGGGGTCATAAGGTAAAACGGTGACATCAATGTCTACCGCGCGAGCAAGATTAGCTTTGAGCGTAGCCTTGCCCTTTACAAGCCATTTGAACAGTCGGAGAGCCTTGAGAGGTCGGTGGCGAACAAAGGCCATCCCGGTTTCCAAGAGTAAATCCGAGCGCAATAGGGTGCCGTCGAGATCGACAACGAGGGGGGTATTCAAGCTTTAACTTCCTTGAGTGCGACTCTGGTTGTGCCTGTTTTAAAGCGATCTTGAGCTAGAGACCCCCATCAGCCACTGATGAACAACCAAAGCAAATCAATTCGCCGTCTGCCAATCATTTGGGCGGAGAAATTAACACAAGAGATGACTTTTTTCACGGATTCGAGAGGGCAACAACTGAAGAACGGCCCGCAGCGAGCGCCGCCGGCCCAAAGCGCCAAGGCTGCAAAGATTACAGAGAAGGACGAAAACGGTTGGTAAATCACTCCACCAGACATTTATGCGAGGACACGCAGGCCAGGGACCGAGCAAGACCTGACTGGCAACACACATCGCGGCAAAAGCCGATCGTCGTCGACACCGTATGCGCATTACCTGTCAGAGCAGTTGACCTCTACGTCAACCTTTCGAAAAAAGGTGTCGAATAGAACGTAAACGGCAAATCAAATTCCAACTTTTCGATTTTTTTATTGATTCAAGCTCTTCTGCCAGGGCCAGAAGCTTGTTTTCACTTTCGACTAACGAAGCCTGCATTTGCGCCTGAATCTGGCCAACTAACTGATTAAGGTGATCAATCTGCTCGCGTCGCGAGTCATTTTGCCCCTCAAGCCATTTGATCTGAGCCAAATAGGTGTCGGACAAATCCTGTAGCTGGCCAACAAACTCAACCAAAGGTTGCGTGAGAGAGCGTGATCGATCAAGAAAAGTTGGTAATTGATGTGCCGACCAATCAGTGTATTTGACCGCTTCGTTTTTTTCGCCCGAGACAAAAGTCATGAATTGGGCCTCCTGGAGGGAGTACTCCTCAAACATGGATTCGGTAAAATCGACTCCAAGATGAGCAAAAACCACACAAAACAATTGCCCTTGATTCAACAAACGCATATCGGCAGGCACAGCAAAACTGGAAATCATCCGAACCAGAGTAGTCAGTGATCGATAGGCCAGATAGCCCAGCGAGATATCACCTTTTACTGACCATTCCTGATCGATAATCGCAGGAGCGACGTCAGACAGGATAATGTTCTGAGGAATGGTGTCCAGTAACTTACCTGATACTTTGACTAAAAGATCGAGTTCAGACCTTTCCGGCTCCAGACCGGCCGACTGCTGCACGATGTTCAGGTAAGTGGAGAGAAACCGGGCAATCTGTTTCGCCGTCCAACCCGGCGTCTGGACGATACGGACAAATTCAGCACTCATCGCCTGGCCGGAGGAAAAGGCCTCTGCTGGCAAAACATGCTGGTATTCATCTTCTGAACCCACAGCTATCGCATCTGGGCATAGACGCTGATGCAACACACTGACCACCTCGCCCATCTGTTTGAATTCCGCAAACTTGCAGAAAGCCGCCTGCCGCTCGCTTGAATAATGAATGGCCAGGGTTTGGCTATCAAAGATGGGCTCATCACTATTCGCAGCAGGTGATACGACGAACAAGAAAGAGTTCGCCATATCAGGAAACAGGCCATTCTGTGCGATAACAGGCCATACACATTCTAGTGAAAAGTTCAGGTATTCGGATGAGGTTTGTGCGTCCCGAGACGCGGTCTGAGCAGCAAGCACCGAGCCATTGAAGGAAGAATTTTCTGCACTGGCAGCAGGCAATACGACGCTGGATGGCAATTTATAATCCGGAAGCGGGAGTGCCAGCTCAATGCGCTGAAAACCCGCCTGGAGAAATCGGTTCGAGAGTTCTACGCGACCAAATGTTTCAACACCAGGCCGCTGGTATAAGCCCTGAATACCTACCATCGGAACACTTAGATGATCTTCCGGCGCTCCTGCAAAGTATTTAAGCCCCAACTGGTTTTCAATAGCGACGACAAGTATCCCTTCAGGCTTGAGCAACTTTCTGGCCGCCATAAGCATAGACTGAACCGGATCTGCGCCCGCGCCATAAACCCCGGAATATTCCAGAACACCAATCAATGTGATCACGTCAAAGCGTACTTCTGTCTCGAACAGATCAAAGTGATCGTTTATCACTGTGACATTCGGCAGGTCCCGCGTGCGCTCGGCAGCGATCATTGCACGACGACTGCTACCTTCGATGGCGATGATATTGCCACCATTTTCGCCCAGAAAACGGGTAATGGCACCGCATCCAGCACCGATCTCAAGCACATCGCCCTTAAGACGCTGCGACAATGGTCGCAATAGATTTCCCCGCGAAGCGCTCAAATGATAGCGCGTGGGCCAGTCATTACACGCGTTACGCAGCTCTTTGGAAAAAATAGAAACGTCGGATGCTTCGTGGATAATCCGATACAGCTTATTTTCGGTTCCATCGCCATCACTGTAATTAAAGGCCGCCGGTGTTGTGCGTGCCCAGATTCGCTGTTCAGCCTGAAACGTATATCCCAGTTCGGCGAGATCAAGAGATGAATGGCTCATTTAATACTCATCCCCATGTTCAAATTTGTAAGTCCAAAAAAACGAGAGTCAGTTTTGACTGCAAAGTGGATTGAGTCATAACGTCGGTCGTGCGGGACGATTTCCTCACCCTCACGAGTTGCAAGACCTAGCGATATGAAAAAATCGCCGTCACCCAGATTACAGTTGAAAGAGATGTCCGCGGTGAGCGTCTTACCCCCTTCGTAAACGGTCTGAACACCATCACATTGTAGAAGCTCAGAGTTGCTGCCAAAAAGGGTAACACCATCTTTGGTTTTTATCGTCATGCCGAGGATCGGCCGCATCAACGGCTGGATAATTTTTATTGCAACTTTCAAATTGACCTGAGAACCATTGCTTATTAGCGCCGGAAACTCCACTCCTTCACTGAAAAAGGAAAAATCAGTTATCTGAGCGCTGCCATCTCCCCAGCGATATTCGTAAGAATTATAAAGTGGACGCTTGCTAAAGCTGTCTACATCAAACGATAACTGAGTAGTGTCCATCGGAACGGGCTCGGCTTCGCTGACTTCGGACTCAACGCCCACTACATCTTCAGAAGGCGATGGTAGTTCTACTTTTTTCTTCTGTTCCCGGCCAAACAGCAAATCCAAGTAACTATTGATAACGTCTCGCGGGTTACCTTGCTGAACCATATGACCTTGATCAAGCAGCACGGCACTTGAGCAATGCGTCACTACCTGCTCACTACTGTGTGTCACAAGCAAAATGCTAGTGCCGTTGTCTTTTAATCTTTTAAGTCGATCAAAACATTTCGCCTGAAACTTTGCGTCGCCTACTGCCAGTGCTTCGTCGACAATCAGAATTTCAGGATCAATTTGTGCCTGAACTGCGAAAGCTAGTCGCACCAGCATGCCACTGGAATAAGTCTTTACGGGCTGATCAATAAAATGACCGATATCCGCAAAAGCGGCAATGCTGTCAAAGCGATTATCGATCTCTTCCTGACTCAATCCCAACAGCGCGGCGTTCATGTAAACATTTTCGCGGCCAGTGAACTCGGCATTGAATCCGGAGCCTAGCTCAAGTAGCGCCGCGACTCGACCATGACTGGCGACGGAGCCACTGGTAGGTGTCAGTGTACCGGCGATAATTTGAAGCAACGTCGACTTGCCGGAACCGTTTCTTCCGACAATGCCGACTGTCTCACCACGAGGCACTTCGAAAGAAATGTTCTTCAGCGCCCAAAACTCTCTGAACAGGTTCTGCCGCCCACGAAAGATCATCTGTTTCAGACGATCCTGAGGATTGTCGTAAATATGGTAACACTTGCTAATATCTGAAATGATGATCGCGCTATCTGATGACATTACACAGCCTATATATTTCGGGAGCGGCAACACCACGCTCAATCAAACAATCGTTCCTAGAGCCGCTCAAAAACTGGCTCCTCACGACTCGGTTATGCCTTGATGTATTGCTTGAGCCACATTTTCAACAGCGAAAACAATGACATTCGCTGGACTTCGGCAACACTGCTGGCCTCCGCAAGAGGCTGCTCAATCATAATATATTCGATGAAGCCGGCGCGAAGCTCGGCGCTATCCAGCAGAAGTAACTCTGGCTCCATTACACCCTTGGCTTCCTGCGAGCTGATAAACTGCTGAATCATCCAATAAACTTTGTCGTTACCTTGGAGATTCACCGAATTATGCAATCGGTGGACGTCGACCAGCCAGCTCTCGACGCTCGATTCCTTATAGAGCAAATCACGTTCAAAACGCCGCATTCCAGTTGCCATCACCCAACAGATCTCAAACAGCATCCATGCTCGATTTGAAGAGATGGTGTTACTCCCGTGAATCCGGTATTGCATAAGCGCTTCAGGCAGAACGACGCACTTCGACGTTTCAGCAGCACGAAACATAAAGTCCCAGTCGTGGGCAAATCGGAGATTGCGCATACCGCCAATTTTTTCGTAAAGCTTGCGGGTGAAAACTATATTACTAGTGGTCGATACAAAGTTTGACACGATCAAATTCAAGGAAAAATCGTCTGTCGCTGAAAATGATCTCTCCATATCCGGGATCGACCAAGGCAGCATGTTTTTCCATGCCTCCTTGACGCCTAATGGCTTACCATCGGCATTGATAACCTCGATCCACGTGGTAACCAGGTCAGAATTTTCACGCTGAAGTGCTTCGATGCAACGCTTCAACCTATCGGGATGAAAAATATCATCGGAGTTTAGGATGGCCAGATACTCACCTTGAGCAAGCGCCAACCCTCGATTGATTGCGTTATGTGCCCCCGCATTTTTCTGTTCAACAAGCTTGAATCGCGAGTCACTGATCTGCCGCAGATAAGACAACGAGTCGTCTGTCGATCCATCATCGATAACGATAAGCTCAAGATCGTGCTCACTTTGATTTAAAACGCTATCGACAGCCTTTTCAATATAGTGGCGGTGGTTATAACTTGGAATTACTACCGAAATCTTGGTCATCAGTTACGACTCAGATGGTTCTGAACCCAGTCCCAACTGCCAGGCAAGCCTGCAGCTAGAGTAATGGGTGAAAAATGAATGCAGCGACTTAGCTTTTCTACATCAAGCACGTTGTAAGCAACGTCAATCGCGCGCGCGTCTCTTCTTTCCAACTGCAGATTGTACCCCGCGCTTCTGACAATCGGCAAAACATGCTCTTCAACGAGCTGCAGAACCGAAGTCCCTACTCCGCTACCCACATTGTAAACTTCGCCAATCTGGCCAGCTTCGAGAAGCCCGATAATTGCAAAGGCAATATCATTGACGTGCACATAATCACGTACTGCCCCGCCATCACCAAAAATCGTAATGGATTTGCCCTGCAGAGCAGACGCAAACGCCGTCGCCACCAAGCCCTGCCCCTTGAAAGGAATCTGGCCAGGGCCGTAGGCGTTTGCCGGGCGCACAACGATACCCGGCAAACCACGCTGCCGGCAGTACAAGTGCACCATATGCTCAATACAGAGCTTAGAGGTCCCGTAGAGAGAAATGGGCTGTGCTGCCGCGTCTTCTCTTAGCGGGCTTCTGGAATCCGGATTGCCGTAGACTGTGCCACCGGAAGAAACAAATATGAATCGGGCAACGCCAGCAGCAATACACTCCTCCATCAACTGGATAGCGGGTGCGATATTGCGCTGATACTCATCCGCCATATCGCAGGCCTGGTTCAGTTGCAAACTGTCATGAGCCAGATGAACTACAGCGTGTGCCCCTGATAAGACTTTCCGCAACAGATCACGATCAGCATAATCGCCATAGTGAACATCCAGATTCTTAGTGACGGCGTCAGATTTAGAATGGCTGTTGCGACACAACATATCAACCTTCAGGCCATCTTTTAATAAATGATGAGCAACGTGCTGCCCAATAAAACCGCCACCGCCGATCAGAACAACCTTCCTCATGACGCAGCCTCTTCATAACCTAGACTGGCTTTATTGAAGCAATCGATGTACTGATTGGCGATCTCAGCGCTAGAGAATCGCTGCAAAATATCATTTTCAAAAGCCAGCAGTGATGCCTTGTATTGGGCCAACGATGCTATCCATTCTGCATATGCGATGTCGCGCGATTCGCCGCCAAGCTCTACCGGGATAGTTCGCCCGCCAGCATAATCGTCCAGGACATTCTGAATATCACCTGTATCCGTGGCAAAAACAGGAACAGCAAAGTTCAACACCTCAATCATTGCAATTGGCAGACCTTCGTATGCCGATGTGATGATCAAGCCTTCCGTGACACTGGCAAGTTCAAGTGTATTTTCGACGTACGGAATACGCATGACATTATCGAGCTTTTCTCGCCGGATGAAATCAACGCACTCTTTCGCAAGTTCCCCATCACCGACAAGAACGTAGAATTCGTCCGGATATCCCTGGCGTGACTTCGCAATCTTCAGGAACTCAAGAGGGCGTTTCTGATCAGTCAGGCGCCCGACAAATGTAAACAGCTTACTGCTTGCCGGCAGTCCCAACTTTAGTCGGACAGCCTCAGGAGTGCTCTGCGTCGCCTTGAAATCGATTATCCGCTGAATATCGACTGCCGAATAAATCAAATCAACCTTACTCGTGGGAATATTCAAATCGCCCACGAAACGCTGACGAATCTTTTGATTGATTGCTATGAACCGATCAAAGGAACGAATACCAGGTTCATGGTAACGATTAATCCATCCTTCCTTGGCGTCATATACTTCTTGATCGACGATTGGAATATCGCGAAATAGCGCTCGCAGGTTCAATGCGTTATCGCAAAGCCATGGCGAACCGTTGCAAATCCATACCAAATCCGGCGCTAGCCAGTTTTTCAAGCGCAGGAGAATACGCAAATACTCGGAGTGCGGCGCAATTTCCGACATCTCGATTACTCGCGCACCCGCATCCTGGAACTGACTGGCCAAGCTACCCTGTTCATGACGCAAACGCTCCATCGTGACGATTACAAAGTCATAGGAATCCTTGAGTCGTCGGATGACTTCGACCGTATTACGCTCCACCCCACCCACCGCAACAAATACCGGGAACACGAAAACAAGCGGGCGATTCTTTGGTGACTTTATCAGCGCGGGTAAAAAATGACCGGCTGATCGTTGTTTGAATTGGTTGGTTTGAAACCAAGAGTTATGCTCATTGAACTGTACGTCTCTACCTAGAAGCTCAGAAACGGATGAAATGTTATCCGCACTGACATGCCTGCACTCAGTTCGATACAGCTTTCCGCAAAACTCCACGCCCTTCAGGTCCTCGCGCAGAATATTGCTGCTAATGGCCCGCGAGAACACCATCTGATTGCGCAGCTGCCCATAACTAACGTTACCGTCATTGCGCAGGTCATAGGAAAGCAGCACGACGTCGCAAGCATTTTCGACAAGTGCGAGCCAAGCTCCGAGCAGATGGTCGCGGTGCGGAAAATCGGCGAGGGTATTGGGCCAAAAATAACAGAACTCCTGCGCCGTATCGTCACTACCAACTTTTTCAGCAGACAACTTTCCGTCATTTTCAAGCCAGGATACCGAGGCGTCGGCGCCCATAATGCCCCGAAAACGCTCGATAATTTGCTCAGACTGCGTATTGTTGCGGTTTACGATCAAACGCAACGAAACCCGTGAGCCTGATGCTGGAAAATCTTGGACCTTCACTTGCGGTGCGGTGGTACGACGCTTCACGGCCTCATGTAGGCGTCTGAAAAGATAACGTGGATCCTTGGCGAGGTAGTAGAGCGCCCGGCCAGCCTTTCGTTGGAGACGAACACGCGTGTTGTTATCAGCACTTGGCTGATTGGACAAAACAAACAGCATCTCTAGTTCATCGAACGCCTGGCGCTGTATTTGAGGCTGGAGCAACTCTGAGGCATCGTGACTGATATGAGCGGCAAATAAGTTGGACGTCAACTGGTCATCGAACTCCAGCGACTCTGATTTGTTCGTTTCCAACTGCCTCCAGTAGCTATTCCAGATCGGGCCAAAATGTCGCGACATTGCCAGGGCCAAAACTTGGTCACTACCCGAAATTCTTTGCAGGACGCCATATTCGTACATCGCCCGAAAAAGTGTCGTATAAATAAAACTCAAATAAGCGCCGACCACCTTTCTGGCTTTCTTTCCATTTTTCTGGATTAAGCTTTCAAGATAATTGCAACGCTCAACGAGCCTATCCAGCCTCGCCTGCCACTCTGCCTGGCTTACCCCCTGACGCTCCGTTTTGGAGTTCTTCAATGCCTCCGCGAGCGTATCGATCCCGAGTATCCTACCTACGCCCGGGTGAGCGTCTCGAAAAACCACCGCCATACGACCGGCACAGATCTGGCGCTTGCAGAAACCTTCCACAACGTACGGATGATAATGATCACCCTTGGCACTGGTACTGTAGTAAATCTTCATACCCTGCAAAGAGAGGCGATATCCCAACTCGATATCTTCAAATCCGTATTGATCAAAACGGCCATCAAAAATCGTTTCCTGAGAGGCAACGAGCTCCCGATCAATACAAATATTACAAGTATAAAAGTGCCTAAAATCCACAAAGGACTCGTCCGGCAACCGGTTATAACTAAATTGCTCATTACCGATTTCAGTAATGTGCTCCATCAAGTGGTTGACCGTCAGATCAGAAGCCCAATCAACAACGCCAAGCGTTGCAACATTGCGACCCAGTCGCTTTGCCAGATTTGCGTGGACATTCAAAAGATCCGGTGCGGGGAAAATATCATCGCCAATTATGAGCAAGCGCTCGCCTGCGGCGGCGCGTATGGCAGCATTTCTCGCTTTCGATGCACCACCGTGATCGTTTTTCAGAACCCTGATCGGAAGATTGGAGACCTGCTCAAGAAATTCGACACTGCCATCTTCCGAGCCATCATCCGAAAAAATAATCTCATACGGAAAATCAGTATGCCTATCAACAATACGCCATGCCTCGATTACCGTGGGCAACAGGCGCAGTCTGTTATAGGTCGGAATGATCACACTGATGTAGGGAACCAGGTTTGACGCAGTCGATGAAAGGATCGACGCGGTTGTATCCACATCCTTTTGCTCTGCAAGATGCTTGGCGTTTATCCATTCCAGATCCAGTGACGGATTGAGATGGCGGCCCTCATGACGCCCATGCAGCCAGTAGTGCACTAACGGAGGAACGCCCAAAGCGGCCACATCCGGATAACGGGTGAGATAGTAAGTCCCATCGAACTCCGCGCAGGGATCACGCATCTCTCTCCAGCCGACACTCAGGTAGTGCCGAAGCGGATCAACTCCCGCGGCGGCCACATCGGCATTTTGTGCTAGATACCAAGGGGCGTTGAACAGTGCGCTCGTCTCCAACGCAGCTTGCCATCGCCGCTGCTCAAGTTTTTTTCCCAATCTGGATGGGAGCGTTTTGAGGAGTCGTTTCATGGAATGCTCTCTACGAATACATTTATCGAACGGTTCGCTCATCCTTAAAGGACGTCGGCAAAACCTTTACGGGTTTTTTGGAACCACCAAAAGCCTGCCCACGCGACGACGATGCTCAATAAATAATAGCTAGCCAGTGGAACGATCGAAGGCAAAGTTCCCCAGATCAAAACCCCCCGGGATGTTTCGATAATGAAGGTCAACGGATTCAGGTAAAGAAGATATCTATATTGTTCGGATACGGCGGTCATAGGGTAAAACATCGGTGACAAAAACATCAGAACGGTAGTGATGATACCCGTGAGTTGGGAAATATCCCGAAAGTAGACGCCAGTTGCAGCCAGAAACCAAGAAAACCCCATGGTGAGTAACACCAGAGGAAACAACACGACCGGAAATAATATGGCTGTCCAGGGAATCGACCCCTTCAGCAACAACTCTGCTACCAGCAAAACAAACCAACTGATGGCTGTGTGAAACAGCGCAGCCCCCATCGAAATCCATGGCAGGATCTCTAAAGGGAAAATAATTTTTTTGACATAGTTGGGATTACCGACAATTTGACCGGGCGCGCGATTGAAACATTCTGCAAATAGTCCATGCACAATCATCCCCGAAAAGATAATGATAGCGAACTCACCTGTGTCATGAGTCTCCGTGTTACCCCAACGAGACTTGAAAATCACGCCAAAAATAAATGTGTAAACAACCAGTAGTAAAATCGGATTGAAAAAGGACCACGCCAGGCCCATGACCGAACCGCGGTATCTACCGATGACCTCTCGGACTGTCATTTTTTGGATAATGGATCGGCGCTCCCAAAAGGTGCGGACCATATCGAACATGCTGGAAGGTGACGGTGTATGGGGGTTCATTAGCGAATCCGAGGAAAAGCGAAGTTTGAAATGAAGAGCATCATCATCCTGGTATTACGTATGCGAAAGCCCGGCTTTTGACCCTTCGGATACGTCGAAGCACTGGCAGGCGCCTCTTCAAATACCGTCGAAGATTGCCGCGAGGATCAGGCCGATATTGCCCAAAAAAGTTTGTCGGTAGACTCCCGAGCGCCGCAGACACAAAAACCGCCTCACGCCCCGGTGCGCCCTCGCCTCCTTGAAACTGTTCAATATGCTACGGTTTTCTTCGCTCAATCGGTAGTCGATCGAGTCCAAGGCACGGATATTCGACTCATTCCAACTGCGAAAACGCCCTTTGAAGATCATGCGCAGCCGATCAATCCGTGAGAAAAAACCGGAATTCGAGCCAATTATATTATCATCGTGCTGCCGGTAAAGGATGGTGGGCGTGGCGTCATAAAGAATACGCCCACCTGCCCCGGTCACGGCCAGATAGGCCCACCAGTCGTGGGATACGATAGTCAGATCCTTGCCCGTTTCTCGCAAGAGGCGGCAGGCTGCATGATTGAACACCATCGTATTTCCCCCACCGATACTTTGTACCAATGCGTTGGAGAATGTGGCGGGACGATTGAATAACGGTGAGAGCCCGATGGATTGGCAATCCTCATTGATCAACTCGGTCCTGCCACAATAAAGAGCGGGTACATCTTGAGGAATGGACCGAAGCTGATCGAGCGCGGTTTCAAGCTTATGATCACGCCAGATGTCATCCTGGTCAGCCCAGGCGTAAAACGCTGAATTAACTTCACCCCGGCAGGCCAGCGAAATGAAATTTAAAGCAAATCCCTGTCGTGGACCGGAAAAAACCTTGATTTTTTCCTCTCCCCACTTCTCTTTGTATTCCTGAAGAATCTCCAGAGTCGAATCCGTAGAGCCGTCATCAGAAACCGCAACAACCCAGCCAGAATACGTCTGCCGTGCAATTGATTCCAACTGTTCTCTCAAAAACCGCTCACCGTTGTAAGTACACAGGAGTACTGACACCAACGGGACTCCAGTGGAAGCATCTGAACCGAAGGATCCGGGACCCGACTCTTGCTGAACAGATGAAAAAGGGATTACCACCGAGCACTCCATCGCATAAAAATAAAAATAGCACCGTATTCATTCACTACACGAGCGCAGCAAGAGTACAAAGTTCTCGAAAGTCTCATCAATGAGCCAAGGCGACGCAATAAAGGTATTGTAGCGAATTAAGCCTTGCCGTTAATAGCTCGATGACATCACCCTACGATTCATTTGATTTGCACATCCACGGATCGGCGACAAACACGCCTCGCTGCCCAGTCAGCTAGGGTATCAAAGCGCCCCACATTGGCAAAAGGGTAGCATTCTGCCCTTCTTGCTTTTCGAATTCAAAACGTGTCGACCTCATCTGCCCATTCCGACCGAAGGCGTCGACCTCGTCGATTTTTGCAAGCTTTCCGACCAAGAACGCGAGAGTTCAATGCACACCATGTTGCAAGAACTCATTCGCCGCCCTGCACAAGGCTTGATCTATCTTCTCTGGAGGTGACCACTCCAATATCCTGCAGGTTTGCTGAATATCGACCTGCAACGAGCCGCACAACCGCTGCGCTATCGCAGGACGGCACATGAGAGACGCCCCCAAACGCAGCAGTACTGGTGGAACCGCTACCAGCCGCGATTTCACACCCATGGCAGCGGCCATGCGTCGGAGCAAGTGAGTGGTGCTCAAATCCTCGCCATCGCTGACTAAAAAAGTTTTGCCCGCAGCCGCAGGATGAGCAATGCAGCGTTCAATCAGATCCACCAAATTACCAATAGAGACCAGGCTTCGATTATTGCACAGCCCACCCAATGGCAATGGCACGCCCTTGGCCACCCAGCGCATCATGCTTTGGAAATTGGCCTTTACCCCCGGTCCGTATACCAGAGGGGGACGAATAATGACGATTTCCATACCCAACAGCATACCTAGCTGTTGCAGCGCTATTTCGGCCTCCAGCTTTGAGACACCGTAAGGATCTGCCGGGGCCGGCGCATCGTCAGGCATGAACCTCTCACCCCGAGCAGTACTCTCGCCGTTCACCTTAATCGAACTCAGGTAAATGAATCTCTTCACCCCCGCCTCTGCCGCCAACCTGGCAAGCCTTAAAGTCCCCTCCACATTGACCTTGCGAAATTCCGCCAGTGCATCCGTCGCAACCTCATGCATCACGTGCACTCTTGCGGCAGCGTGCACCACTACCTCGACATCAGCGAGCGACGGCAAGGTGCGGGATTCGACGAGATCGAAGCGGACGACGGGACACAGTCCCTGTAACCGCGTCTCGCCGCGCACTGCTGCGATCGGCGTGAATTTCTTATCCAGAAGCAGGCGAAACACCAACGCCTCACCGACGAAACCGTTCGCCCCCGTCACAAGCACTTTGGGCTTTCTCATCCGTTCTTACTTCCAAAAACTGCAGCGGCCCAACAGACAAAAAAGAAAAAAAACTTGTCCCGAACACGACGCCGACACTTCCAGGCACTGAAAGACAAACCAATTAGATGCCGACGGCGAAGCCCCAGCCATGGTTTTACAAACGGCTCATTCTGCAAACCGACCAGACAAGCTATGAGCTGCACCTGATGGAACCACCAGCCTTCATGAATCGTCTTGTAACGAACGACCAGGGAACTAAGGCCCTTGTTCGCCCCCACTTGGTTACGCTCATGCTGTCGGTAATTCATGGAGGGGACAGGGTCGATGTGCCAACGGTAGCCATGACTTCGCGCAAAGGCGTAGCAATACCAGTCGTGCAGGCTGACGTCTTGCAATCGCTGCCAATTGGCAAGCATGTCGGTTTTCAGCGCAACGGCCATCTTGTTGCTCATGACATAAGTGCAGCCAGGCCCAGCCGCCTCGAACAGATAGTCCCAAGCGACCTGCGGCTGCGCCTTGTTCACTAGATGGGTATCGCCGTTCGGCCAGAATGCGGTGACATTGCTCGAGTAGGCGTCTATATGGCCTGACTGGATGTAACGGGTTGCACGCAAGAGCTTGTCCGGGTGCCAGACATCGTCCTGATCGGCAAAAGCGACATAATCAAAACCCTGAAAGTCGACATCGCGAATCAGCCGGAAAAAGTTACGGGATGCACCGCCAAATTTACCTGCTGCCGCCAGAACAAGAACAGCTTGGTGCCGAGCAGCAAAGGCGCAGCACCATTCTTCCGTACCATCACTGGAGGGATCAATACTGATAAACAATGTGACGTCAACAAGCGACTGCCCAAGAATCGAAGCCAACTGCTCCTCGATCCATTGCATGCCATTGAAGGCAGCCAGCAAAACCGCAACCTTGGGATGTTTTACTGGCATGCCGTTCCTACTTGAACCGATTGAGCGCTACCGTTCGAAAAATGTTGTTTCGAATCAGTCAGAGGGCGAGTCCAGGAGCTTCTGCAGGTACTGACCGTAACCCGTCTTTTTCAAGGCTTCAGCCTGTGCAGCCAGTTGCTCGGGAGTGATCCAGCCGTTGTGATAGGCAATCTCTTCCAGGCAGGCGACTTTAAGGCCCTGTCGCTGTTCGATGGTATGTACGAAATGACTGGCTTCCAGCAGGGAATCGTGAGTACCGGTATCGAGCCAGGCAAAGCCACGGCCCAACATTTCGACGTTAAGACTCTTGCGCTCCAGGTAGGCTCGGTTCACGTCCGTGATTTCCAACTCACCACGCTCGGAAGGCTTGATGCTCTTGGCGATCTCGACCACTTCATTGTCGTAGAAGTAGAGACCGGTCACCGCATAGTTCGACTTGGGCTTGAGGGGCTTTTCCTCAATACTCAAGGCCCGACCGTTTTTGTCAAATTCGACGACACCAAAACGCTCCGGATCGGATACGTGATAGCCGAATACGGTAGCCCCTTTCACTTGCGAACTGGCGGAACGCAAATTGTCGGAGAAATGCTGACCATAAAAAATATTGTCGCCAAGAATCAAACAGCAAGGATCACTGCCGATAAATTCCTCACCGATGATGAAGGCCTGTGCCAGTCCATCCGGGCTAGGCTGCTCGGCATACGTCAGCTTGATCCCGTAAAGGCTGCCATCGCCAAGCAGCTTGCGAAACAACGGCAAGTCTTCAGGGGTGGAGATAATCAGAATCTCTCGCATACCCGCCAGCATCAGCACCGACAGCGGATAAAAGATCATCGGCTTGTCGTAGATCGGCAGCATCTGTTTGGACACGCCAAGAGTCAGCGGGTGCAGGCGCGTGCCCGAGCCGCCGGCGAGAATAATGCCTTTACGATTTGTCGTGGTCATTTGTTCAGAACTTCCCTAAGCATTCGGGTTACACCACTTTGCCAATCCGGCAAGTGTAGAGAGAAATTGTCGCGCAGCTTCTGGGTATTCAAGCGTGAATTCAAAGGCCGACGCGCGGGGGTAGGATAAGCGGTTGTATCGATCGCATTTATCGTGGCCACCGCAAGCTGTTCGCCATTGGCCTGAGCAAAATCGATAACGTAACTTGCGTAACCATGCCACGACACTTCGCCAGCCGCTGTCAAATGATATAAACCTGACAGTTCCGGCCGTTGTAGCACTTGGCGAATCGTCAATGCGGTGACATCGGCAATCAGATCGGCACCCGTCGGCGCACCGATCTGATCGGCAATAACACTCAGCGTTTCGCGATCTTTCGCCAGACGCATCATGGTTTTGGCAAAGTTATTGCCTCGGGCGCCGTAAACCCAGCTTGTACGGAAGATCAAGTGCTTGCATCCCGAAGCCGTGATCGCCTGTTCACCTGCCAGCTTGCTCGCACCATACCGGTTGACAGGAGCGACCGCATCGGTCTCTTGCCAAGGACGGTGGCCTTCGCCGCTGAATACATAATCAGTGGAGTAATGAACCAGCAAGGCACCCAAAAGTGCAGCCTCTTCGCCCAAAAGCCGGCTTGCCTCACCATTCACACGATAGGCCAGCTCTACGTCGGACTCAGCCTTGTCGACTGCGGTGTATGCGGCGGCGTTGACGATGATATCGGGCTTGATCTGCCGAATTGTTGCGCGCAATGCTTCCAGATCGGACAAATCACCGCACAACCCATCCACAGAGTGACGATCCAGGGCGATCAACTCACCAAGCGGCGCCAAGGACCGTTGCAACTCCCAGCCGACCTGGCCGTTCTTGCCCAGCAAAAGGATTTTCATGCCTTGCCCGAACGATCCGCGTAGTTCTGGTCGATCCACTGCTGGTAGCTTCCACTTTTCACGTGGGCGACCCACTCGGAATTGTTGAGGTACCACTCGACAGTCTTGCGAATACCGGTGTCGAAAGTCTCTTCCGGCGTCCAGCCCAACTCCCGCTGAATCTTGCTCGCGTCGATGGCATAACGCTGATCGTGGCCTGGACGGTCCTGAACGTAAGTGATCAGGTTGGCGTGCGGACGATAAGCCGAGTCCGGGCGCAGCTCATCCAGCAGTGCACAGAGGGTATTGACCACCTCAATGTTCTGCTTTTCGTTGTGACCGCCAATGTTGTAAGTCTCGCCAATCACACCTTCAGTCACGACCTTGTACAGCGCGCGAGCATGGTCCTCGACATACAGCCAATCACGAACCTGATTGCCTTTGCCGTAAACCGGCAGCGGCTTGCCTTCCAGTGCGTTGAGAATGATCAGCGGGATCAACTTCTCAGGGAAATGGCATGGGCCGTAGTTGTTCGAGCAATTGGTAACCAGTGTTGGCAGACCGTAGGTGCGGGCCCAGGCACGAACCAAGTGATCGGAGCTGGCTTTGCTAGCCGAATATGGAGAGCTTGGCTGGTAAGGCGTAGTTTCGGTGAAGAGGTCTTCCGGACCTTCGAGGTCTCCGTAAACTTCGTCAGTCGAAATGTGGTGGAAGCGGAAGTTGGCTTTGCGCGTGTCATCCAACGCAGCCCAGTAGTGTCGCGCAGCTTCGAGCAGTGTATAGGTGCCGATGATGTTGGTCTGGATGAACTCGGACGGGCCGGAGATCGAGCGATCTACGTGGGATTCTGCTGCCAGATGCATGATTGCATCTGGTTGGTGTTCACGCAGGACACGGTCGATCTGATCACGATCGCAGATATCGACGCGCTCGAAAGCGTAACGCGAGTTCTGGCTGACTTCTGCCAAGGACTCCAGATTGCCGGCGTAGGTCAGCTTATCGACATTGACGACAGAATCAGTAGTATTGGAGATGATGTGACGGATGACTGCCGAGCCAATGAAGCCGGCGCCGCCGGTAACTAGAATTTTCACGCGAAAGCATACCCTTGAGCTGCGGACAGTGGCACCAACGAGCACTGTCTAATCCATGAATGCAGAAGCCATCAAATCTGAGACTTCCGTCAGAGTCAGTCTGAATCGACGTGGAAATAAACCACTATCGAACAAGGGTTGCATTTTACAGCTTAATGAACGTTTTACTAATGGATATGGACAGGCGCCGAGCCGAATTTGAAGGATTACCTGTTGCCGTCGATCTTAGACCAGCCGCTTGCGCGCCGCTCTGGACGAACGCCCCAGAAACCACCCCAGCATCGGGCCAATCAACATACCGATAAGTAGTGCGAAGACTACTACCAACGATACTGGAAGCTGGGGCCCGGCCCACCCGAGAAACACCAACGAAATGGATTGCTGATTCTCAAGCACAAACGCCAGAATCACCAACACCAGCAATAAAATTAAAATACTAAGAAGCATGCGCTTGATGTTACGCATGACTAACTCCCTTCAGGCTAGCGACTGTCAAACCCCCTCCTCCTCTTCCTCATTCACCCGGTCACGCAATTCCTTGCCCGGTTTGAAATGCGGAACGAACTTGCCGTCCAGACTGACCGACTGACCAGTCTTCGGATTGCGACCGACGCGCGGCGCGCGGTAGTGCAGAGAAAAGCTGCCAAACCCACGGATCTCGATGCGATCACCGGTAGCCAGGCACTGGGACATTTGTTCAAGCATGGTCTTGATGGCCAGCTCCACATCCTTGGATGAGAGTAGCCCTTGATGGGTGACAATTCGTTCGATCAACTCCGACTTCGTCATATTTTTCCCTTCTTTTTCAAGCAGCTAGATCAGCGCTTGAAAGGTTTTAGCACGCCCGGAAGATTTTGAACAGCCCAGGGATTGACATATCTTCCTTGGCGCCGAAACGCCTGTTTTCAGCGCACAAAAGCACAAGCCGAAGCAGCGCACACTCAACGGCACATGACCAGCATGGTTCGAGTGACGTAGCCTGCGGGATTGAAGCCAAACGGATATTCATCTTCATCCTTCGCCTGATCAGATCGGGTGATCACTTTGTAACCTACCCCCTTGCACTCCTTCGCCGCGCGCCTTTGACATTTTTCCCACCCTGACCCCAGACCAGAGCAGTCAATTTCTATACCACTGGCACCTCGCACAGCATGAGTCTTGGCACTCGTGGTACAGCCAGCCAATACCAACAACGCCATCAAGACAATAAATCTGTTCATCCACTTCCTTATGCCAGGCAATGCCCGACTACTGCACGACTAATACCTAGCTTAGTCGCGAATAGGCGATTGATCCGATTAAAGAAACAGACAACCAGGCAGAAGGATTGGTTTCACAACAAACCGGATACATCTCAAGCACCCTTCTCCACCAAATCGCAGGCACAAAAAAGGGCGACCGAAGTCGCCCTTTTTCATGATCAAGCAGAACTTAGTTCTGTTTGGCCATTGCTTGACGCAGCAGTGCAGCCATAGTGGTGTCTGCTTCGCCTTCAGCTGCCGGAGCCGATTTCAGGCTCTGGATAGCTTCTTTCTCTTCAGCATCGTCTTTCGACTTGATCGAGAGCTGGATTACGCGGCTCTTGCGATCAACGCTGATGATCTTGGCTTCAACTTCCTGGCCTTCTTTCAGAACGTTGCGCGCGTCTTCAACGCGGTCACGGCTGATTTCGGAGGCTTTCAGGGTCGCTTCGATGTCGTCAGCCAGAACGATGATGGCGCCTTTGGCGTCAACTTCTTTCACGGTGCCAGTAACGATAGCGCCTTTGTCGTTAACCGAGACGTACTCGGAGAACGGATCGCTTTCCAGTTGCTTGATGCCCAGGGAGATGCGCTCGCGCTCTGGGTCAACCGACAGGATGACGGTGTCCAGCTCGTCGCCCTTCTTGAAACGACGTACGGCTTCTTCGCCCACTTCGTTCCAGGAGATGTCGGACAGGTGAACCAGACCGTCGATGCCGCCGTCCAGACCAATGAAGATACCGAAATCGGTGATCGACTTGATGGTGCCGGAGATCTTGTCGCCCTTGTTGAACTGGCCAGAGAAGTCTTCCCATGGGTTCGACTTGCACTGCTTGATGCCCAGGGAGATACGACGACGCTCTTCGTCGATGTCCAGAACCATGACTTCCACTTCGTCGCCGACTTGTACGACTTTCGAAGGGTGGATGTTCTTGTTGGTCCAGTCCATTTCCGAAACGTGTACCAGACCTTCAACGCCTTCTTCCAGCTCAGCGAAGCAGCCGTAGTCGGTCAGGTTGGTTACACGAGCGGTAACGCGAGTGCTTTCTGGGTAACGGGCTTTGATAGCAACCCATGGATCTTCGCCCAGTTGCTTCAGGCCCAGGGAAACACGGTTGCGTTCGCGATCGTATTTCAGAACCTTGACGTCGATTTCGTCACCAACGTTGACGATCTCGGAAGGATGCTTGATGCGCTTCCAGGCCATGTCGGTGATGTGCAGCAGGCCGTCCACGCCACCCAGATCGACGAATGCGCCGTAATCGGTGAGGTTTTTGACGATACCTTTGACTTGCTGGCCTTCCTGCAGGGATTCCAGCAGAGCTTCACGCTCGGCGGAGTTCTCGGCTTCCAGGACGCTGCGACGGGAAACGACAACGTTGTTGCGCTTCTGGTCCAGCTTGATGACCTTGAATTCCAGCTCTTTGCCTTCCAGGTGCGTGGTGTCGCGCACTGGACGGACGTCAACCAGGGAACCTGGCAGGAACGCACGGATGCCGTTAACGTCGACAGTGAAGCCGCCTTTAACCTTACCGTTGATAACGCCCTTGACCACTTCCTCAGCTGCGAAGGCTGCTTCCAGAACGATCCAGCATTCAGCGCGCTTGGCTTTTTCACGGGACAGCTTGGTTTCACCGAAACCGTCTTCAACCGAATCCAGAGCAACGTGAACTTCGTCACCGACATTGATAGTCAGGTCACCAGCATCGTTGTAGAACTGTTCCAGCGGGATGAGTGCTTCAGACTTCAGACCAGCGTGAACGGTTACCCAGCGAGCCTGGTAATCGATATCAACGATAACACCGGTGATGATGGAGCCTGCCTGAAGGTTCAGGGTCTTTAGGCTTTCTTCAAAGAGTTCCGCAAAGCTTTCGCTCATTTTAATTCCTGTAGATGAGGGCGAAGAATACGCCCATCTCCACACCCCAGACGGCGTGGGTTAGTTTCATTTAAAAGAAGCGCTGCAGGACTATGACTGGTCCCCTGCGGCCTTCTTGGTCACCCGGCGATATCGCGAATGGCGATCTCGCTCATGATGCGTTCAAGCACCTGATCGATGGACAACTCCGTGGAATCCAGCTGTATCGCATCTGCCGCCGGTTTGAGCGGGGCTACTGCGCGCTGGGTATCACGCTCGTCGCGTGCACGGATCTCATCTAGCAGACTCGACAGACTAACACCCTCGACTTTGCCCTTCAACTGCAAATATCGGCGGCGCGCCCGTTCCTCGGCACTGGCGGTGAGGAAAATCTTCAACGGTGCATCAGGAAAAACCACAGTACCCATGTCACGACCATCGGCCACCAGGCCCGGCACCTCCTGAAAAGCACGCTGGCGCTGCAGCAGCGCCTCGCGGACTGCCGGCAACGCGGCCACCTGAGAAGCACCGGAACCGACGCTTTCAGTGCGGATGACATCGCTGACTTCATCACCCTCCAGAATGATGCGCTGCAGCTGACCGTCGGTCGCCGCGATGAACTGCACATCCAGATGAGCGGCCAGTTTCTTCAACAGCTCTTCATTGGTCAGGTCGACACCATGATTGTGCGCAGCGAACGCCAGCAGGCGATACAGCGCACCGGAATCCAGCAGGTTCCAGCCCAGACGCTTGGCCAGAATCCCGGCGACCGTGCCCTTGCCCGAACCGCTTGGCCCATCGATGGTGATGACCGGTGCAATGTTTTTCACGACTGAGCCTCTTGAACCACACGAATGCCGACCTGCGCGCACAGCGCGAGGAAGTTCGGGAACGACGTCGCGACGTTGGCGCAATCATGGATGCGGATCGGAGCAGTGGCGCGCAGCGAAGCGACGCTGAAAGCCATGGCGATACGGTGATCACCGTGACCATGCACTTCGCCACCACCGATCTGGCCGCCATCGATGATGATGCCGTCCGGGGTCGGCTGGCACTTGACGCCCAGCGCCAGCAAGCCGTCCGCCATGACTTGAATACGATCCGATTCCTTGACGCGCAGCTCTTCGGCACCGGTCAGCACGGTACGGCCTTCGGCGCAGGCCGCCGCCACGAACAGCACCGGGAATTCGTCGATGGCCAGTGGCACCAGCGCTTCCGGAATCTCGATACCTTTCAGTTTAGCCGCTCGCACGCGCAGGTCAGCTACAGGTTCGCCGCCGACTTCACGCTGGTTTTCCAGGGTGATATCAGCGCCCATCAAGCGCAGGATGTCGATCACACCGGTACGCGTCGGGTTGATGCCAACGTGTTCCAGCACCAGCTCGGAGCCTTCAGCGATCGAGGCCGCCACCAGGAAGAACGCCGATGACGAGATGTCGCCCGGCACTTCGATGTGGGTCGCGGTCAGCTTGCCGCCGGATTCGACCGACGCCGTGGCGCCATCGACGCTTACCGGATAGCCGAAACCACGCAGCATGCGCTCGGTGTGGTCGCGGGTCGGCGCCGGCTCAGTGACGGTGGTCTTGCCTTCGGCGTACAGGCCCGCCAGCAGCAGACAGGACTTCACCTGAGCACTGGCCATCGGCATGGTGTAGGTCAGCCCCTTGAGCTTGTGACCGCCACGAATGGTCATCGGCGGACGACCTTCGGCAGCGGTTTCGATCACGGCGCCCATTTCACGCAGCGGGTTGGCCACGCGATTCATCGGCCGCTTGGACAGCGACGCATCGCCGGTCAGGGTACTGTCGAAGTTCTGCGCCGCCAGCAGGCCGGACAACAGACGCATCGAAGTGCCGGAGTTGCCCAGATAGATCGGACCCGGCGCCGGCTTCAAGCCATGCAGGCCGACGCCGTGAATGGTCACGCGACCGTGGTGCGGGCCTTCGATGACCACGCCCATGTCGCGAAAAGCCTGCAAGGTCGCCAGGGCATCTTCGCCCTCGAGGAACCCTTCAACCTCGGTCACGCCTTCGGCCAGCGAGCCGAGCATGATCGAACGGTGGGAAATCGATTTGTCACCTGGTACGCGAATCCGACCGGACAGGCGGCCACCAGGTTGAGCCAGGAAAATCAGATCGTTGGAATTCATAGCGTCCACATAGGCCCTGCGGGCCAGGATTTTACTGAAATGCTCGCGGGCAACCCGGGCGCGCGTGAAGACGCCCAACAATTGGTGCCCATCCCCTGCATCGACCGCGTCGCGCAAGGCGTCGAGGTCGCTGCGAAATGTATCGAGTGTGCGCAGAACAGCCTCGCGATTGGCGAGGAAGATGTCGTGCCACATCACCGGGTCGCTTCCGGCGATTCTTGTGAAATCGCGGAAACCGCCGGCAGCGTAACGGAAGATCTCAAGGTTTTCATTGCGTTTGGCCAACGAGTCGACCAGACCGAAGGCCAGCAGGTGCGGCAGATGACTGGTCGCGGCCAACACTTCATCGTGGCGCTCGACCTGCATGTGCTCGACGTCGGCACCCAGTTCGCGCCACAAGCGATCGACCACCGCCAGTGCGGCCGGGTCGGTTTGCTCGAGCGGCGTCAGAATCACCTTGTGCCGACGGAACAGCTCAGAGTTGGAAGCTTCCACCCCACTCTGCTCGGAACCGGCAATCGGATGGCCCGGGACGAAGCGCGCCGGCATGCCGCCGAACGCCTCGGTCGCCGCGCGCACCACATTGCCCTTAGCGCTGCCGACATCGGTCAGAATCGCCTGACCCAGATCGACGCTCGCCAAACGGGCCAGCACCTTCTCCATGGCCAGAATCGGTACCGCCAGTTGAATCACGTCGGCGCCCTGACACGCAGCGATCAGGTCATCCTCGCAACGATCCACCACGCCCAACTCGACCGCCAGCTTGCGCGATTGCGGGTCGAGATCGACCCCGACCACCTCACGGCAGATACCGCTTTCACGCAAGCCTTTGGCAAACGAACCACCGATCAATCCCAGACCGACCACCACAAGGCGACCGATCATAGGTGCAGCAGATTGCAGAGCAGTGACATCATCCACGAGCCAGAACCTTACGCAGCGCTTCGAGGAAGCGGCTGTTTTCCGCCGGCAGACCGATGGTCACCCGCAGGTGATTCGGCATGCCGTAGTTGGCCACCGGACGCACGATTACGCCTTCACGCAGCAGGCCCTGGAAAATCGGCGCTGCCACCTGACCAAGGTCGACGCAAATAAAGTTGCCTTTGGACTCGATCCAGCTCAGACCCAACTCACGGAAACCATCCTGCAACTGCTGCATGCCGGATTCGTTGAGCTGACGGCTTTGCGCCAGATACTCCTCGTCCTTCAACGCCGCACAGGCCGCGGCCAGGGCCAGGCTGTTGACGTTGAACGGCTGGCGCACGCGGTTCAGCACGTCCGCCACCACCGCAGTGGACAGGCCATAACCTACGCGCAGCGCCGCCAGACCGTAGGCCTTGGAGAACGTGCGCGATACCAGCAGATTCGGGTACGCCGCGAGGAAATCCAGACCGTCTGGCAGATCGCTGCCTTCGGCGTATTCGATGTACGCCTCGTCCAGCACCACCAGCACGTGCTCCGGAACGTCCTGCAGGAACTCGTCCAGCGCTTCGGCGCCGAACCAGGTGCCGGTCGGGTTGTTCGGGTTGGCGATGAACACCACACGAGTATTGGCGTCGATGGCCGCGAGCATCGCAGGCAGGTCATGCCCCCAATCCTTGGCCGGAACCACTTTGGCCTGCGCGCCGACCGCCTGAGTGGCAATCGGATACACCGCAAACGCATGCTCACTAAACACGGCGTTCAGGCCCGGCGCCAGATAGGCGCGCGCTACCAGCTCAAGAATGTCGTTGGAGCCGTTGCCCAGGGTCACCTGATTCAGCTCGACACGGCACTGCTCGGCCAGCAGCGATTTCAGCGCAAAGCCGTTGCCGTCCGGATAACGGGTCAGCTCGGCCAGCTCTTCGCGAATCGCTGCCAGCGCTTTCGGGCTGGCGCCCAACGGGTTTTCATTGCTCGCCAGTTTGACGATTTTCGCCGGATCCAGATCCAGCTCGCGCGCCAGTTCGTCCACAGGCTTGCCCGGAACGTACGGCGAAAGTTGTTGCACGCCCGGCTGTGCCAGAGCGAGGAAGTTGCCACTCATTTGCTACCGCCCTTAGAGAACTGCTTTCGGGTAGGAACCCAGCACTTTGAGTGCTACTGCTTCCTGACTGATCTTTTCCAGCACGCCCTTGATCAACGGATCACGGTGGTGGCCGACGAAGTCGATGAAGAACACGTAAGTCCATTTGCCGCTGCGCGACGGACGGGTTTCGATCCGGGTCAGGTCGATCCCGTTGTCATGGAACGGCACCAGCAGCTCATGCAGCGCACCGGGCTTGTTGCTCATCGAAACGATGATCGAGGTCTTGTCGTCGCCGGTCGGCGGCACTTCCTGGTTACCGATCATCAGGAAGCGCGTCGAGTTGTCCGGACGGTCTTCGATCTTCTCGGCCAGACGGGTCAGGCCATACAGGCCTGCCGCCATGTCGCCGGCAATCGCCGCCGAGTTCCACTCACCCTTGACCCGCTTGGCCGCTTCGGCGTTGCTCGATACCGCCACGCGCTCGACATTCGGGTAATGCGCGTCCAGCCACTTGCGGCACTGGGCCAGCGATTGCGCATGGGAGTAGATGCGACTGATGCTGTCAGTCTTGGTGTTTTCACCGACCAGCAAATGATGGTGAATGCGCAGCTCGACTTCGCCGCAGATCACCATGTCGTGCTCAAGGAAGCTGTCGAGGGTGTGGTTGACCGCGCCTTCGGTGGAGTTTTCCACCGGCACCACGCCAAAGTTCACCGCCCCCGCCGCCACTTCACGGAACACTTCGTCGATCGCCGCCATCGGCTTGCTGATCACCGCGTGACCGA
This sequence comes from Pseudomonas sp. 14P5.3.2, assembly GCF_057799175.1. Lineage (NCBI taxonomy): Bacteria > Pseudomonadati > Pseudomonadota > Gammaproteobacteria > Pseudomonadales > Pseudomonadaceae > Pseudomonas > Pseudomonas sp. 14P5.3.2. The sequence continues at coordinate 95,877 of NZ_JBYOKU010000014.1, read as the reverse complement.
AGTGCTTCATGGCCGCCGCTTGGGTGAAGGTGCCTTCAGGGCCGAGGTAAGCCACTTTCAGCGGCTGCTCGAGCGCCAGGCACGAGGACATGATTTCGCGGAACAACCGCGCCATCTCTTCGTTACCCAACGGCCCCTGATTACGCTCCATCACGCGCTTGAGCACCTGAGCTTCACGCTCGGGACGATAGAACACCGGCACTTCGCCTTCGGCCAGCGAGGCCATCTTTACTCGCGCGACTTCCTGGGCGCAGCGGGCACGCTCGCTGATCAGCTCGAGGACCTTGCTGTCCAGAGCATCGATGCGAACGCGCAGTGCCTTGAGTTCTTGCTCGGACATCAGCCGTGTTCCTTCTCGAATTCAGCCATGTACGCCACCAGCGCATTGACGGCGGTGATGTCGACGGCGTTGTAGATGGAGGCGCGCATGCCGCCCACGGAGCGGTGGCCCTTGAGGTTGAGCAAGCCACGCGCGTCGGCACCGGCGAGGAACGGCTTGTCCAGACGATCGTCAGCCAGACGGAACGGCACGTTCATCCACGAGCGGTCCGACTTGTTGATCGGGTTGCTGTAGAGACCACTGGCGTCGATGAAGTCGTACAGCGTGCGCTGCTTGACGTCATTGAGCTTGGCAATCGCTTCGACGCCGCCCTGCTCCTTCAGCCACTGGAACACCAGGCCGGACAGGTACCAGGCCAGGGTCGGCGGGGTGTTGTACATCGAGCCGTTATCGGCCGCGACCTTGTAGTTGAGCATGGTCGGGCACAGCGAACGCGCCTTGCCCAGCAGGTCTTCGCGGATGATATTGACGACGATGCCGCTCGGGCCGATGTTCTTCTGCGCGCCGGCGTAGATCATGCCGAACCGCGAGATATCGACCGGACGCGAGAGAATGTCCGACGACATGTCGGCCACCAGCGGTACGTCGCCGGTTTCCGGGATCCACTGGAATTCCAGACCGCCGATGGTTTCGTTCGGCGCGTAGTGAACGTAAGCGGCGTCTTTCGACAGGCTCCACTCGTTCTGGCCCGGAATGGCGAAATAGTCGTAAGGCTTGGCGGTGGCGGCAACGTTGACGTGGCCGTAGCGCGAGGCTTCTTCGATGGCTTTCTGCGACCAGATACCGGTGTCGATATAGTCGGCGCTGCCGTTTTCCGGCAACAGATTCAGCGGGATCTGCGCAAACTGCTGGCTGGCGCCACCCTGCAGAAACAGCACTTTATAGTTCGACGGGATATTCAGCAGGTCACGCAGGTCCTGCTCGGCCTGGGTGGCAATGGACACGAACTCATCACTGCGATGGCTCATTTCCATGACCGACAGCCCCTTGCCGTGCCAATCAAGGAGTTCACCCTGGGCACGTTGCAGTACAGCTTCAGGAAGCGCCGCAGGACCGGCACAGAAGTTATAGGCTCGCTTGCTCACATCCAATCTCGCTCTGACTTGGTGATACACAAAAAATCTGTAAATCGGTGATTCTGCACATCGAATCTGTACACCGACCCCATGTAGGAGCTGCCGAAGGCTGCGATCTTTTGATCCTGCCTTGCCCAATCAAGATCAAAAGATCGCAGCCTTCGGCAGCTCCTACAGGGGAAATTCATTCCGGACAAATAACAAGGGGGCGAATTTTCATCCGCCCCCTCGCTTGTCCGCTTATTCCTGCGGCTCTTCGTCAGCTGCGGCGTCGAGTTGCTGGTCCTCGGCAACGTCGTCGATCACGACATCACCCTCGAACCCAGCACCCTCTTCACCTTCAAGCTCTTCGCCTTCGACTTCCGATGGCTCCTGAACCCGCTCCAGACCGACCAGGGTTTCATCCTTGGCCAGTTTGATCAGGGTCACGCCCTGGGTGTTACGACCCAGGCTCGACACTTCGTCGACACGGGTACGCACCAGAGTGCCCTGATCGGAGATCAGCATGATTTCTTCGCCGTCGAGCACCTGCACCGCACCGACCAGACGGCCGTTACGCTCGTTGCTGACCATGGCGATCACGCCCTGGCCGCCACGCTTGTACTCAGGGAACTCGGTGATCGCGGTGCGCTTGCCATAACCACGCTCGGAAGCGGTGAGGATCTGGCTGCCTTCTTCCGGGATCAGCATCGAAATCAGCTTCTGCCCTTCCGGCAGACGCATGCCGCGCACACCGCGGGCGGTACGGCCCATGGCACGTACATCGGACTCTTTGAAGCGCGTCACCTTGCCGCCGTCGGAGAACAGCATCACTTCGCGCTCGCCATCGGTGATGGCCGCGGAGATCAGCACGTCGCCTTCGTCCAGCTCCAGCGCGATCAGACCGACGCTGCGCTGACGGCTGAAGGATTCCAGCGGGGTCTTCTTGACGGTGCCGTTGGCGGTCGCCATGAAGATGAAGTGACCTTCGGTGTATTCCTCGACCGGCAGCATGGTGGTGATGTATTCACCGTCATCCAGCGGCAGCAGGTTGACCAGCGGACGACCGCGAGCGGCGCGGGACGCTTCCGGAATTTCGTAAGTCTTCAGCCAGTACACCTTGCCCTTGCTGGAGAACAGCAGCAGCGTGGTGTGACTGTTGGCGACCAGCAGGTGAGCGATGTAGTCCTCATCCTTGACGCCGGTCGCCGACTTGCCTTTACCGCCACGACGCTGAGCCTGGTACGCAGCCAGCGGCTGGGTCTTGGCGTAGCCACCGTGGGAGATGGTCACGACGCGCTCTTCTTCCGGGATCATGTCACCCAGGGTCAGATCGAGGCGCGCATCGAGAATCTCGGTGCGGCGCACGTCGCCGTATTCGGCGCGGATCACTTCCAGCTCTTCGCGGATCACTTCCATCAGGCGCACGGCGCTGTTGAGGATGCGGATCAGCTCGCCGATCTGGTTGAGGATCTCTTGATACTCGGCCAGCAGCTTCTCGTGTTCCAGACCGGTCAGACGGTGCAGACGCAGTTCCAGAATGGCTTGCGCCTGCTCTGGCGACAGGAAGTACTTGCCTTCGCGCAGACCGTATTGCGGATCGAGGTTTTCCGGACGGCACGAATCGGCACCGGCACGCTCCACCATCGCCACCACCGCCGAAGATTCCCAAGGCGTGCTGACCAGCGCTTCCTTGGCTTCCGACGGGGTCGGAGACGCCTTGATCAGGGCGATCACCGGGTCGATGTTCGACAGGGCAACGGCCTGACCTTCGAGGATGTGACCACGCTCGCGGGCCTTGCGCAGCTCGAACACGGTGCGACGGGTAACGACTTCGCGACGGTGACGGACGAAGGCTTCCAGCAGATCCTTGAGGTTCAGGATACGTGGACGGCCGTCGATCAGCGCGACGATGTTGATGCCGAATACCGATTGCAGCTGGGTCTGGGCGTAAAGGTTGTTGAGGATCACCTCAGGCACTTCGCCGCGACGCAGTTCGATCACGACGCGCATACCGTCCTTGTCGGACTCGTCGCGCAGCTCGGTGATGCCTTCGAGTTTCTTCTCTTTTACCAGTTCGGCGATCTTCTCGATCAGACGCGCCTTGTTCAGCTGGTAAGGGAGTTCGGTAATGACGATCTGCTGACGGCCACCGACCTTGTCGATGTCTTCGATGATCGAGCGGGCACGCATGTAAATGCGGCCGCGGCCGGTGCGATAGGCTTCGATGATGCCGGCGCGACCGTTGATGATCGCGGCAGTCGGGAAGTCCGGACCGGGGATGTACTGCATCAGCTCATCGACGGTCAGCTCAGGGTTGTCGATGAGGGCCAGGCAACCGTCGATGACTTCACCGAGGTTGTGCGGCGGAATGTTGGTCGCCATGCCCACGGCGATACCGCTGGAGCCGTTGACCAGCAGGTTGGGGATGCGCGTCGGCATCACCGCCGGGATCATTTCGGTGCCGTCGTAGTTCGGCACCCAGTCCACGGTTTCCTTGTGCAGGTCGGCCAGCAGCTCGTGCGCCAGCTTGGTCATGCGCACTTCGGTGTATCGCATGGCCGCGGCGTTGTCGCCGTCGACCGAACCGAAGTTGCCCTGACCGTCAACCAGCAGGTAGCGCAGGGAGAAAGGCTGAGCCATGCGGACGATGGTGTCGTACACCGCGGTATCACCGTGCGGGTGATACTTACCGATTACGTCACCGACAACACGGGCAGATTTCTTGTACGGCTTGTTGAAGTCGTTGCCCAGCTCGCTCATCGCGAACAGTACGCGACGGTGCACGGGCTTGAGGCCATCGCGCGCATCCGGCAGTGCACGGCCGACGATTACGCTCATCGCGTAGTCGAGATAGGACTGTTTCAGCTCGTCTTCGATATTGACCGGGAGGATTTCTTTGGCCAGTTCGCCCATGAGAAGCCTGATTCCTTTTTCTGGTGAAACTTCGTCATATCCATATGGGATGTACGAAGCTCGTCGGGGCAGGCTGAGTGCCATGCGCCGACTTACGACAAATCAACAATTCGGACCGTGGATTTGCGCAGTAAAGACAGCTCCGTGAAGCTGCCTCGGAAAACGCCGGATGTTATCACAAGAGCCGCCACGCACCTATCCCCCAGATGCGCATGGAGCATAGTTAGTTGACCGATGACAGGCGTAAAGGGGACGAGAGAGGCTCAGAGCTTCTTTGAATGCAGATTTGGGGCTTGGTTTGGAGATGTTTATTGACTTTGATGGCCCCATCGCGAGCAGGCTCACTCCTACAGGGTTTGCGTTCGACACCAATCAATGTAGGAGCCAGCCTGCTGGCGATGGCGTCCTTTCAGACGCCACAGCCCATCAATGCAGGCGCTTGCGGCACATCAACTGGGCCATCTTCGCCGTATCCGGTCGCTCGACGATGCCCTTCTCGGTAACGATCGCATCGATCAGATCCGCCGGCGTCACATCGAACACCGGGTTGAACGCCTCGACGTCCGCCCCCACGCGCTTGCCACCGACTTCCAGCAGCTCGGCGCCGTCACGCTCCTCGATCGGGATGTCGTCGCCACTGGCCAGATGCATGTCGATGGTCGAACTCGGCGCCACCACCATGAAACGCACGCCGTGGTGCATGGCGTTGACCGCCAGTTGATAGGTGCCGATCTTGTTCGCCACATCGCCATTGGCGGTGATGCGGTCAGCGCCAACGATCACCCAGGTCACGCCCTTGGTTTTCATGATGTGCGCAGCAGCCGAGTCGGCGTTGAGCGTTACCGGGATGCCTTCGTTCGCCAACTCCCACGCGGTCAGGCGCGAGCCCTGCAGCCATGGCCGGGTTTCATCGGCATAAACCCGCTCGACCATGCCTTCCAGGTACGCCGCACGAATCACTCCCAGCGCGGTACCGAAACCGCCAGTGGCCAGGGCGCCGGTATTGCAGTGGGTGAGAATCGCCTGGGCATTGCCCTGATGTTTGCGGATCAGGTCGACGCCAAGCTGAGCCATGGTCAGGTTGGCTTCGCGATCACTTTCATGAATGGCGATGGCCTCGGCTTCCAGCGCCGCCAGCGGATCGGCATTGTCCTTCAGGCGATCCAATCGATCGTGCATGCGATTGAGCGCCCAGAACAGATTGACCGCCGTCGGGCGGGAATCGGCCAGCAGCGCGAAATCCTCCTCCAGCGCCGCGTACCAGTCACCGCCCTCGGCCACCCGCGCGCGGGCCGCCAGCACAATGCCATAAGCCGCGCTGATGCCGATGGCCGGCGCGCCACGCACCACCATCGAGCGAATGGCCTCAGCCACGCCGGCGGCGCTGGTGTAGGCAATCCAGGTTTCCTCGAACGGCAAAATACGCTGATCCAGCAGGTAAAGCGCGCCGTCACGCCAATCGATGGCCTTTACTTTCTCCGCAGCCAACAGTCGATCGCGCATCCCTCACCCCGCACTCATGAACAAAAGCCGCCGATTATAGCGATCCCCCCGCGAAGACGCTCGGGTATACTTCGCCATCCTTTACAAAAGCACTGGAACCGACCCTCGATGCCGAAACCTGCCATTGCGCTCGACTTATTATTGCTGCCGACCTGGCTGGTACCCGTCGAACCCGCAGGCGTTGTGCTCAAAGAGCATGGCCTGGGCATCCGCGACGGTCGCATCGTGTTTATCGGCCCGCGCGCCGAAGCATTGAAGTGTAACGCCACTGAAGTCCGCGAATTGCCGGACGTGCTGCTCAGCCCGGGCCTGATCAACGCTCACGGCCATGCGGCGATGACCCTGTTCCGTGGCCTGGCCGACGATCTGCCGCTGATGACCTGGCTGGAAAATCATATCTGGCCGGCCGAAGCCAAATGGGTCGATGAAGAGTTCGTCCGTGATGGCACCGATCTGGCGATTGCCGAGCAGATCAAGGGTGGCATCACCTGCTTTTCCGACATGTATTTCTTCCCCAAAGTCGCCAGCGAGCGTGTGCACAACAGCGGCATTCGCGCGCAGATCGCGATTCCGATCCTCGATTTCCCGATCCCTGGCGCCGCCAGTGCCGACGAGGCCATTCGTCAGGGCGTCGAGCTGTTCGGCGATCTGAAGCATCACGAACGGATCAAGATCACCTTCGGCCCACATGCACCCTACACCGTGGGCGACGAGAACCTGGAAAAAATCCGTGTGATCGCCGAAGAGCTGGACGCGTCGATCCACATGCACGTCCACGAAACCGCCTTCGAAGTCCAGCAAGCGCTGGAACATCGCGGCGAGCGGCCACTGGCCCGTCTCGGTCGTCTCGGCCTGCTCGGCCCGCGCTTCCAGGCGGTGCACATGACCCAGATCAGCGATGACGATCTGGCATTGCTGGTAGAAAGCAACACCAGCGTGATCCACTGCCCGGAATCGAACCTGAAGCTGGCCAGCGGTTTCTGCCCGGTCGAGCGTCTGTGGCAGGCTGGCGTGAACGTCGCCGTCGGCACCGATGGCGCCGCCAGTAACAACGACCTCGACCTGCTCGGCGAAACCCGCACCGCCGCGCTGCTGGCCAAAGCCGTTGCTGGCTCGGCCACCGCGCTGGACGCCCATCGCGCGCTGCGCATGGCCACGCTCAACGGCGCCCGTGCCCTGGGCATCGAGGCGCAGGTCGGTTCGCTGGAGATCGGCAAGACTGCGGACATCGTCGCGTTCGACCTGTCCGGCCTGGCCCAGCAACCGGTCTACGACCCGGTGTCGCAGCTTATCTATGCCACCGGCCGCGACTGCGTGAAACACCTGTGGGTCGCCGGCAAACAGTTACTCGACGACCGGCGCCTGACCCGTCTGGACGAACAACAGCTGGGCGCCACCGCCCGGGCCTGGGGCCAGCGCATCAGCGGCCACACCGAATCGTAAATACCGCGGAGCAGACTCTGCGGCTACAGCCTTTTTCAAGTTTTTCGAGGAATAGATCATGAGCAACGTCGACCACGCCGAAATCGCCAAATTCGAAGCCCTGGCCCATCGCTGGTGGGATCGTGAAAGCGAATTCAAACCGCTGCACGACATCAACCCGTTGCGGGTCAACTGGATTGACGAGCGGGTCAACCTGGCCGGCAAGAAAGTCCTCGACGTCGGTTGCGGCGGCGGCATTCTCAGCGAAGCCATGGCCCAGCGCGGCGCCACGGTCATGGGCATCGACATGGGCGAAGCGCCACTGGCGGTCGCGCAACTGCATCAGTTGGAATCCGGCGTCAGCGTCGAATACCGGCAGATCACCGCCGAAGCCCTGGCCGAGGAAATGCCCGAGCAGTTCGACGTGGTCACTTGCCTGGAAATGCTCGAGCACGTACCGGATCCGTCGTCGGTGATCCGCGCCTGCTACCGCATGGTCAAGCCGGGCGGCCAAGTGTTCTTCTCGACCATCAACCGCAACCCGAAGGCGTACCTGTTCGCCATCATCGGCGCCGAATACATCATGAAGCTGCTGCCGCGCGGCACCCACGACTTCAAGAAATTCATTCGTCCGTCCGAGCTGGGCGCCTGGAGCCGCGTCGCCGGCCTGACCGTCAAAGACATCATCGGCCTGACCTACAACCCGCTGACCAAACACTACAAGCTGGCCAGCGACGTTGACGTCAACTACATGATCCAGACCCTGCGCGAGGAGTAAGCCGATGGCCATCAGAGCAGTCCTTTTCGACATGGACGGCACCCTGCTCGACACCGCGCCGGACTTCATCGCCATCTGTCAGGCGATGCGCGCGGATCGCGGCTTGCCGCCGATGAACGACAAGCACATCCGCGACGAGATCTCCGGCGGCGCCAAAGCCATGGTCGCGGTGACGTTCTCGATGGACCCGGAATCGCCGGGCTTCGAAGAACTGCGCCAGGAATTCCTCGAACGCTACCTGGCCGGTTGCGCCGTACACAGCAAGCTGTTCGACGGCATGGGCGAGCTGCTGGCCGACATCGAGCGGGCCAACCTGATCTGGGGCGTGGTCACCAACAAACCGGTACGGTTTGCCGAGCCGATCATGCAGCAACTGGGGCTGGCCGAGCGCTCGGCGCTGCTGATCTGCCCGGATCACGTGAAGAACAGCAAGCCGGATCCGGAGCCGCTGATCCTCGCGTGCAAGATGCTTGATCTGGATCCATCGACAGTCCTGTTTGTGGGCGATGATCTGCGCGATATCGAATCGGGCCGCGATGCCGGCACCAAGACCTGCGCCGTGACCTACGGCTATATCCACCCGGACGACAACCCGCGGCACTGGGGCGCGGACGTGGTGGTGGATCATCCGCTGGAATTGCGCAAGGTGCTCGACAGCGCGCTTTGCAGCTGCTGACCTGACACACCCCTGTGGCGAGGGAGCTTGCTCCCGCTGGGTCGCGCAGCGGCCCCTTTTTTACCTGAGTCCGCATTTTCTCAGGCACACCGTACTGGCTGGCGCTACGACTGCTTCGCAGCCGAGCGGGAGCAAGCTCCCTCGCCACAGAGTTCAGCATTCGCCTTATGGAGAGGTTTTTATGTTTGATTACACCGCCCGTCCCGAATTGCTCAAGGATCGGGTCATTCTGGTCACCGGTGCCGGTCGTGGCATCGGTGCGGCAGCCGCCAAAACCTACGCCGCCCATGGCGCCACCGTGCTGCTGCTGGGCAAGACCGAGGCCAATCTGACTCAGGTCTACGACGAGATCGAAGCAGCGGGCCATCCGCAGCCAGCGGTGATCCCGTTCAACCTCGAGACCGCCCTGCCCCATCAGTACGATGAACTGGCGGCGATGATCGAAACCGAGTTCGGCCACCTCGACGGCCTGCTGCACAATGCCTCGATCATTGGTCCACGCACGCCGATCGAACAGCTGTCGGGCGAAAACTTCATGCGCGTCATGCAGGTCAACGTCAACGCCATGTTCATGCTGACCAGCACTCTGCTGCCGCTGCTCAAGCTGTCGCAGGATGCCTCGGTGGTGTTCACTTCCAGCAGCGTCGGGCGCAAGGGTCGTGCTTACTGGGGCGCCTACGGAGTGTCGAAGTTCGCCACCGAAGGCCTGATGCAAACCCTGGCCGACGAAGTCGACGGCGTGGCACCGGTACGCGCCAACAGCATCAACCCGGGCGGGACTCGTACGAGCATGCGTGCTCAAGCCTACCCAGGGGAAAATCCGCTGAACAATCCGACCCCGGAAGAGATCATGCCGGTGTATCTGTACCTGATGGGCCCGGACAGCACGGGCATCAACGGCCAGGCGTTCAACGCGCAATAACTGCCATACGTCGCTTTTGTTGCCGTGGCGGATTCCCGTCGCGGCATACATTTGCCGCCTGCCAGCGTCACATCCCAGTCAAATATCCGCCACCCAACCCCAAAGAAAAACGCCATCCTGTTGATTCATAACGGTTTTAATTTAGATGAACCGAATGGCACGACTTTCGCTCTAATTTTCCTCAAAGCATGCCGTGTGAAGGCACTGGGGCAAGGCCGATTTCGATAGCTGACTAATCGTCATCAGGCAGACTAAACTTACGCCAAATGTCCTACGGGACTGATGGATCAGTATGACGCGCAGCCCATAGCCGCTCTCACCCAGCCTGTAAGACAGACTTACTGCTTAGGGGCTCACGCCATATGAAATCACCTTCCCAGACCAATGCAATTGACTTTGACAGTGCCAAATTGCAACGCCTGGGCTTTGGTCAGCTGCCTCCGCTTCTGGATCGCCCGGCCAGTCTGGCGCAATTGCGTCAGCAAATGAGCCTGCAACTGCAAACCAGTCTTGAGCCGCAACGAATACTCGGTCTGTTTTTTCGCGAAGTTCAGCGCCTGGTGCCGCTGGATGCCTTGATGTATGTGCATTCGGCCAGCGATCTGCGCCTGGAATTCGGTGCGCGCGGTCACCATTCGGTCAGCTACAGCCTCAGCCACGAAGGCGAGCACTTGGGCGAACTGGTGTTTCGCCGCAACCAGCGTTTCAGCGAGCAGGACCAGGGTAACCTCGAGTCCCTGCTGTCGTCGCTGTTGTTCCCGATGCGCAACGCCCTGCTCTATCGCGCCGCGACGCAAAGTGCGCTGCGCGACCCGTTGACCGGAACCGGCAACCGCATCGCCATGGAGCAGACCCTGCAACGCGAGATCGACATGTCACGTCGACACCTGCAACCGTTGTCGGTGCTGATGCTCGACATCGACCACTTCAAACGGGTCAACGACAGCCACGGGCACAGCGCCGGGGATGACGTGCTCAAAGCGGTGGCGGCGTCGATCAAGGGTCAGTTGCGTAACGTCGACATGGTGTTTCGCTATGGCGGGGAAGAGTTCGTGATCCTGCTATCCAACACCGGGCGGGACGCGGCGGCCATGGTGGGCGAACGTCTGCGCCATGCCGCACAGGCTGCGGAATACTTCGCGGACGGCCAGTTGATCGACCTGACCGTGAGCCTTGGCTGCTCGACGCTGCTGCCCGGGGAATCGGCCGACAGCCTGCTGCGCCGGGCCGACAGTGCGCTGTATGTGGCCAAGCGCGAGGGGCGTAACCGCCTGGCGATGGCTGGCTGAGTTCTTCCAGACACCCAAAAACCACTGTGGGAGCGGGCTTGCTCGCGAAAGCGGTGTGCCAGTCAAACAATTGCTGACTGACACAGCGCTTTCGCGAGCAAGCCCGCTCCCACATTTGGTTTGGCGTTTTGCCGAAAATCAGCTCTCTACTAGTGCCCGACGCTCACGCCCATGCAACGCCCGCTCGGCGGTTTCCAGTTGCATGCAGCGCTCAAGGAACAGGTACATGTAGTCGTAGCTCTTGCACACCGCCTGACGCAGTTCGGTCTGCAGCGCCTTGCTCGGGTTCATGCCTGCCAGCGTGCAGATGATTTCCAGCGCTTCCCATGGGTGGGCGTCGTCGTACTGGGCATGCATCTTCAGCCACTTCATCGCACGCTTGCGATCTTCTTCCGGGAACGCCGCGGCGTACACCCCGGTAGAGCAGACCAGCGCCGACCACTCCCCGGTCGCACCCTCGATGGCGTAGTTGGTGGCGGCGATGGCGACGATCAGCGAATCGGCCGAGCTCGTATGCCAGCACCAGTGACTCAGGGCATGCAGTTCCGGCGGGACTTGCTGGGCCTGCAGATCCTCCAGGCTGACGCCATGCGCGCGACTCCAGTTCAGCCAGTAGTCGGCATGATTGAGTTCGACGCGGATGTTGCGCATCAGCCAGCGGCGCGCCATATCCTCCCCAGGATGGCGGGCAAACTTGGTCTTGGTCAGGTTCTGTGCCATATACAACGCAAACTGTTCAACAACTGGCCAGCCCCCGATCAGGTACTGGCGCATGGTTTTCGCGCTGAGCTTGTTATCGCGCATGCGCATGTACAGTTCATGCTCGACAACCCGGCGCTTGCTCTCGCTGCAATCCGTAATGAGCTGTTGTGCCCAGGCAGGATAACTTGCAGCTTCCATGAGTGGTCCGGTTCGGTTGAATGTGTCGATCACTGTTCGGCTCCTTTTGATTTGTGATTGTAAGGATCGGCAAGAGATTTCAACGGAACGTGCCAGGCGCCTTGAACAACAACGGCTGCGGTCTGGCGGGCCGACTTTGCAAACTGTCGCAGGTAAACAACTGCGGGCGTTCGATGACATAACCCTGAGCGTAATCCACCCCGATTTCAAGCAATGCCTGCTCGATCTGGGTTGTCTCGACAAACTCGGCAATTGTCTGCTTACCCATGACATGCCCGATGTGATTGATCACTTCGACCATAGCGCGGTTAATCGGGTCGTCCAGCATATCCTTTACGAAACTCCCGTCGATCTTCAGGAAGTCTACAGGCAAATGTTTCAAATAAGCGAATGAAGACATTCCGGCACAAAAGTCATCAAGGGAGAAGTAACAACCTAAGCCTTTGAGTTCATTAATAAATCGAATTGCACTCCCGAGATTTGCAATTGCACTGGTTTCAGTAATTTCAAAACAAATCATTTCAGGTGGTATGGCGTAAACAACAAACTGTTCACGCAGGAAGTGCAAGAACGCGTCATCTCCGATAGTAATGCCTGAAAGATTAATCGCACACATTGCCAACGGACCTTCATGTTGTTCGGCAATACATTGGGCAATGACTTTAAAAACATTCTCGACGACCCAACGGTCCAGTTGACTCATCAGGCCATATCGTTCGGCCGCCGGGATGAAACTGTCCGGCAGGATCATCCGCCCGGCCTCGTCATGCAGACGCAAGAGTATTTCGATGTGCCCGCCGCCCTCCGCCGTGGAACCCAGCGGAGCGATTTCCTGGGCATAAAGGCAGAAGCGGTTTTCTTCCAGTGCCATGTGCAGGCGCTGCACCCAGGCCATTTCGCCGAAACGCAGGGACAGTTCGGAATCATCGGCGTGATAGACCTGCACCCGGTTGCGGCCCTTTTCCTTGGCCATGTAGCAAGCCATGTCGGCCGCGCGCAATGACGCTTCGAGGGTGGTCGGGGTCTGGGCGATGTGCACCAGACCGAGACTCACGGTGGTCAGGAACGGCCGCCCCTTCCATACGAAGTGCAGGTTCTGCACGGTCTGGCGCAGGCTCTCGGCGATTTTCTCGGCGGCTTCCGGGGCGCAGTTCTCCAGCAGAATACCGAACTCGTCACCGCCGAGCCGCGCGAGGGTGTCGCTCTCGCGCAAGCCCGATTGCAACAGCGTGCAGATATGCCGCAGCAACTCATCGCCGGCGGCGTGACCACAGGTGTCGTTGACCAGTTTGAACTGGTCCAGATCAAGGAACATCAGCGCATGCCGACCGGGCTGGCGCGTCAGGTTGTGCAGGGCCTGCTCCAGGCGATACTCGAATTCGCGGCGGTTGGCCAGACCGGTCAGGGCATCGTGGGTCGCCTGCCACGACAGGTTGGCGATGTACTGCCGTTCCTGAGTCATGTCATGCAGCACCAGCACCGTGCCACTGACTTTCTCGGCATTGCGGATCGGCGCGCCCACCAGCGTCACAGAAACCGTACTGCCGTCCAGGCGCTGGATCAGCTTGGAGTGCTCGCTGCCGCCGACCAGTTGGCCGCTGAGAATATGCTCGATCAGCGTCAGCCCTTCGGCCTGCGCGTTGTCGTCCAGGAGATTGAACAACGCGGCCAGAGGCAGGCCCGCTGCGTGCTCGGACTTCCAGTGCGTCATGGCTTCGGCCGCAGGGTTCATGTAATCGATCGCGCCGTTGACATCGGTAGTGATCACCCCGTCGCCAATCGATTGCAGAGTGATGTGCGCCCGATCCTTCTCCAGTTGCAGCGCCTGGGCAAAGGCATGGCGCTGCTTGAGCAGTTTGTGGGTGCGCAACAATGCCAGCACGATCAATCCCAGCGCTGTGGCCAGGTTGGTGAACAACAGCAGGCGCAGGATCATCCGCGAGCCTTCGCCCAAGGCATCGCTGAACGCTCTGGCCGCCGGTGTCACACCATCATTGATGGCGAAAATCCGCGCCTTCCAGCGCTGAATGTCAGCCGGCGTCGCAGCGTTATCGCTGATGCGCTGATGCATCTCGCGAGCGACATTGTCCAGCTCGACCAGATAAGCATCGCCAATCGTCCAACGGTCGATCGCGGTTTCCAGATAACTGAAATGGCGGAAATTGAGGTACAGCCAGATCAGGCTCGAGACGTCGTCGGGGTGGTTGCCGCCCTTGAGAATCCCTTCGCGCGCTGCCTGCAGATCCGGCGGTTGACGATCGAGCGCCAGGCGCAACTGGTGACCACCCTGCGGCACGGCAATCGCTTCCTTGTACTTGAGGAAGATCGCCTCGTCACGGCTGTCGGCGTAGAGGTTCAGATAATAGATGGCGTCCTTCTGGCCCTTGGACCAAAGACTTTCACCGGCGACATAGCCGCGAACGGCCGACAGGACGTAAAGACTCACGCCCCCCAATAAAGCCTGAAATAACACGACGGCAATAAATGGCCAGACGATGCCCAACAACCGTGGCGTTCCGAGAGTCCTTTTTTGCTTCATGAGGTCCTTTGCACATGCACTGCCATCATCAAGAGGAGACCGCTAGAGCCAGACTAGGGGGCGATCCCCCTTCCGGCAAGCCGGAACACTTTCAAGCGACGATACATATGTACCGCACCCCGGGTCAGCGATACTTCGACACTGACGGCTTTCAATCATTCAAGAGCCGTTTCCCATGCCGTCACCTGCTTCCGCGCTGCAACGCCATACCGCCCAACAGAGCGAATACCGCGCAATGACCAGCGCCCTGCGCGCCGTGCTCAGCGCTTCGAGTTCACTGGAGACCTATTACCTCGCGCCCCAGACCCATTCACGTCTGGGTACAGCCCATGACCAGACGCAAGACCTGCTGCAAGCACTGTTCGCAGACAGCGGCGAACCCGCCTTGACCGCGCACCTGCAAGCGTCCAAAGGCTCACTGCTGCAGGTCAGCGCCGTGGCCGATCAATGCAGCTTTACCTTCACCCGTCGCGATCAAAGCGTTGCCAGCCACACCCTCAAGGACATGGCCAAGGCATCGGCGGCGATTCGCCGCTTCCACCAAGCGTTGCTGAGTATAGGCGCACACCTGCGTTCCGACAGGCTGCTGCCGCTGTCGCAGCTGTTGCGCGAGTCCGGGTTCACCTTGCCGGGCACCGTGGATGCCCTGGCGCTGACCAGCCTGATCGACGCCGTTGAAGAACAGCGTGCCAGCCACCGCCTGAATCTGCGCCAGGCCCCGGCGCTCGCAATATTGATGAGTGCGGACGATAAAGCGGCGATCCACGATGTAATCGGCGACTGGCTCAACGGTAAAACCCTGTCAGCCCTCGACTGCCTGGCCAATGCGACAACCCCCTCGCTGACGCGCATGCAGATTGCCAGGCATCCCGCCACTTGCCTGGAACGCCTGCTCGACAGCGCCCAGGCCCGGGATCTGGGCCAGCGCCTGCTGCAAAAATTGCAGTGGTACGGCGCCCGAGCCGATGAACAGACCGTCCCGGACATCGGCGCGCGCCTGCTGCTCGAAGCGCTGTGCCTGTGGTACGAGGTGCCCGAAGAGCGCGGCTCGCCCCAAGTCGCCGGTTTCGCCCCGCAATCTCGCGCGCAATACGGGAAAAGCTACGCAGCCATCCGCCGGGATTTTTTGTTCCATCTCGATACCTCAAAGCGGACTTCGACAGAAACCGAGCAACACCTGTTGGGATGGCTTTGCCTGACGCGGTTTCCGCTGGAGTTTCAGGTGCGCGACATTCCGGATGACTTGCCCTACGCCAGCTCGGCGGTCTGGGTCAATTTCGTGCATGGCGTCCACCTCGCCCATGCCCTTGATCCAGAGCTGCTGCACTTTCTGAACTTTGAACAACTGGTCGGCCTGCCGCTGAAGAAAAGCGAACACGCCAGCCACGACCTGCAAGCCCTGATCGCCGTTTCACGCGTGGCGGCTGCGCAGACTTGGGCCCTGGCGACCGGCGCATTGGCACCTTCAGAGGAAGCACCCACCGCGACCCTCGCCCTGCAAGCGCTGGAGGATCACCGCAAGCAGATGAACACGGCGATCCTGCAACTGGATGTCGAACCACCGCAACGCCTGCCTCTGGCGAAACAAATGCTGGAACGCGCGCTGGCCAACGACCTGTACGAACACAGCACCATTCAGCTCAAGCGTCACCCTCATCAAGACACCGGGCGCGTGCGCCGCAGCATTATCGACACCCCGGACGTGAAGCAGCCCGTCTGGCCGCTGCTGGAGGTCTATGCCAGCGGCGGGCTCGAACCCGGCATGAAGTGGTATGTCAGCGACAACGGCAAGAGCGCCCAGGAATGGATCAGTCTGAGCGCCGAGCGCACACTCGACAGCGGTTTCGTCGCCAGCAAAGGCCCGGGGCGGCCGCTGTCGCGATTTCCACGCAAGCGCAAATTGCCCGATGTCAAAAAAGCATTCGACGAGCAGTTCGACAAATACCTGAGCGATACCCGAGCCGCTTATGAATACCTGATCAAAAGCCTGCTGGTCACCCTGCCCTCGGCCGACCGACGCGCCCTGGAGCACGGCGAAGTACGGATTCTCAGCCTCAGGAACGAGACCCGGCACCTGCATGCCGACCTCGAAACCGCCGAGATTCACCTGCCGCTGCGTATGCGCATGGGCTTCGTGCTGCAGGCGACTTATCAGCAAGTCTCACATTTCTACGAATGCCTGCCTCGCGCCGGCATCATCCGCAAGCGCGGGGACGTGACGACGTGGCATATCGGTGGTCAACGCATACCGCCCCTGCCGCCAAAACGCGGCAGAACCAAAGGCCAGAGCATCACCCGTATCGTCGCACGCACGCTGCCGTTCGATCGCAATGCGCACAAGGACGGCGCGCCCCCCAAAACCGGCGCCAAATGCACGGCGATTCTTGAGCCGCTGGGCGACGCCCTCAAAGCGTCAGCGCTGCCTCCCGTCCATCACGAGAGCCTGCCGAGTCTGACCTTCACCTCGGCACGGACCGCACAGATCAGCCGTTTCATCGCCACCCGCTTGCTCTACATCGACGAGCAGGCACTGCGCCGCGAAGCATGGGGAGAAACCCGCTTCGAGCGAGAGGACAAAAAGCAACACTGGATCCACGTACTCAAAGCCTTCATTCCGTTCTGGGGCAGCCTCGACGATCTGCAATCGGACAAGCCCGGCACACGCCTGCTGGGGGCCATCGGCTTGCTGCTCGACATCGTTTCGTTCGCGATTCCCCTGGGCAAATTCGTCGCCGGAAGTATTCGCCTGGCGGTCTCGGCCGGCAAACTGGCGATTCGCGCGGCGCTGCCGAGCATGGCGCAACTGAGCAAAACCCTGCTGGTTTCCAGCCTGCGCAACCTCAATCCACTGGACGCCGCCCCCGCCCTGCTCAAGCTCGCGTTGCGCGGCACCCACGGTGCGGTGCGGGCCGTGGCGCATGCCGAACGCCTCGCCGTGTCGCGCCTGAAAAGACTCGCCGGCAGGAGCGGCAGCTATGATCTTTTGCAGGGGTTGCCGCAGACGCTTGAGGCGGGACACTGGAAACCGCTGAGTCAGGCCGACCAACTCGCGGTGGTCAAGGGCATTGATGACGTACCGGTGCGCAATGTGGCGGTGGACGGCACGCGCCATCACGTGCTGGATCCATTCTCTGGCCAGCCCTACGGCCCCCGGCTGACCGTGCAGGACCACGACCTGTCGCTGGGTCGCTCGCACTACAGTGGCACCCGCAAAGGCGATGAGCAGATCGTCATAGAACTGCCGCAAAACAGCCGAATAGAGCACCTGCCTGAGGTCGACGGGCGTACCACGTTGCTGATCGACGACGTGCCCTACCGACTCGACGGCGATGAACTGCGCCGGGTCGATCTGCTCGACGAAAGTGCGCACTGGACCGCGCTGCCCTGCCGGATCCGCCGTGCGCCGGGTAGCGGGGGTGATTGCCGCGTCAGTTACATCACCGGTGAGCCGGCACCTGTGCCACCGCTTGGTACCCTCGACAAGGAAAAAGGCTACGCACCATGGTTCGGCGAGCGGATCTCGGAGCCTGGCGGCCTGCCCGAACATCGAGGCACATTCCTGGCGGTCGATGCCAAGCTTTACCAGATCATCGACAACAGACCGAAACTGCTCACTGGCGACCTCAGCCACCTTGGGTTCAGGAGTGGCAGTCTGGTACCGAGGCAGCAGATTCAAGCGACGCTGCAGTTTCGCAAAGGGATTTTTGCCCGGATCAAGACTGGCGGCACGTATGAGGGGATCGATGATTCGCATCAGGTCGGCGCAATCCTGGTGCCGGCCATCGACGACTCGGCCGACTACGTATTCTTCCGGGTCAATCGCATGGAGAACTACCAGGCCACCATCGCCAAAGGCGAAGTACCGCCCAATCGATTGACCTTTAATCGTCTCTCCGAGCAAGAGCTGGCCGAGGGCACATGCGGCTCGGAACTGGTGAGGGCCTACTCCGGCTCGCTGCATGCCAACACCATGGTGCGCCTGCACGGCCTGGAAAAAGTGCAGCGTGCGGTGCGCACCATGGAACGGATCGCGATCCCCATCGGCGGCACGGCCAATCCTCCCGCCAACATGAAATGGCTGAAGCTCGACACCAGCCCGGGCGAGGCGGTGATGTTCGATGAATTGACCCGGATGATCGTTGCCCAGTTGCCTGAAGGGGCCGCGACCTGGTCGCGTAAAAAAGACGCACCGGCAGCCTTTCAACTCAAAACCGCAGAGATTTTCGAAACCCTGTTCTTGTCGTCGACCATTACCGGGATCAAAAAAACAGCGCTGCGCATCGATAACGCCATGCGCGAGCTACAGAAACTGCTGCCTGTGAGTGAAAAAACGTCCAACATGCGCAACATTGCCTACGCCGAAGTCATCACTGCGAGCGGCCAGCGGGAAATCTACGTCAGCGTTTCCGGTGCCCAGGGCACCACCCAGCGCTTGCCGTTGTTTCGGCACCTGGGCCCCGAATCTGTGCGCATTGGCCAAACGACCTACATCAATATCGACTACAACCCGAGCTTTCCGCGAACCTCGCTGGACGTGAACGAACAGGAGCACCTGCTGGCCGTGCCGCTGACGATCAAGGAGTTGGAGGCCTATGAGCAGACAAAAACCTTTCGCCCGACTTCACTGGACAGTGAAAGCAAGCTGATTCGGGTCCTGCGCGAAAAATATCCCGATCCCGCGGAGTACCGCTCCATCGACATCGCGACGACCCTGGAGCCGTGCAGGTCCTGTTCGGTGCTGATGAAACAGTTCGCCCATGACGGCGGGGATGCCGCATTGCAAGTGCTCTGGGCCTGATTACAGGCGCTGCAAGTGGCCGTAAAGCTTGGCGTAGAGACCGCCATCGGCGATCAGCTGCTGGTGGTCGCCATCCTCGGCCACCTGCCCGCCGTCGAACACCAGCACGCGGTCTGCCTGCTTCACCGCTGACAGGCGATGGGCAATGATCAGCGTGGTGCGGCCGCTGAGGAAGCGCGCCATGGCCTGATGCAGGTTGTATTCGGTGGCGGCGTCGAGGGCCGAAGTAGCCTCGTCGAGAATCACCACTTTCGGCTCGGCGAGGATCATCCGCGCGATTGCCAGACGCTGGCGCTGACCACCGGACAGGCGTACACCGGAACGTCCGACAATGCTATCCAGACCGTCGGGCAAGGCGCGGATCGTCGCTTCCAATTGGGCGATTTCCAGCGCCTGCCAGCAGGCTTCGTCGCTGCGATCACGGCCCATGGTCAGGTTGGCGCGCACGCTGTCGTTGAACAGCGCCGGGTGTTGCAGCACCACCGCGACGTTTTCGCGAATCAGTTCGAGGCCGATATCCTGTTGGGTCGAACCGCCGAAACGGATGGTCCCGGCCAACGGCGTGTACAGCCCCAACAACAGTTGCACCAAAGTGCTTTTGCCGCCGCCACTGGCGCCGACAATCGCGACTTTCTCACCGGGGGCGATGGACAGGTTCATCTGGTCCACCACCAGCTCGTCGCCGTAACCGAAGCTCAACCCCTGCACCTCAATGCCCACGGTTTCCCGGCCCTTGAACGGATCGACACCCCCGGGATATTGCGGCTCGTCGGCCCGCGCCAGCAGTTCGTTGATCCGTGCCAGCGCCCCGCCCGCCGCGTAGTAGGCGTATTGCAGATTGAGCAGTTGTTCGACCGGACCGATCATGAACCACAGGTAACTGAACACCGCGAGCATCTGGCCGATCGACAGGTCGGAGAACAGCACGGTGAGCATCGCCGCTGCGCGGAAGATGTCGATACCGAACTGGAACAGCAGACCGCTGGCACGGTTCGAAGCGTCGGTTTTCCACTGCGAGTTGACCGCGTAGTTGCGCACTTCCTGCGCGCGCAATCCGAGCCGCCCGAGGAAGAAACCCTGACGGTTGCCAGCGCGCACTTCCTGGATTGCATCGAGGGTTTCGCTCAGGGCCTGAGTGAAACGCGAGGTGCTGTCGTTCTCGAGCTTCTTCAGGTGCTTGACCCGTTTGCCCAATTGCACCGTGGCGTAGATCACCAACGGGTTGAACAGCAGGATCAGCAGCGCCAGCTTCCAGTGCATCCACATCAGAATGCTGGCGGTGCCGACCAGGGTCAGCATCGCCACCAGAAAACGACTGAGGGTTTCGCCGACAAACTTGTCGAGAGTGTCGAGGTCAGTGACCAGATGCGTGGTCACGGTGCCGCTGCCGAGGCTTTCGTATTCGCCGAGGGAAATCCTTTTCAGGCGCTCGATCAGCCGCACACGAATGCGGTAGACGATGTCCTTGGCCAGCCGCGCAAACAGCCGCGCCTGCAACACGCCAAAGCACAGGGCACTGCAACGCAAGGTCAGAGTGACCACCAGCATCAGGCCGATGTAACCCGCCGCCTGTTGCCACATCGACGGCAACACATGGTTCATGACTTTCAACGCAGCGTCGCCATGGCCGAGCAGGACTTCGTCCACCAGCAATGGCAGCAGCAACGGAATCGGCACGCTGCACAGCGTCGCCAGCACGGCCACGCCGTTGGCGATCCACAGGGATTTTTTGTGATGTAGCGCCAGACGCCGGACTTCTGCCCAGCTCAGCCGGTCGACACGCTTTACGGCTGGCGTGTCATCGGCCAGGTCAGGCACAGGCGGCGCGCTCCAGCCAGCGACCAAGCAGCGGCGAGAGTTCGCTGAGCGGTTGATAGCCGTTGGTCAACAGCGCCAGTTGGCCGTTGCGCTCGGCGAGCAGGGTCGGGAACCCGGCGATGCCCAGATCCTGCACCCAGCTGAAATCAGCCTGAGTCGCTTTGTGCTGATCGGCATGATCGAACAGCGCGGCAAATTCGATACGCGGCACGCCGGCCTGCTCCGCCAGCTCGACCAACACGCTGGCCTGGGTGACATCGCGGCCTTCAGCGTAAAACGCCTGCTGGATCAGGCCGACCAGTGTCCACGCACAATCCGGCGCCAGACTGCGCGCGGTGACG
Organism: Pseudomonas sp. 14P5.3.2; assembly: GCF_057799175.1. Taxonomy (NCBI): domain Bacteria; kingdom Pseudomonadati; phylum Pseudomonadota; class Gammaproteobacteria; order Pseudomonadales; family Pseudomonadaceae; genus Pseudomonas; species Pseudomonas sp. 14P5.3.2. The sequence continues at coordinate 74,580 of NZ_JBYOKU010000014.1, read as the reverse complement.
ATCGCCCGGCAGGCTGGCTCGGTGTCGTAGACGAAACCGTCGGGCAACGCGCCGTCGAATTTGAACGGTTGGCCGGTGGCCTCGGTGACCGCTTGCCAGTGCTCGAGGATGTAGCGCCGCGTGGTCGGTTCCAGCGCCGCACCGCTGCCGGTGCGCAGCCCGCCGACCACCAGGTGCAGCTCGACGCCGGCTGCCTGCGCCTGCTCGACCAATGCCTTGGCGACCGGGGCGAACCCCCAGCACCAGGAACACATCGGATCCATCACATAGAGCAGGCGCGCAGACATGATTAAGCCTCGGTGGATGCTTGTTTATAGTTGTAGCCGATCGGGTGCGGCATGTTGCGCGCCTTGGCCAGTTCGATCTGCTTCTGCCGATCGATGGCGCTGCGGCGAGTTTTCTCGCTCAGCTTGTCCCAGCAATGCGGGCAGCTGATGCCGGCCACGTAATGTTCGGAAGCACGATCCTCAACACTGACCGGTGTGCGGCAGGCATGACATTGATCGTAGTCGCCTTCGCTGAGGTCGTGACGCACGGTCACCCGGTTGTCGAACACGAAGCAGTCGCCCTGCCACTTGGTTTCTTCCTGCGGCACTTCTTCGAGGTACTTCAGGATGCCGCCCTTGAGGTGGTAAACCTCTTCGAAACCCTCGCCCAGCATGTAGCTGGAGGCTTTCTCGCAGCGAATGCCGCCGGTGCAGAACATCGCGACCTTCTTGTGCACGGCCGGGTCGAAGTGTTCTTTGATGTAATCAGGGAATTCGCGAAAACTGGTGGTTTTCGGATCGATGGCGCCTTCGAAGGTACCGATCGCCACCTCGTAGTCGTTACGGGTGTCGATCAGCAGCACTTCCGGGTCGCTGATCAGCGCGTTCCAGTCCTGCGGCTCGACGTAGGTGCCGACCTTTTTGTTCGGGTCCACGCCTTCGACGCCGAGGGTGACGATCTCTTTCTTCAGCTTGACCTTGGTGCGGTAGAACGGCTGCTCGTCGCAGTACGACTCTTTGTGATCGATGTCGATCATGCGCGGGTCGTTCTTCAGCCAGGCGAGCAGGCCATCAATGCCTTCGCGGCTGCCGGACACCGTGCCGTTGATGCCTTCTTCGGCGATCAGCAGGGTGCCTTTGATACCGTTGTCGACCATCGCTTGCAGCAGGGGCTCGCGCAGGTTGACGTAATCTTCGAGGGTGACGAACTTATACAGTGCCGCCACGACAATCGGTTGTGTCATGGGTAATTCTCCAGGTGGCTACCCTCGCAAAGGGTGAACCGGATTCAAAAAAAACGCGCCGGCTGAGCGGCGCGTTGCGGATTCTAGCAAAAACACAGCAGTTTTAGGATCTGTCGAAACCCTGTGGCGAGGGAGCTTGCTCCCGCTCGGCTGCGAAGCAGTCGCAAAACTCGCATCTTGGGAGTGCTGCGCACTCCAGCGGGAGCAAGCTCCCTCGCCACAGCAGCCCTCGCAATCCTCAGTGTTTGCTACCGCCGGCACAGGTCGGCGACGCCGGGGCTGCGCCGACTTCTGCCCATTCCTGCGGGGTGTAGGTGTGCAGCGCCAACGCATGGAACTCGCCCATCAGCTCGCCGAGCGTGCCGTAGACTTTCTGGTGGCGCTTGACCCGGTTCAGGCCTTCGAACTGCGCGCTGACCACCACTGCCTTGAAGTGCGTCTGTAACCCGCGACTGTGCATGTGGCTTTCGTCCAGCACTTGCAGATGCTCAGGCTGCAGCAGGCCCAGCGTCGATTCGATGCGTTGTTGCATGGTCATCACGAACTCCGCTTACTTCTTCTTGGCCGGGGCTGCGCCTTTCGGTGCCAGCTCGTTGGTCATGTCGTCGAGCAGCTTGTTGACCACCGGCACGGCGCTTTCCAGCTTGGCCTGGGTCATCTGGGCCGATTGCTGGGTCAGCTGCGGCATTTTTTCCAGGACTTTCTTGCCCAGTGGCGACTGGTAGAACGCGACCAGATCTTTCAGCTCGGATTCGCTGAAGTTGCTGGTGTAGAGCTTGACCATGTCAGGCTTGAGCTTGTTCCAGCCGATGGCCTGGTCCAGAGCGGCATTGGCCTTGGCCTGGTAGGTTTCCAGTACGGCTTTCTTGGATTCCGGGGCTTTGGTCTGTTCAAAGCGCTGGGCGAACATTTGCTGCACTTGCATGTAAACCGGCGTACCCAGTTTGTCCGCGTGCGCCAGGGTCAGGAAAGCTTCGGCACTGGCGTTGTGGCTGGCGGTATCGGCAAGCACCTGGCCGCTGGCGCAAACCAGTGCAACCGCGGTACAGATGGCACGAAGACGAGTCATCGAGTTTCCTTTTCTAGCAGGCGAGGTAAAACCCCAAGGGCGCCCATTCTGCGCCTGAATAACGCCACGGCTCAACCCCCGAGCCTTGCCGCGCTTGATTGGCCATGCCGCAGCGGTCAACAATCGGCTCGATGGAACCACCTGGCCCCGACCGGGCCTAAACTGCGCAAACAGACCAACAGGAGTGTGCACGATGAGCCGTATCGAAACCGACAGCCTGGGCCAGATCGAAGTCCCGGACGACGCCTACTGGGGTGCTCAGACGCAACGCTCGCTGATCAACTTCGCCATCGGTCAGGAACGCATGCCGCTGCCGGTCCTGCACGCCCTGGCCCTGATCAAGAAAGCCGCCGCCCGGGTCAACGACCGCAACGGCGATTTGCCCGCCGACATCGCCCGCCTGATCGAACAAGCCGCCGACGAAGTGCTCGACGGTCAGCATGACGACCAGTTTCCGCTGGTGGTCTGGCAGACCGGCAGCGGCACCCAGAGCAACATGAACGTCAACGAAGTGATCGCCGGCCGTGCCAACGAGCTGGCCGGCAACCCGCGCGGCGGCAAGTCACCGGTGCACCCGAACGATCACGTCAACCGCTCGCAAAGCTCCAACGACTGCTTCCCCACCGCCATGAGCATCGCCACCGCCAAAGCCGTGCAGGAGCAATTGCTGCCGGCGATCGCCGAGCTGTCCGGCGGTCTGGCCGAACTGGCTGCACGTCATATGAAACTGGTGAAGACCGGCCGCACGCACATGATGGATGCGACGCCGATCACCTTCGGTCAGGAGCTGTCAGGGTTCATCGCGCAGCTGGATTACGCCGAACGGGCGATCCGCGCAGCACTGCCGGCGGTGTGTGAACTGGCGCAGGGCGGCACTGCCGTCGGCACCGGTCTGAATTCGCCGCACGGCTTTGGCGAAGCGATTGCCGCGGAACTCGCCGCGCTGTCCGGGCTGCCGTTCGTCACTGCGCCGAACAAGTTTGCCGCACTGGCCGGGCATGAGCCGCTGACCAGCCTGTCCGGCGCCCTGAAGACCCTCGCCGTGGCGCTGATGAAAATCGCCAACGACCTGCGTCTGCTCGGCTCCGGTCCTCGCGCAGGTTTGGCCGAAGTGAGGCTGCCGGCCAACGAGCCGGGCAGTTCGATCATGCCCGGCAAGGTCAACCCGACCCAGTGCGAAGCGCTGTCGATGCTGGCCTGTCAGGTGTTGGGCAACGATGTCACCATCGGCATCGCGGCGAGTCAGGGTCACCTGCAACTGAACGTCTACAAACCGGTGATCATCCACAATGTGCTGCAATCGATCCGCCTGCTCGCCGACGGCTGCAGCAACTTCCAGCAGCACTGCATCGCCGGTCTTGAACCGGATGCGCAGGTCATGGCCCAGCACCTGGAACGCGGTCTGATGCTGGTGACCGCGCTGAATCCGCACATCGGTTACGACAAGTCGGCGGAAATCGCCAAGAAGGCTTACGGTGAAGGCCTGACCTTGCGCGAGGCGGCGCTGCAGCTGGGGTATCTGACCAGTGAAGAGTTCGATGCCTGGGTGCGGCCGGAGAACATGATCGAGGCTGGCGCCAAGGGCTGATTCCTGTAGCGCCTGACAGGCCGCCTTCGCGAGCAAGCCGCTCCCACATTCGATCGCATTCCTGACATGGGATCGCGGTCAATTGTGGGAGCGAGCTTGCTCGCGAATAAGGCCAACGCGGTTTAACTGGCAGCCATCTTCATCCGCCGCGCCTTCAACCCGGCAATCAACGACGGCCCCAACGCCACCAGCGCCGACCCCAGCACCACCAGCACCGCCCCGCCATAACCCAGTCCATTGATCTGTTCGGCATGCACATACTCTGGCCACACCCCGGCGGCAATCGCCACCGCGCCAAAGGTCACCAGCGGCGTGATCGCCAGCGTCGCACTGACCCGTGAAGCCTCCCAGTGCGCCAGCGCCTCGGCAAATGCGCCATAGGCAATCAGGGTATTCATGCAGCACGCCAGCAGCAGCCAGCCCTGCACCGGGCTCAGTTCCAGTGCTTCGAGCGGATGCACCCACGGTGTCAGCAACAGCGCGCAGAACAGGTAAATCACCATCATCACCTGCAACGAATTCCACACCGTGAGCAATTGCTTCTGGCCCAGCGCATAGAAGGTCCAGACCGTCGAGGCCAACAGCACCAGCAATACGCCGGCGGTATAGTCCGACAACGAGGTGAGCAATTCGGCCAGCCGTTGATTGAAGAACAGCACGAAGCCGATCAGCAACACCGCCAGCCCGATGCCCTGACCGATGCTGAAGCGCTCCTTGAATACGAACAGACTGGCAATCAGCAACATGATCGGTCCCATCTGCACCACCAGTTGCGCGGTGCCGGGGCTGAGCAGATTGAGGCCCATCAGGTACAGCACGTAGTTGCCTACCAGCCCGAGCACCGCCATCAACACCAGCCAGCCGCCTCGGGGACCGAGCACCTTGCGGCTCGGCAGGCGGCGTGTGGCCGCCAGGTAGATGAACAGGCAGCCACCCGACACCAACAGGCGAAACCAGGTCACCGTGATCGGGTCCATCACCAGCAGCACCTGCTTGAGCTTGATCGGCAGGATGCCCCACAAAACCGCCGTCAGCAGTGCCAGGAACAGACCGTAGACCCAGCGACCGGATGAAATGTGCATGCGAACCCCAATGCCTGCTGACGAGAGCGATCATTCTAGGCCCGGCGCCAGATGCAACACAGGGACAGTTCGGGCCAGGCCGCTAATGAAACTGTGCAGGTCGCAGCATTAAATTGACGCTTTGCCGTTGATCGGCTGGTGAGGCGCGCCAAGTGCTTCAGGCATAAGCTGATTGGATCCCTGCAACGGATCACTCAAGGAGCCGGATCATGTACGGAATGCGCGCCCAGGACAGCGCCCCCGCCACACACTTTCGCAGCGAGCGGATGTGTCGGGTCAATGGAGAGCTGTTTTTCTGCACGCGGGAGAACACCCTTGAGGGGCCGTTCGACAGCGCCGAAAAGGCTGAGCAGGAAATTCAGGCGTATATCGCGCGGATGCAGGGTGTGGACTCCAACCGATGAACCGAGTTGAAGCCTTCGCGAGCAAGCCCGCTCCCACATTTTGATCGGTGTACACCGTACCAATGTGGGAGCGGGCTTGCTCGCGAAGGCATCCTGACAGGCAATACAAATCTGCAGGGTCAACGCACCGCCTCAAACAACCCCGTCGCCCCCATCCCGCCCCCCACGCACATGGTCACAATGCCGTAACGCAAATCACGCCGCTGCAACTCGCGCACCAGATGCCCGACCTGCCGCGACCCGGTCATGCCGAACGGGTGGCCGATGGAAATCGAGCCACCATTGACGTTGTACTTGCCGTTATCGATCTCCAGACGATCGCGGGCATACAGGCATTGCGAAGCAAAAGCCTCGTTCAGCTCCCACAGATCAATATCCGCCACTTGCAAGCCCTTGGCCTTGAGCAGTTTCGGCACCGAGAACACCGGGCCGATGCCCATTTCGTCCGGCTCGCAACCGGCCACGGTGAAGCCACGGAAAAACGCCTTCGGTTTGAGTCCCAGTTGCAGGGCTTTTTCCAGGCTCATCACCAGGGTCATCGACGCGCCGTCCGACAGCTGCGACGAGTTGCCGGCAGTCACCGAGCCGTCCTCGGCAAATACCGGTTTCAGTCCGGCGAGGCTTTCATAAGTGGTATCCGGACGGTTGCAGTCGTCGCGTTCGACGATGCCGTCGAGGATCTGTACAACGCCACTGTTCTTGTCCTCGACCCGATACTTGACCGCCATCGGCACGATTTCATCATCGAACAGCCCGGCCGCCTGCGCCTGGGCGGTGCGCAGCTGGCTTTGCAGTGCGTAACGATCCTGTGCCTCGCGGCTGACACCGTAACGGCGCGCCACCACTTCGGCGGTCTGGCCCATCGTGTAGTAGATGCCCGGCACCTGCTGCTTGAGCAGCGGGTTGATCAGGTGATCGGTGTTGACGCTCTTGAGGGTCAGGCTGATCGACTCGACGCCACCGGCAACAATGATGTCGCTGCAACCGGAAGCGATCTGATTGGCGGCAATCGCGATCGCCTGCAACCCCGAGGAGCAAAAGCGATTAAGGGTCATGCCGGCAACACCCGTGCCCAGACGCGACAACACCGCGACGTTGCGCCCGATGTTGTAACCCTGCGCACCCTCGTTGGAGCCGGCACCGACGATGCAGTCCTCGACGCTGGCCGGATCGACGTCATTGCGCGACAGCAGCGCGTTGACGCAATGGGCCGCCATGTCGTCGGGACGGGTCTGGTTGAACTTGCCGCGAAAGGACTTGGCCAGGCCGGTCCGCACGCTGTCGACGATCACCACTTCACGCATGGCATACCTCAATTGTTGTTGTCGGAGGAGAGTGAACCGAGCATAAGTCCAGCCCGCCGCCGACCGCGACAATCATTCACCCCGCGTATGCGCGCCCATCGCTTCAGTCCTTGTGTTTTTTCGCGTGCTTGTCGGACTTCGCGAACGCCTCTTCGAGCGCCCGGTTGATCGTACGCAGCACCTTGACCCGGGCCCAGCGCTTGTCATTGGCCTCGACCAGCGTCCACGGCGAGATCTCGGTGCTGGTGCGGTCGACCATGTCGCCCACGGCGGCGCGGTAGGCATCCCACTTTTCGCGATTGCGCCAGTCGTCCTCGGTAATCTTGAAGCGCTTGAACGGGATCTCTTCGCGGGCCTGGAAACGCTCCATCTGCGTGTCCTTGTCGATCGCCAGCCAGAACTTGACCACGATCACCCCCGCATCGGCGATCTGCTCTTCGAAATCGTTGATCTCGCTGTAAGCCCGCAGCCAGTCGGCCGGACTGCAAAAGCCCTCGATCCGCTCGACCAGCACCCGGCCATACCAGGAACGGTCGAACACGGTGAATTTGCCCCGTGCCGGCAGGTGTCGCCAGAAGCGCCACAGATACGGTTGCGCGCGCTCCTCTTCGGTCGGCGCGGCAATCGGCACGATGTTGTACTGACGCGGATCGAGCGCCGCCGCCACCCGTCGGATCGCCCCGCCCTTGCCCGCCGCGTCGTTACCTTCGAACACCGCCACCAAGGCGTGCCGGCGCATGCGTTTGTCGCGCATCAGCCCAGACAGCCGCGCCTGCTCAGTGATCAATTGTTCTTCATAGTCTTTCTTTTCCAGACGCTGGGTCAGGTCAAGACTGTCGAGCAGGTTCAACTGATCGACAGCCGTGCTCAGCGGCGCGGCATTGACCTCATCGGCCTCTACTTGCGGACGCTTGAGGGCGTTCTGCAGACCTTCGAGCAGAATCTTGCCGACCGCGAGGCTGCGGTAATTGGCGTCCATCCCTTCGATGATGTGCCACGGTGCATAGTCGCGACTGGTACGGCGCAACACGCGCTCGCCGTATTTGACGACCTTGTCGTAAGTCTGCGATTGCTGCCAGTCCAGCGGGCTGATGCGCCAACTGTGCAGTGGATCATCGGCCAGCGCCTTGAGCCGCGCCTTCATCTGTTTCTTCGACAGGTGGAACCAGAATTTGAAGATCAGCGCGCCTTCATCGCAGAGCATCTTTTCCAGACGCTCGGCGGCGTTGATTGCCTGATCCAGCCGGGGATCCTTGAACAGACCGTGGACCCGGCCCTGGAGCATCTGGCTGTACCAGTTGCCGAAGAAAATCCCCATCCGGCCCTTGGCCGGCAGCATCCGCCAGTAACGCCACGCGGGTGGCCGCGCCAGTTCTTCATCGGTCTGCTGATCGAAGGTGCGCACCTCGATCAGGCGCGGGTCCATCCACTCGTTGAGCAACTTGACGGTCTCGCCCTTGCCGGCGCCCTCGATGCCGTTGATCAAAACGATCACCGGAAAACGTTTCTGCTGCTGCAACTCGAATTGCGCTTCCAGCAGTGCTTCACGCAGCGCAGGCACCGCCGCGTCGTAAGTCTCTTTGTCGATGGCATGGCCGATTTCGGCGGATTCAAACATGGGGACGGCTCCTTCCAGGATTCAGCAAGACTAGCGGATTGGGCACAGATGCAGGGCAGAAATTCCCCACCACAACAAGCTGAAGGAACGAACCCCTGTGGCGAGGGAGCTTGCTCCCGCTGGGTTGCGCAGCAACCCGAAAACCTTTCACCCCGGTTACTCCAGTTAAACCGCGTGCGCCGGCTTTACGACTGCTGCGCAGCCGAGCGGGAGCAAGCTCCCTCGCCACAGAAAAGCTCACTTTCAGCCACAAACGGTGAATTGTCCTTGAACCCCCTCAACCCAGCCTTGCCATGGATCAAGCACCCACCGCCCGATCAGCTAGAATGGCCGCCTTGTCGTTGCCGAGCCTGCCATGAAACCTGTATTGCCCCACGCCCAACTCGACTGGGATGACCACGGACGTCCGCGCTCGCGGGTGTTCGATGATGTGTATTTTTCCGACCAGTCGGGGCTGGATGAAACCCGCTACGTGTTCCTCGAACAGAACCGTCTGGCCGAGCGTTTTGCCGCGCTGCCGGCCAATGGTCGACTGGTGATCGGCGAAACCGGCTTCGGCACCGGGCTGAATTTTCTCTGCGCCTGGCAGTTGTTCGAGCAGCATGCGGTGGCCGGTGCGCGGCTGCATTTTGTCAGCGTCGAAAAGTACCCGCTGAGTCCGGCCGACCTGCAACGAGCGCTGGCCTTGTGGCCGGATCTCAAGCCGCTGGCCGATCAGTTGCTGACCCATTACGTGGCGATCCATCAGGGCTTCCAGCGGATCATTCTCGGCAATGGCCGGGTGACCCTGACGCTGCTGATCGGCGATGCGCTGGAGCAACTGCCGCAACTCGATGCGCAGATCGACGCGTGGTTTCTCGACGGTTTCGCCCCGGCGAAAAACCCCGACATGTGGACCGCCGAACTGTTCGCCGAACTCGCGCGACTGGCTGCGCCCGGCTCGACCATCAGCACCTTCACCAGCACCGGTTGGGTGCGACGCCTGCTCAACGCCGCCGGGTTCAAGATGAAACGCACCCCGGGCATCGGCCACAAGTGGGAGATCCTGCGCGGCGAGTTTCTCGGCTGGCCGCAGGACATCGCGCCACCGCTGCCGGACAAACCGTGGTTCGCCCGCCCTGCCCCGCTGACCGCCGAGCGTCGGGCGCTGGTGATCGGCGCCGGGCTGGCTGGTTGTGCGACCGCTGCCAGCCTCGCCGCACGCGGCTGGCAGGTCAGTCTGCTGGAGCGGCATGCCGAGGTAGCGCAAGAAGCATCCGGCAATCCGCAGGGTGTGCTGTACCTGAAGTTGTCGGCCCACGGCACCGCGTTGTCGCAACTGATCGTCAGCGGCTTCGGCTACACCCGCCGTCTGCTGGAAACCCTGCAACGCGGCACGGACTGGGACGATTGCGGTGTGCTGCAATTGGCGTTCAACGCCAAGGAAGCCGAGCGTCAGACGCAACTGGCCGCGGCGTTCCCGGAAGATCTGGTGCACTGGCTCGATCAGCCGCAAGCCGAAATTCAAGCCGGGATTGCTGTGGCGCACGGCGGCTTGTTCTACCCCGAAGGCGGCTGGGTGCATCCGCCGGCGCTGTGCCAGGCACAAGCCGCGCAAGCGAACATCGAACTGCTCAAGCATCACGACGCGCTGGAACTGCGCAGGGTCGATGATCAATGGCAAGCCTTCGACGGCGACCGCCTGCTCGCCAGCGCCCCGGTCGTGGTATTGGCCGGTGCTGCGGAAATCAAACGCTTTGCGCAAAGTGCCGAGCTGCCGCTCAAACGCATCCGCGGGCAGATCACGCGCCTGCCGCAAACTGCCGAGAGTCAGGCGCTGCGCACCGTGGTCTGCGCCGAAGGTTATGTCGCGCCGGCTCGCTTGGGCGAACACACACTCGGCGCGAGTTTCGACTTCAACAGTGACGACTTGACCCCGACCACCGCCGAACACCTCGGCAATCTGGCGATGCTCGAAGAGATTTCCAGCGATCTCGTGGCGCGCCTGCACATCGATGAACTGCCCCCGGAAACCCTGGAGGGACGCGCCGCGTTCCGCTGCACCAGCCCCGACTACCTGCCGATCGTCGGCCCGCTTGCCGACCGCGCAGCTTTCGCTCAGGCCTATGCCGCGTTGAGCAAGGATGCACGACAAGTGCCGGACATTGCCTGCCCGTGGCTCGATGGTCTGTACGTCAACAGCGGCCACGGTTCACGCGGGCTGATCACCGCGCCGCTGTCTGGCGAACTGCTCGCGGCGTGGCTGGACAACGAGCCGCTGCCACTGCCCAAAAGCGTCGCCGAAGCCTGCCACCCCAACCGTTTCGCCTTGCGCACGTTGATTCGCGGCAAATGAAAAATCGCGACTGGCCGCTGGTCAGTCGCGCCCTCTTATAACTCATCGTTCTAAAACTCCCACATCTGTAGCGGGTCAGTTTCTGAGTAGCGGCCATTTTGGCCAGACTTGAATCACCCCTCCCCAACGGAAAAACCGGTAAGGACCTTATGTGCGGATTAGCTGGCGAGTTACGTTTTGATCATCAACCTGCAGACCTTGCAGCGGTTGAGCGAATCACCCATCACCTGGCCCCTCGCGGCCCCGACGCGTGGGGCTTCCATGCCCAAGGGCCGATTGCCCTGGGCCATCGTCGCCTGAAAATCATGGACCTGTCGGACGGCTCGGCGCAGCCGATGATCGACAGCCAATTGGGCTTGTCGCTGGCCTTCAACGGCGCGATCTACAACTTCCCGGAACTGCGCGCCGAACTCGAAGCGCTCGGCTATGCGTTCTATTCCGGTGGTGACACTGAAGTGCTGCTCAAGGGCTATCACGCCTGGGGCGAAGCACTGTTGCCGAAACTCAACGGCATGTTCGCGTTCGCCATCTGGGAGCGCGACGCGCAGCGCCTGTTCATCGCCCGTGACCGTCTCGGCGTGAAACCTTTGTACCTGTCGCGCACTGGCCAGCGTTTGCGCTTTGCCTCGGCCCTGCCGGCGCTGCTCAAGGGCGGCGACATCAACCCGATCCTCGATCCGGTGGCGCTCAATCACTACCTGAATTTCCATGCGGTGGTGCCGGCTCCACGCACTCTGCTCGCGGGCATTGAAAAGCTGCCGCCAGCGACTTGGATGCGTGTTGAAGCCGATGGCCGCACCGAGCAGAAAACCTGGTGGACCCTGCCCTACGGCCCACACGACGATGAGAAAAACCTGACGCTCGAAGACTGGCGCGACCGTGTGCTCGACAGCACCCGTGAAGCGGTAGCGATTCGGCAACGGGCGGCGGTGGATGTCGGTGTGCTGCTTTCCGGCGGTGTCGATTCGAGCATGCTCGTCGGCCTGCTGCGCGAAGTCGGCGTCGAGAACCTTTCGACCTTTTCCATCGGTTTTCAGGATGCCGGCGGCGAGCGTGGCGATGAATTCCAGTATTCCGATCTGATCGCCAAGCACTACGGCACGCAGCACCATCAATTGCGCATCGACGAAAAAGAGATCATCGAGCAACTGCCCGCCGCGTTCCGTGCGATGAGCGAGCCGATGGTCAGCCACGACTGCATCGCCTTCTACCTGTTGTCCCGCGAAGTGGCCAAGCACTGCAAAGTGGTGCAGAGCGGCCAGGGCGCGGATGAGCTGTTCGCCGGTTATCACTGGTATCCGCAAGTCGACGGCGCAGCGGATCCGTATGCAGCCTATCGCGCGGCGTTTTTCGACCGCAGCTACGACGACTACGCGGCCACCGTACAGCCGAAATGGCTGACCGCGAATGACGCGGCCGGCGACTTCGTGAAAGAGCATTTCGCCCAGCCCGGCGCTGATGCGGCGGTGGATAAAGCGCTGCGTCTGGACAGCACGGTGATGCTGGTGGACGACCCGGTCAAACGCGTCGACAACATGACCATGGCCTGGGGCCTGGAAGCGCGCACGCCGTTTCTCGACTATCGACTGGTTGAGCTGTCGGCGCGGATTCCCGGCCAGTTCAAGCTGCCCGATGGCGGCAAACAAGTGTTGAAAGAAGCCGCGCGCCTGGTGATTCCGAGCGAAGTGATCGACCGCAAGAAAGGTTACTTCCCGGTACCGGGCCTCAAGCATTTGCAGGGCGACACACTGAACTGGGTGCGCGAACTGCTGCTGGATCCGAGCCAGGATCGCGGCCTGTTCAACCCGACCATGCTCGACAAACTGCTGACTGATCCGCAAGGCCAACTGACGCCATTGCGCGGCTCGAAACTGTGGCAACTGGCGGCCCTGAACCTGTGGCTCAGTGAACAAGGAATCTGATTGATGAAACCTCACGCCACGGCGATCAACCAACGTCTGTTACGCGGTCAGACACCGTCGTATGAACGCTTGCAGGCGCGTCTGGCCGAAGACGGCAGCGAACTCGGCGCCGACCCCATTGCCGTGCATTGCGGCTGGGGCCGACTGCTGATCGGTCACACCTTTCCTGACCCGGCGACGCTGGCGCAGGAACTGCTCAATGAACAACCCGGCGAGCGCGATATCGCCCTGTACGTCGCCGCGCCGCAGCAGATTCTCGGTCTGGAACCGACCCAACTGTTTCTCGACCCGTCCGACACCCTGCGCCTGTGGTTCAGCGATTACCGCCAGGCCACCCGCGTGTTTCGCGGCTTCCGCATTCGCCGGGCACAGAGCGAAGCCGACTGGCAGGCGATCAATTTGTTGTATCAGGCACGCGGCATGCTGCCGATCGATGCCACGCGGCTGACTCCGCATCATCAGGGCGGGCCGGTGTACTGGCTCGCCGAAGATGAAGACAGCGGCGCGGTGATCGGTAGCGTCATGGGCCTCAATCACCAGAAAGCCTTCAACGATCCGGAACATGGCAGCAGCCTGTGGTGCCTGGCGGTGGATCCGCAGTGCTCGCGACCCGGTGTCGGTGAAGTGCTGGTGCGGCATTTGATCGAGCATTTCATGAGTCGCGGCCTGAGCTATCTGGATCTGTCGGTGCTGCATGACAACCGCCAGGCGAAGAACCTCTACGCCAAACTCGGTTTTCGCAACCTCTCGACCTTCGCGATCAAACGCAAGAACGGCATCAACCAGACGCTGTTCCTCGGTCCCGGCCCGGAAGCCAACTTCAACCCTTATGCGCGGATCATCGTCGAGGAAGCGCATCGGCGCGGCATCGACGTGCAAGTGGATGATGCCGAAGCCGGGCTGTTCACCCTCAGCCACGGTGGGCGCCGGGTGCGTTGCCGCGAATCGCTGAGCGACCTGACCAGCGCAATCAGCATGAGCCTGTGCCAGGACAAAAGCCTGACCCACAAGGTGTTGAAGGCCGCCGGGCTGAAACTGCCTTCGCAGCAACTGGCGGGCAACGCCGACGACAACCTGGCGTTTCTCGATGAACATCAGCGCGTCGTGGTCAAGCCGCTCGACGGTGAACAGGGCCAGGGCGTGGCGGTCGATCTGCAGAGCATCGAAGAGGTGCAGCAGGCCATCGAAGCCGCCAAACATTTTGACAGCCGTGTGCTGCTCGAAAGCTTCCACGAAGGTCTCGACCTGCGGATTCTGGTGATCGGTTTTGAAGTGGTGGCCGCCGCGATTCGCCGTCCCGCGGAAGTGGTCGGTGACGGCCATCATTCGATCGGTGCGTTGATCGAGGCCCAGAGCCGCCGTCGGCAAGCCGCCACCAGTGGCGAGAGCAAGATTCCGCTGGATCATGAAACCCAGCGCACCCTGCATGCGGCCGGTTATGACTACAGCAGCATCCTGCCGGCGGGCGAACATCTGTTCGTGCGCCGCACCGCCAATCTGCACACCGGTGGCACGCTGGAAGACGTTACGGCGATTCTGCACCCGACTCTGGTCGATGCCGCCGTCCGTGCGGCGCGAGCGCTGGACATTCCGATGGTCGGCCTCGACCTGATGGTGCCGGCGGCGGATCAAGCGGAGTACGTGTTTATCGAAGCCAACGAACGTGCAGGGCTGGCCAATCATGAGCCGCAGCCGACGGCGGAGCGCTTTGTCGATTTGTTGTTTCCGCACAGTCAGCCGGCTGTTTCTTGATTCCGAGGCGTCTGGACTGACGCCTTCGCGAGCAAGCCCGCTCCCACAGGTTGAACGCATTCCAAATGTGGGAGCGGGCTTGCTCGCGAAGGGGCCGCAACAGACACCCTAAATCACCCCTCATCGAAACCATCGATGCGCCCCAACTCATCAGGAGTTTCCATGACCACTCAAATCCCTGAACCGGATCTCAACTACCTGCAAAAAGTCCTGCTGGAAATGCTCGCCATTCCCAGCCCCACCGGATTCACCGACACCATCGTGCGTTACGTCGCCGAGCGTCTGGAAGAACTCGGCATCCCTTTCGAGATGACCCGTCGCGGCACGATCCGCGCCACGCTCAAGGGCAAGAAAAACAGCCCCGACCGCGCCGTGTCCGCGCACCTCGATACCATTGGCGCCGCCGTGCGTGCGGTGAAAGACAACGGTCGTCTGACTCTGGCCCCGGTCGGTTGCTGGTCGAGCCGGTTTGCCGAGGGCAGCCGGGTCAGCCTGTTCACCGACAACGGCGTGATTCGTGGCAGCGTGCTGCCGCTGATGGCGTCCGGGCACGCGTTCAATACCGCGGTGGACGAGATGCCGATCAGTTGGGATCACGTCGAACTGCGTCTGGATGCCTACTGCGCGACCAAGGCCGATTGCGAATCGCTGGGCATCAGCGTCGGCGACGTGGTGGCGTTCGACCCGCTGCCGGAGTTCACCGAAAGCGGCCATATCAGCGCCCGTCATCTCGATGACAAGGCTGGCGTTGCCGCGCTGCTGGCCTCGCTCAAGGCCATCGTCGACAGCGGTCAGGAGTTGATGATCGACTGTCACCCGCTGTTCACCATTACCGAAGAAACCGGCAGCGGCGCGGCGGCGGCATTGCCGTGGGATGTCAGCGAATTCGTCGGCATCGATATTGCCCCGGTTGCGCCGGGCCAGCACTCCAGCGAACACGCGGTGAGCGTGGCGATGCAGGATTCCGGTGGCCCTTATGACTATCACCTGTCACGGCATTTGCTGCGTCTGGCCAGCGAAAACGAACTGCCGGTAAGGCGCGACCTGTTCCGCTATTACTTCAGCGATGCGCATTCGGCGGTGACTGCCGGGCACGATATCCGCACCGCCCTGCTCGCCTTTGGCTGCGACGCGACCCATGGTTACGAGCGTACGCACATCGACAGTCTGGCGGCGCTCAGTCGTTTGCTTGGGGCGTACATTCTGAGTCCGCCGGTATTCGCCAGCGATGCGGCGCCGGCCAATGCTTCGCTGGATCGCTTCAGTCATCAGATCGAGCATGAGACGCAGATGGAGAGCGATACGCGGGTGCCGTCGGTGGACAGTCTGGTGGGGCAGCGCTCGGACAGCTGAATCCTTGTTATCTGACCTATGGCTATCGCGAGCAGGCTCACTCCTACAGTTGGAATGCATTTCCTTGTAGGAGTGAGCCTGCTCGCGATGAGGCCGGTACAAACCACACAAAACTGGCAGCCAACCCTCAATCGCCGTAGCATCCCGCCATTGATTTAGCCGAGGTGCCCATGCTGATTCCCTACGACGCTCTTGAAGTCGACACCCTCACCCGCCTGATCGAGGATTTCGTCACTCGCGACGGTACCGACAACGGTGATGACACGCCATTGGAAACCCGTGTACTGCGCGTCCGCCAGGCACTGACCAAAGGCCAGGCGCTGATTGTTTTCGACCCGGAAAGCGAGCAATGCCAGTTGATGCTCAAGCACGATGTGCCCAAGCATCTGTTCGACTGAAAACCTCAGCGAGCCTTTTCGCTGATCTGTTTGCGCTGGATCCGCTCGTAAACTTCAGAGCGGTGCACATTGACCTTCTGCGGCGCCTCGACGCCAAAGCGCACGCTGGAACCGTTGACTGACAATACGCGCACGGAAATATCGTCACCGATGGAAATCAACTCGCCCACAACACGGCTGAGTACAAGCATGGAGTTCGTCCTTCAGGGTTAGCCAGCCCTGAAGATGCGCGGCGGACGGGCGCTCTACAATGGGTCGCGAGCAATTCAGTCTTGCCCTACACCGTGAGTCGCTGCGCCCTTCAGACGTTTCCTGCAAATGGCTAAACAGTCTCGCCTCAAGCGGCGGAAAATCGCGGCCCGAACAGAATCACACTGGCACCGATCACGCATAACGCCACGCCGATCCAGTCCGAACCCAGCGGGCGCACGCGCTCGACCACCGCCAGCCAGCCGATCGACGCGACGATGTAGATTCCGCCATACGCGGCATAGGCGCGCCCGGCGTAAGCCGCTTCGACTCGGGTCAACAACAGCGCGAACAGGGTCAGGCTGAGCAGTGCCGGGATCACCCACAAGGCACTTTTGCCCTGACGCAGCCACATGAAAAAGGCGAAACAACCGGCGATTTCAAACAGCGCCGCGAGGAAGAACCACAGGTAATTGAGCATTGATGCGTCTCGACAGGGTGACCAATGCGGCCACCCTAACGACGCGATACCCGCCGGGCAAGTTCAACCGTTGGTTTGTTTGGCCTTGGCGCGCATTTTATCGGCCATGGTGGTCATTTCGTTGTAGATCAGTTGCGGGTTCTTCTGCTTGATCGCCCAGGCCATGCGCCCTTGCTCGTGCGGCAGAATCATGAACTCGCCCGCGGATACTTGCTGATAGATATAGTCAGCGATGTCAGCAGCAGTGATCGGCGAACTTTCAAGCAACTTGCCGACCTGGGCTTTCATCGCCGGCGTCGGGCCACGGAACGAATCGAGCAAGTTGGTCTGGAAGAACGACGGGCAAACCACATGCACGCTGACTTCCTGCTGCGCCAGTTCGATCAGCAAACTTTCCGACAACGCCACCACACCGGCCTTGGCCACGTTGTAGTTGCTCATCGCCGGGCCTTGCATCAAGGCCGCCATCGAGGCGATGTTGATGATCTTGCCTTTGCTCTGTTCCAGCAGCGGCAGGAACGCCTTGCAGCCCTTGACCACGCCCATCAGGTTGATCGCGATCTGCCAGTCCCAATCCTCCAGCGACAACTCGCTGAAAAATCCGCCTGACGCCACACCAGCATTGTTGACGATGACATCGATGCCTCCCAGCTTCACTTCACAGGCTTGGGCAAACGCGGTGAGCTGGCTGTAATCACGCACATCGCAACGCTGGGTGAAACCGTCGCCACCGGCCTCACGCACCCGTTTCAGGGTTTCCAGCAGGCCGGGCTCGCTGACATCCGACAAAGCCAACTGCCAGCCTTCACGCGCCCAGCGCAGCGCGATTTCGCGACCCAAACCTGAACCCGCGCCAGTGATCATCATGCGATTTTGCATAGCCGACAGCCTTGTTGTTTCGTAGGAGATACGCGGAGTGTAGCGAAGGAACCTGGGTATCCCACGCTCCATCAGAATGCTGAATACAGGATCAAAAGATCTTGCGCTTAAAGGAAATAAGTCTGCGGCCCAAATACATTAAAAAAACATTGAATTTTCTTTCATTCGCACTGGTCGGAATTTGTAAGCCGTCTGGAATTAGTTAGCCTCCAGTCGCCCTTGAACACCCAGTTTTCTCGAACACTTTTAACAAGGAAAATCGACATGGGCACAATTCTTATCATTATCCTGATCCTGTTGCTGATCGGTGGTCTGCCGGTCTTCCCGCACTCCAGAAGTTGGGGTTATGGTCCTTCGGGCATTATCGGCGTGGTGTTGGTGGTGCTGCTGGTCTTGCTGTTACTTGGCAGGATATAAAACCCCAAGACAAAAAAAGAGGCCCTCAGGGGCCTCTTTTTCATGCAGCGGTTTTATCAGTCAGGCTTGCCGTTGACGACACCGGCAGTGTTGTCCATCAGGCTCTTGGTCGCTGTTTGCAGGAACGCTTCAAGCTTGAGCTTCAGTTCGGCGGTACGCGGTGCGTCCGGAATGATCTCGGCAGAAGGGTTCGCGCCCAGTTGGTACTGGTAGATCTTCGGCGCCATTTCCTTCTCTTTCGGCAGCACCAGGATCTGGTCGGCGGTGACGATGGCCGTGGTCTGCTCGCTGCCCGACGGCTTGATCACACCGAAACCGGTGTCGCCGGCCGGCAGGTTCAGCAGGTCACGGCCCCAGCACTGATGACGCACTTCGCCACCCAGACGGCCCATGATGGTCGGCACGATGTCGATCTGGGTGCCCACGGTGTGGTCGCGGGTGCCGAACTTCTCCTGGATGCCCGGCGCGATCATCAGCATCGGCACGTTGAAGCGGCCCAGGTCCATTTCGGTGATCTGGCGCTCGTTGCCGAAACCGTGGTCGCCGACGATCACGAACAGGGTTTCCTTGAAGTACGGCTCTTTACGCGCCTTCTCGAAGAACTGACCCAGTGCCCAGTCGGCGTAACGCATGGCGGTCAGGTGTTCGTTGAGGCTGCCACGATCGGTCACGCGCTCCACCGGCAATGGCGTCGGCAAGGCGTACGGCGTGTGGTTGGACAGGGTTTGCAGCAGCGCGTAGAACGGCTTGCCGTTTTCCCGTGCCTTCAACTCCTGCAGACCACGGTCGAACATGTCCTGGTCGGACACGCCCCAGGTCGGATCGGAGAACACCGGATTGACGAAGTCGTTACGGCCAACGAAGTTGGTCATGCCCTGGTTGCTGAAGAAGCCCGACTGGTTGTCCCAGGCGAAGTCGCCGTTATAGACATACACGTCGTCATACTTGCGCGCACTGAGCAACTGCGGCAGGCCGGACAGCTTGTGGCTGCCTTCCGGTGTCTGCATCAGGTATTCGAAGCCCGGCAGGTTCGGGAAGCACGCCATCGTGGCGAACATGCCCTGGTGGGTGTGGGTGCCGTTGGAGAAGAAACGGTCGAACAGCAGGCCTTCCTTCGACAGTTTGTCGAGGTACGGCGTGATGTTGCCCGGTGCGCCCAGGGCGCCGACCGAGTGACCGGCCATGCTTTCCATGAGGATCACGACCACGTTCTTGATCGGCAGGGTCTTGTCGGCCGGTGGCGTGTAGTCACGACGCACGGCAGCGATGTCGGCATCGACCAGTTTGTCGTCCGGCATCACCAGCATCTCGCGAACCACTTTCTGCGCCTGTTCCTGCGGCAGTGTGGCTTTCCAGATGTTGTCGCGATCCTCGCCCATGCGGTCCTTGGCAGCGGCGATCAGCGACAGCGTGCCGTTGAGACCCAACTGGTTGGCGAAGTTCGATTCGGTGGTGTAGACGTCACCCCAGCGCAGCGGCGGGCCCTGACGCAGGGTGCCACGGGCAGCCACCACGCAGATCAGCAGGCAGACCACGAATACCGCGAGACGCGTGTACCACGGCGCCACCTGACGCGTACCGACGTTGCCGCCGCTGAACGGGCCACGTGGACGGGTTGCACGGTCGGCGCCCTTGAAGGCCAGGGTCAGGATCACGGTGCCGACGACCCACGCCAGCAGGTAACGCACCACCGGGAAACCGTACCAGAGCATGCTCATCACGGTTTTCGGGTCTTCTTTCACGTACTGGAACACCAGGCCGTTGAGGCGCTGGTGGAACTCACGGTAGAAGTCCATCTCCATCAGGCCGAGGAACAGCGCGATGCTCGAGGCGACGGTCAGCCACAGACGGAAAAAGCCGCGCGCGGCCATCGCCCGGGCACTGAACAGTGCCAGCACCAGCGGAACGCAGATGTAGACCACCAGGCGCAGGTCGAAACGCAGGCCGTTGGCGAAAGCTTCGAGGAAGGTCGAAGCCGGGGTATCGAGGATCATCTCGCGGTTGTAGACCAGCAGCGCGAGGCGCAGCACGGAAAACATCACCATCATGACCAGGGCACACAGCAGTGTGTAGGCCAGATGCGATTTGACGGTCGGTTGCAGCAGGCGAGTGGAAGATCGCTGCTGATTCAGGGCGTCCGGGTTTGCCATGTCGTTTTAGGACCCATTGGAAGTTGAAGTTGCAAAATACGGCGGCGCCATGCCCTCTATTGGCCATTCCAGGCCCCGGGGCGTGCGCGGTGCGCAAATGTTGCACGATCAACGGCAGCATTGCCATTGATTACTGTCCCACCGCCGGACTCTTTCATTCAAGGCGCGGGGATACGGGGACAACTGCAGAGAGCGCGGGCGAATTGTCTGGAACGCTTTGTGAAAATTTCGTGCAGCGCATATCTGGAAACACAATATAACGACAAAACAAAACGCCCCGAATCAGTCGGGGCGTTTTGCTTTCAGCGCGCGAATTACTTCTCGGCGCGTTCTTTCAGGGCTTTCAGGGTGTTGAATGGCGCGTCGACCACAAACTTGTTGGCAATCATGCTCGGCACACTGCCGCCTGGCTCGGTGTGCACTTGATAGGTCACTTCGACCTGATCACCTTTGGGCACGAACTTCCAGAAGCCTTTGACCTGGGCGACACGGACAAAACCTTTCTCTTCGGGAATGTACTTCGGCACGCCTTCAAGGTTGCGGGTCAGGCTGCCATCGGCACCTTCAACGGTGGTGATGTGCAGCACGGAATCACGCGGCGTCACTGGCCACGGCGTATTGAACTGGGTGTAGGTCCAGCTCTGATCGCCCTCGTGCTTGAGCAGCTTCTGGGTTTTGCACTCGTGAATCCAGGCGCAGGCTCCGGACACGTCTTCCTGCAAGGCACGCAGTTTGGCAACGGTGGTCTTCATCAGGGCAACACCCTGATAGGACTTGTAATCCGAACCCGGCACTTCGGCCAGCGAGACCTTGATCCCGTCCTGCTCCTTGGCGACTTTCCAGTCCTCAGCCTGAGCAACCGAAGTGGCCAGCACAGCCGTCAAACCACACAACACAGCGATACGATGCAGCGAACCCATAGTCTTATTCCTTATTGTTGAAGTTCCGTTCGTTTGACACATCACGCCGCCGTCATCTGCTCCCACCAGCCGATCAACCTGATCGCCTCTTCCCGGCTGCTGCCACAGACTTCGACATCGGCGGCAAATCCCGAGCAGACCGCCGGGCGTTCCGGCTGACCGAAAATGTTGCACAGGTTTTCGACCGAGAGTTGCACGCAACGTTCGCCGGCAGGTTTGCCATTGGGCATGCCTGGGATGGCAGAACTGATGGAGGGGGCAATACAGCAAGCGCCACAGCCTTCACGGCATTTCATGACGACGAGTCCTCGCGACGGGCAATGTGTTAAAGGGACGGCCACAGAGTAACCGCTAAAACGGTTGTTTCAAATTCCCTGAACCGGGGTTTTTACGCAGAAACGAAAGTGACTGACCAGTCTCCGACAAAGCGTCTGGTCTGCGGGTCACGGATCGATTTGATTTACTGCTTGAATTCGAAATCCAGCGCCGCGCCTTCGACTTCACGACGCTCTTCGTTGCGCAGTTGCAGCTGCATTTCGTTGCTGAGCAGACGGCCGTTGAGCTGGAAGCCGCTGTTCTTCTCGCCGAACATCTGCGGCAGGATAGCGTCGTGTTTAGGCAGCGTGACGGTACCGGCCGGTTTGAGCTGCTGCACCATGTCCTTGGGCAGGCTCAGATCGAGCTTGGCCGGCGGCAATCGGGTTTTCGCCACCTCACTGGCCGGTTTCGACTTGGAAGCGACCGGGGGCCGTTTCTTCACCGGGGCGGCCTTCTTTTGCGGGGCTTTTTTAACCTGAGCTTTCTTATCCGCAACGGCTTTGTTGCTGGCCGTTTTGCTCGCCGGTGCTGACGCCGCAAGCTTTTCCTGAACGGCGGCTGCCATGACACCGGGCGCATGGCCCATCGTCAACACACCAAACAAAATCCAGGCAGCAGGCAAAATCGCTTTCATGAGCCCTACAACACTAACGGCAGAGGGCCATATGCTCGCCTGTTGAGCGTCACAAGACAAGCATGACGCGCCGCTCGTTCAGAATCCGCCGGCCGTTTCCTGACACAGTTGAGTCGCCAGCAGGCCGAGGGTCATCAGCGCCCTTTCCGCTTCGCGATTCCACGGCGTGCCGCAGTTCAGGCGGATGCAGTGGTTGAACTGCTCGGTATTACTGAAGATCAGCCCCGGTGCAATGCTGATGCCCTGCTGCAAGGCGCGGACGTGCAATTCCTGGGTATTGACCCTGCCCGGCAGACTCACCCAGAGGATGAAACCGCCCGTGGGCCGGGTCATTTGCGTGCCTTCCGGGAAGTACTGCTGCACCGCCAGCTGGAACGCGCTGAGGTTTTTCCGGTATTCCTGGCGGATGTACCGTAAATGCCGGTCATAACCGCCATTTTCCAGATAAGCGGCAATCGCCATCTGCGTGACGCTACACGCCGAATGCGTGGTGAACGTCTGCAGACGCTGGATTTCCTGCTGATACTTGCCGGCGATCATCCAGCCGACCCGCACGCCCGGCGACAAGGTCTTGGAAAAACTCGAGCAGTAGATCACCCGATCCAGTCGATCGTAGGCCTTGAGGGCTTTGGTGCGGCCCTGTTCGAACATCAACTCGCCATAGATGTCGTCTTCGACAATCTGGATATCGAAGTCCGAGGCCAGACGCAGCAGTTGTTTCTGCCGTTCTTCCGGCATGGTGCCACCCAGCGGATTGCTCAGCCGGGTGGTCAGCACCAGCGCCTTGATCGACCATTGGTTGGCGGCCAGTTGCAAGGCTTCCAGGCTCATGCCGGTGGCCGGGTCGCTGGGAATCTCGATCACTTTCAGGCCCAGCAGGTCGGCCAGTTGCAGCAGGCCGTAATAGGTTGGCGACTCGGCGGCGATCAGATCACCCGGACGAGTCAGCACCCGCAGCGACATCTGCAAAGCATCGACGCAACCGTGGGTGATCACCACTTCCGACGGATCGACCACCACGCCAGCATCGCGCATGCGGATCGCCACTTGCCGGCGCAGCGGTTCGAAACCGGGGCTGAACATGTAGCTGAAAGCCCGAGGGCTATGGAATCGGGTGACCTTGGCCAACTGCTGATGCAATGCGCGCACCGGGAGGTAATCGACACTCGGCACCGCCGCGCCCAACGGGAAAACCCCCTCGCGCCGCGATTCGACCAACACTTGCTGAATGATGCTGGCGCGGGTGACCAGGCCTGGGCGTTCGACCCGGGCGATATCCGGTGTCGGCGCCGTCAGGGCCGGGGTCTGGTGCACGTAGTAACCGGACTGCGGCCGTGCGCGGATCAGGCCCTGATCCTCGAGATTGGCGTAAGCCTGCAACACCGTTGCATGACTGACATTGAGCTGCGAACTCATCTTGCGCACCGACGGCACGCGTTCGCCGGGCTGATAGACGCCGCGCCGGATATCTTCCGCCAGTTGTTGAGCAATACGTTGGTAGAGCAAGAGGTTGGTCATGACGCAGCACTCGATTTCACGGGCATTTTATTCTTGTGTGAAACAATACCGGAACAGTTTAGAAGTGTACTGGGACAGTTGCCACCATAGTCGACCGTACAGTGCAGTGTCAGCTACAACTGTACGGATTTGCGCGCTATTCGACAGACGTAAAAAAGCCCGGCGCTGCATGACAGGCCGGGCTTTCCAGAGACGCAGCCCTCAGCGGGCGGCGCCGAGCTGGCCTTTTTCGTCGGAAAACACAATTTCCACCCGACGATTCTGTGCCCGCCCGCGCTCGGAAGCGTTGGCGTCCACCGGGTACTCGTCGCCGTAACCTTCGACCTGAATGCGCTTGTCCTCAATTCCGAGGTCCATCAACACATCGGCCACGGCTTGCGCGCGATCACGCGACAGCTTGAGGTTTTCCTGTTTGCCACCGGTGCTGTCGGTGTAGCCCTCGATACGCACCACGCGTTTCGGGTTGAGCTGCAGGAACTGCACAATCTTCAACACCACGCGATTGGCCGAGTTCTTCAGCTCCGCCTCGCCAGTGTCGAACAGCACGTCACCGAGGGTCATCACCAGCCCGCGATCGGTTTGCGTAGTGGCCAGCGCGACGATCTGCTCTTCGAGCCACTTGCCCTGCTGCTGCACGCTCAGCAGTTTGGACTCACGCAGAGCCAGTTGCAGGCGCTGGCGTTCCAGCTCGAGCTTGGCCGCGCGCTCTTCGTTGAGCACCAGATTGGTGTGTTCGCGAGCGATTTCGCTGTAACGCTGACTCAGGTAGGCGTAATGCACAACGTCGGAGCCACTGCCCCAATAGGTCGACAGGCGATCGGCACGGGCCAGGGACTCACCGGCACGGATCACGTCCTTGGGAGCGATGCGCAGCACATTGGAGTCTTCCTTGACCTTCTGGAAGTCGCTGCTGGCTTGTTGCAATGCGCTTTCACTGTGCTGACCGGCACACCCGAAAAGGCTCACGCAGCCAGCCAGAACCAACCCGCCAAGGGCTTTGGACTTGAGGCTCATTGGGCATCTCCCAGTTGCTTGCGCAGACGGATGATGCGGGTATTCAGCACGTTCAGTTGCTCTTCGCTCTTTTGCGTCAGCACCTTGGCTTCTGCCAGACGTGCGTCCAGCTCGGCCTGTTCGGAACGCATGCGGGCGTTCTTGTAAGACTCGTCGGCCATGTTGCCCTTGGCCCGGTTGAACTTGTCTTCAGCCAGTTTCATTTCCGGCATTTCATCGGCGGTCGCACCGACAGCCTTGGCCTGGGTGATGGCCTGCTCGGTCAGGCGCATTTGCTCATTGGGTGCCGGATCGTTGGCGCAGCCGGCCAGGGCCAGAACGGCCATGGCCGCGAAAAGAGGTCGAATACTCACTAAGAATCCCTACTGTTTTGGGGCACTGACAGATGGCTGCGGCTGTTGCTGCTGAGCCTTCCAGCGCTCGATGTTGCGTTGCAGCGCGGCTTCGGTCAGTCCGGACGCGGGCAATTCTGTCATCTTTTTAGCGAGCTGTCCGCGCAACCACGGATCGTTGCAGGCCGAGTTGTGCGAAACCGCGAGGAACAGCCCCGGTCGGTCGATCGGTTGCTCGAACGCCAGCAGATCATTGGCCATGCCCAATGCCTGCGCGGCGGCCATGCCCGAGTAGCGCCCGGCGAGTACATATTCGACTTCACCCAGCAGAAGTTTCTGAAAGGCCTGGGTGATGTTTGCCGTCCGGGTCAGGGTCAGATTCTGCTCGGCGAAAGTGCCGAATGCCTGGGTCATACGAGACTTTTCCGACAGCCCGCCGGTGTGCCCGTGCAGATCCTTGGCTTCGCTGTAGACCAGCGTCGAGCCTTTGCGTGTCCACACCAGATAGTCGTTTTCCAGCAACGGCGGATAGATGTAGTCGAGGTTTTCCAGCTCGTTGAACATCAGCGGCGTGTCGGCCAGCATGTCCATGCGCCCGCTGCGCACCTCATCGAGGGCCTGCGAGCGTTTGCCGGCGTAGAGCAGTTCGACCTTGATCCCCAGATCCTTGGCCACTTGCTGCAACAGGTCGGCACTGGCGCCGATCAAGTGCCTGGGATTCTGCGGGTCCTGCCACAGGTACGGCGGCGCATCCGGGCTGCCGGTGACGACCAGACGCTCGCATTTGCCGGCAGCCGCAGCCATCCCCGGCAACAGGATCAATCCCAATAACAACCTGCGGCGCAGATCCATGGCAAAACGCTCCCACTCAAATCCCAGACAAAAAAAAGCCCGACCAGAAGGTCGGGCTCTTTATAAGTGAAGCCGCCGGATTAGACCAGCTTCTCCAGCTCAGGTACCGCTTCGAACAGATCCGCCACCAGACCGTAATCGGCCACCTGGAAGATTGGCGCTTCTTCGTCCTTGTTGATCGCAACGATCACTTTGGAGTCTTTCATGCCGGCCAGGTGCTGGATCGCGCCGGAGATACCGACGGCGATGTACAGCTGTGGCGCAACGATCTTGCCGGTCTGACCGACCTGCATGTCGTTCGGTACGAAACCTGCGTCGACCGCAGCGCGCGAAGCACCGACGGCAGCGCCCAGCTTGTCGGCTAGGGCGTACAGGTGTTTGAAGTTGTCACCGTTCTGCATGCCGCGGCCGCCGGAAACGACGATCTTGGCAGCGGTCAGCTCAGGACGATCGGACTTGGCCAGTTCTTCGCTGACGAAGCTGGAAGTGCCGGCGTCGTGCGCAGCCGCTACGGCTTCAACAGCCGCCGAACCACCTTCAGCGGCAACCGGGTCGAAACCGGTGGCACGCACGGTGATCACTTTGATCGCTGCGGTCGATTGCACGGTAGCGATGGCGTTACCGGCGTAGATCGGACGCTTGAAGGTGTCGGCGCTTTCTACCGAGATGATCTCGGAGATCTGGTCAACGTCCAGCGCAGCGGCAACGCGCGGCAGGATGTTTTTGCCGTTGGACGTGGCGGCAGCCAGGATGTGGCTGTAGCCCTTGCCCAGCTCTGCAACCAGAGGAGCGACGTTTTCCGGCAGCTGATGCGCGTAAGCGGCATTGTCAGCGTTCAGGACTTTGCTCACGCCAGCGATTTTCGCAGCGGCTTCAGCCACGGCGCCAGCGCCCTGACCTGCAACCAGCACATGGATGTCGCCGCCGATTTTGGCTGCAGCAGCCACGGTGTTCAGTGTGGCCGGGGCCAGCACTTTGTTGTCGTGTTCAGCAATAACCAAGATAGTCATTTAGATTACCTTCGCTTCGTTTTTCAGTTTCTCGACCAGTTCAGCCACCGACTTGACCTTGATGCCCGCGCTGCGTGCAGCCGGCGCTTCGACTTTCAGGGTCTTGTTGGTGGAGGCGGTGGAAACGCCCAAAGCGTCCGGAGTCAGCACTTCGAGAGGCTTCTTCTTGGCTTTCATGATGTTTGGCAGGGACGCATAACGCGGCTCGTTCAAACGCAGGTCGGTGGTGACGATCGCTGGCAGTTTCAGGGAAACGGTCTGCGCGCCGCCGTCGATTTCGCGGGTCACGGCAACGCTGTCGCCGGAGACTTCGACTTTCGAGGCGAAAGTGCCCTGACCGTAGCCGCTCAGTGCAGCGAGCATCTGGCCGGTCTGGTTGTTGTCGCTGTCGATCGCCTGTTTGCCCAGGATCACCAGCTGAGGCTGTTCCTTGTCGACCACTGCCTTGAGCAGCTTGGCCACGGCCAGCGAAGTCAGGTCTTCAGCGGATTCGACGAGGATGGCGCGGTCGGCACCCAGAGCCAGTGCGGTACGCAGCTGTTCCTGAGCGGTGGACGGGCCGATGGAGACGACGACGATTTCAGTCGCAACACCTTTCTCTTTCAGGCGTACGGCTTCTTCCACTGCGATTTCGCAGAACGGGTTCATCGACATCTTGACGTTGGCGAGGTCTACGCCGGAATTGTCCGCCTTGACGCGGACCTTGACGTTGTAATCCACAACGCGTTTGACAGCTACAAGAACCTTCATGGATTCCTCGTTACTCTCCGGTGAAAAGAAAGTCGCCTAGGCGAACCTGGCGGTTGATGCTCATCGGGCACAAGGGCACCTCTAAAAACGCCGGCTGGGGGCGATGACCGTTCGTCAGTGGTGACCAACAAGTCATTGATCTGCACGGTGTGTAAACTGCGCGCCGGACTTGCGCTGCGCATCACCTTGTACTGCCTGTGCCCTGTCTTTAGAGGTGCTCTTGAAACCGCCAGTCTGCCTACGGCGAGCGCAAAACCGCCCGTATCTTGACCGGAACGCCTATTCCGGTCAATACGGCAAAATGGTCGTTCATAAGCCGCGCTTCTTTGATTTCTCTGGGCTGGAGCCGATTCAAACAAACGTTTGTATTGGACGCTCAGAGTGGTGTAGATATAATGCGCCGCCTAGAGAGAAAGGTGGTTTCCCATTATTACCCTTGACGTTAACGTAAAGGCAATAACGGATGCGACACCGAACCTCCAAATTAGAAAAAAAACTGTTGAGCCTTGAGTAGGAGATAGCCTGTGGAACGCGAATACATGGAATTCGACGTGGTCATCGTCGGTGCCGGCCCCGCTGGCCTGTCCGCCGCCTGCCGTCTGAAGCAGAAGGCCGCCGAAGCCGGTAAGGAAATCAGCGTCTGCGTGGTCGAAAAAGGCTCCGAAGTCGGCGCACACATCCTTTCCGGTGCCGTGTTCGAACCACGCGCTCTGAACGAACTGTTCCCGGACTGGAAAGAACTCGGCGCCCCGCTGAACACCCCGGTCACCCGCGATGACATTTTCGTGCTGAAAAACGCCGAAAGCGCGCAGAAAATTCCTGATTTCTTTGTGCCCAAGACCATGCACAACGAAGGCAACTACATTATTTCCCTCGGCAACCTGTGCCGTTGGCTGGCCCAGCAGGCCGAGAACCTCGGCGTGGAAATCTACCCGGGCTTCGCCGCTCAGGAAGCGCTGATCGACGAAAACGGCATCGTGCGCGGGATCATCACCGGTGATCTGGGCGTCGACCGCGAAGGCAACCCGAAAGAAGGCCTGTACACCCCGGGCATGGAACTGCGTGGCAAGTACACGCTGTTCGCCGAAGGCTGCCGTGGTCACATCGGCAAGCAACTGATCAAACGCTACAACCTCGACAGCGATGCCGACGCCCAGCACTACGGCATCGGCCTCAAAGAAATCTGGGAAATCGACCCGGCCAAACACCAGCCAGGCCTGGTGGTGCACACCGCCGGTTGGCCGCTGGACATCATGGGCACCGAAAACACCGGTGGCTCGTTCCTCTATCACCTGGAAAACAACCAGGTGGTCGTCGGCCTGATCGTTGACCTGTCCTACAGCAACACCTACCTGTCGCCGTTCGACGAGTTCCAGCGCCTCAAGCATCACCCGGTGCTGGCTCAGTACCTGGAAGGCGGCAAGCGCGTCAGCTACGGCGCCCGCGCGATCTGCAAGGGTGGCCTGAACTCGCTGCCGAAAATGGTCTTCAAGGGCGGCGCGCTGATCGGTTGCGACCTCGGCACCTTGAACTTCGCCAAGATCAAGGGCAGCCACACTGCGATGAAGTCCGGTATGCTCGCCGCTGAATCGGTGGCCGACGCACTGTTCGCCGAGAAGGATGGCACTGAAGAGCTGACCTCCTACGTCGACGCGTTCAAGAAGAGCTGGCTCTACGACGAATTGTTCGCCAGCCGCAACTTCGGCCCGGCGATCCACAAGTTCGGCGCGATCGTCGGCGGCGGTTTCAACTGGCTGGACCAGAACATCTTCGGCGGCAAACTGCCGTTCACCCTGCATGACACCAAGCCGGATTACGCCTGCCTGAAGCTCGCGGCCGACTGCAAGAAGATCGACTATCCGAAGCCGGACGGCAAACTCAGCTTCGACAAACTGAGCTCGGTGTTCATCTCCGGTACCAACCATGAAGAAGAACAGCCGTGCCACCTGAAGCTCACCGACCCGAGCATCCCGATCAGCAAGAACCTGCCGCTGTACGATGAACCGGCGCAGCGCTACTGCCCGGCCGGCGTCTACGAAGTGATCACCAAGGAAGACGGCGAAAAACGCTTCCAGATCAACGCCCAGAACTGCGTGCACTGCAAGACCTGTGACATCAAGGACCCTTCGCAGAACATCACCTGGGTCACGCCGGAAGGCGCTGGCGGCCCGACTTACCCGAACATGTAAGCCGTATCGCTGAACATCAAGGCTCCCGAAATGGGGGCCTTTTTGTTGCCCACCATTTCTTGTTGCACCACAAAATCACTGTAGGAGTGAGCCTGCTCGCGATAGCGGTGTGTCAGTCAACGATGATGCTGACTGACACACCGCTATCGCGAGCAGGCTCACTCCTACAAGGGATTTGCGCAGACTCAGGCTACGCGCTCGTCCCCCGGGCTACGCTCGAAATAGCGCTTGTACTCACGACTGAACTGCGACGTACTCTGATACCCCACCCGATGCGCCACCTGCGCCACGCCCAGCCCTTCGGCCACCAGCAACGTCTGCGCCTTGAGCAACCGCAAGCGTTTCAGATACTGCACTGGCGACAACAGCGTGCTGCGCTTGAAGTGCTCATGGAACGACGAAACACTCATGTTGGCGCAACCGGCCAATGTCTCGACATTCAGCGGCTCGGTGTAATGCGCATGCAGATGACTGATCGACGCCGCCACCCGGGCAAACTGCCCCTGCTGTTCCACCAGCGCGCGCAACACATCGGCCTGCGGTCCGCGCAGCGCGGTGAACAACAATTCACGCACCCGCGCCGGCCCGAGAATCTGCCGCTCCAGCGGATCATGCAGGCAACGCAGCAAGCGTTCGACACAACCACGCATGTCATCGTCGAGCACCACCGAGGTCATCGACTCCGGGGTCTGCGCCGGAATGTGCCGCCCCGGCGCCAGCCCCATGGCCAGCACCAGCTCGCCGAGCAACACCCGGTCGATGGCCACCGACACTCCGAGCAACGGCGCATCCGGCAAGGCAAAGGTTTCGCACTCGAACGGCACCGGCAGCGCCTGAATCAGGTAATGCCCGGCGCCATACTCCATGGTGCGCGGGCCGAGAAACGCCAGTTTGCTGCCCTGAGCGATGATCATCAGGCTCGGCTCATAAATGTGTGGGCCACGCGCCACGTCGCAACTGGCACGCAATACCTGCACGCCGGGCAGCCCGGTCTGGCTGTAACCATCGCGGAGCGCCAGCGGCTCGATCAGCGAAACCAGGGTGGCATTGGCATCAAGGTGACGGGTCAACTGCATCGGAGGGGTCTTCAAAAAAGTCACGGAAAAAGGCATGCAAGCATCATCGCAGATCCTTTTGCCAATGCGCTTGCCCAGACCTGCATGCCGGAGGATTAGGCATGAGACCCGGAGGAATCGTCATGGCCGCAGCAGCAGACGGCGCCCAAAATGCGCCACCTCACCTGTCACTGCTTCTGCGAGGTTCCTCATGTACACCGCTATCGGTTATGCCGCCCAATCGGCCACCACTCCCCTCGCCCCGATGAAATTCGAACGCCGCAGCCCACGCGCTGACGACGTGGCGATCGAGATCCTCTACTGCGGCGTCTGCCACTCCGATATCCACCAGGCACGCAACGAATGGGGCATCGCCGTTTATCCGTTGATGCCCGGCCATGAGATCGTCGGCAAAGTCACCGCCATCGGTGCGAATGTCACCCAACATAAAGTCGGTGATCTGGTCGGTGTCGGCTGCATGGTCGACTCTTGCCGCACCTGCGCCGCCTGCCAGCAGAACCTCGAGCAATACTGCCTCGAAGGCCCGACCATGACCTACGCCACCCCGGACCGGGTCGATGGCAGCAACACCATGGGCGGTTATTCGGACAGCATCGTCGTCAGCGAGCACTTCGTCGTGCGCATCCCGGAAAAGCTGGATCTGGCCAGCGCTGCGCCGATTCTCTGTGCCGGCATCACCACCTACTCGCCGCTCAAGCACTACGGCGTCAAGGCCGGTGACAAGGTCGGGATTCTCGGCATGGGCGGCCTCGGCCACATGGGCATCAAGTTCGCCAAGGCGCTGGGCGCGGAAGTGACGCTGTTCACCCGTTCGGCGAGCAAGGCCGAGGAAGGTCGTCGGCAGGGCGCCGATCATGTGATCGTCTCCACCGATGCCGAACAGATGGCCGCCGCCGCAGGCCGGTTCGACTTCCTGCTGGACACCATTCCGGTGCAGCACGACCTCAACCCGTACCTGCAAACGCTGCGCTTTGATGGTGTGCACATTCTGGTCGGCCTGATCGAACCGATCGACCCGCCGGTGCACGCTGCCAACCTGGTGCTGGGCCGCCGCGTGCTGGCTGGTTCGCTGATCGGCGGCATCGCTGAAACCCAGGAAGTGCTGGATTTCTGCGCCGAACACAACATCACCTGCGACATCGAAATGCTCGACATCCGCCAGATCAACGAGGCTTACGCGCGGATGATCGCCGGTGACGTGAAGTATCGCTTCGTGATCGACATGGCGACGCTGAAGCTTTAAACCTTCAGACCGAGTTCTGCCGAGAGCCGGGCTGTGACCCCTTTGATCAGGGGGATCAGCTCGGCCATTTTTTCCAGCGGCATGTACGGCACGGTGCTGGCGATACTGATCGCCGCCACAATCCGCTTGCTCGCATCGCGAATCGGCGCCGCCACACAGCGGATCGACGGTTCGTTGTCCTCCAGATCGAAGGCGTAGCCACCGGCCACGTACTCGGTCATGCGCTGTTCGAGCTGTTCCCACGACTGCTGCGGATGCTGCGGCCAGAACTGACTTTTCCCACCCGCCGGCAGGCTGATGTCGTACAGGCGCTGCCAATCCTGCGGCGCATCATCGAGCATCAACGCCTTGCCGATGCCGGTGCGCGCCAGCGGCATCCGGTGGCCGACCCGCGAACGCATTTCCGGGCCGTTACGCCCCGGATTCTTCAGCAGGTACAACACCTCGTCGCCCTCACGAATGCCCAGGTGCACGGTGTCGCCAGTCAACGCCGACAACTCGTCCAGATACGGCCCGGCCAGACTCACCAGCGGCAACTCTTCGCGCGCCTGAAACCCCAACTCGATCAGCTTCGGCCCCAGCAGATAGCCGATTTGTGGCACCACGCGCAGGTAGCGCTCGTCGACCAGGCAACTGGCCAGACGATGGGTGGTGCTGCGCGTGGTGCCGATCAGCCGGGCGATCTCTTTCAGATCGCGGGCGCCACTGGCCACCGCCTGCACCACACCCAGGCCGCGAAGCAGGGTCTGGGTGCCGGTGGGCGCGGCGTCCTTGGTTTTTTCCGGGGCGTCTTCCTGCATATCCAGCCTTTACCGTTGAGCGAGGGAACGGGCGGCATTATGGTCGCCCGACGCAGACGACTACAACTCGATACGTTCGACCTTGCCCACCAGCAGCACGTAGGACAATGCACCGATCAGCGCCAGCACCGCGATGTAGGTGATCGCCGGGGCGAACGAATCACCGCTGGCGAGGAAACCGATGACAATCGGCGTGGCAATCGCCGACAGGTTGCCGATGAAGTTGAACACCCCACCGGTCAAGCCGAGCAAACGCGCCGGAGCCAGGGTCGAGACCAGCGACCAGGTGATCGAGGCCAGGCCATTGCCGAAAAACGCCAGCGCGAGGAAAGCAATCACCAGCGGTGTCGATTCAACGAAATTGGCGCCGATGATCGAGGTGGAAATCAACAGTCCGCCAATGATCGGCAACTTGCGCGCGAAGCCCACGCTGCAGCCACGGCGGATCAACAGATCGGAAAAGAACCCCGAACACAGCACACCCACGAACGCCGCGAGAAACGGCAGCGAGGCCAACAGGCCGGACTTGATGAAGTCCATGCCGCGATATTTCACCAGGTAAGTCGGGAACCACGTCAGGAAGAACCACAGCGTCGAGTTCAGGCAAAACTGGCCGAGGTAGATGCCCCACAACTTGCGCTTGCTCAGGACTATGCCGAGATCGGTCCAACTGAACGAGGCCTTGGCGGTTTGCGCTTGAATATCCACCAGTCCGCCGCCCTCGCGGATCAGATCGATTTCCGCGTCGTTGGCACCTTTGAAATCACGCGGTTCGCGATACACCGCGTACCAGATGGCCGCCCAGATAATGCCCGCCACACCGGTCGCGACAAACACCATGTGCCAGCCGAATTCATGTTGCAGCCAGGCCAGCACCGGAGTCAGAAACGCCAGGCCGACAAACTGCCCGGAGGTGTAGAAGCCAATCGCCGTGGCCCGCTCACGCTCGGGAAACCAGGTGGTCACCACGCGGCTGTTGATCGGATAGGCCGGTGCTTCCAGCGCACCGACCGCCATGCGCAGCACAAACAGCGCAATGAAACTCGCAGCGAAACCGAGCAGCACCGTGGCCAGCGACCACAGCAGCAGCGCGACACTGTAGAGGATGCGCGGCGGCACCCGATCCACCAGCCAGCCGCCGGGAATCTGCATCGCGGCGTAGGTCCAGCCGAATGCGGAGAAAATCAGCCCGACGTGAACCGGGTCGATTCCCAGCTCACTGGTCAGCGCGGGCGCGGCAATCGACAGGTTGCTGCGGTCGAGGTAGTTGATGACCACGGTGATGAACAGCAACACCATGATGAAAAACCGCTTGCGGCTGGGCGTGACTAAAGACGCCTGCCCGGTGAGGGTTTGCGTTGGCATGGGGGGTGCCTCTTCTTATGATTATTTGAGGTCATTGACGCAAATCTCCCATCCATGGAGATCAAACACTGTGGGAGGGGGCTTGCTCCCGAATGCGGAGTGTCAGTCGACATCTCTTTAGCTGACATGCCGCATTCGGGAGCAAGCCCCCTCCCACAAGGATTTGTGGTGGGTCAGAAGGGACTCACCACTCGGCAAAACTGCCATCGGCATGGCGCCAGATCGGGTTGCGCCAGCGGTGGCCGACCGCCGCGCGTTCGATCACGTATTCCTCATTGATCTCGATGCCCAGCCCCGGCCCGTTCGGAATCTTCACGAAGCCCTGGTCATAGTCGAACACCCGTGGATCCTTCACATAGTCGAGCAAGTCGTTGCTCTCGTTGTAATGGATGCCCAGGCTCTGCTCCTGAATGAACGCGTTGTAGCAAACCGCATCCAGTTGCAGGCACGCCGCCAGCGCGATTGGCCCCAGCGGGCAATGCAGCGCCAGCGCCACGTCGTAGGCTTCGGCCATGTTGGCGATCTTGCGGGTCTCGGTGATACCGCCGGCATGCGAGGCATCCGGCTGGATGATGTCGACGTAGCCTTCGCTCAGCACCCGCTTGAAATCCCAGCGCGAGAACAGCCGCTCGCCCAGGGCAATCGGCGTGCTGGTCAACGGTGCCAGCTCTTTCAGCGCTTCGTAGTTTTCGCTGAGCACCGGCTCTTCGATGAACATCAGTTTGTACGGATCGAGTTCCTTCATCAGCACCTTGGCCATGGGTTTGTGCACCCGGCCATGGAAGTCGACGCCGATACCGACGTTCGGCCCGACCGCATCGCGCACGGCGGCAACGTTGGCCAGGGCCAGATCGACTTTCTCGAAGGAGTCGAGGAACTGCAGCTCTTCGGTGCCGTTCATTTTCACGGCGGTAAAACCCCGGCTCACCGCCTCTTTCGCGGCGCGTGCGGTGTCGGCCGGACGGTCGCCACCGATCCACGAATACACACGAATCTTGTCGCGCACCTGACCGCCGAGCAGATCGCTGACCGACACGCCGAGTGCCTTGCCCTTGATGTCCCACAGCGCCTGATCGATACCGGCCAGCGCACTCATGTGGATCGCGCCGCCGCGGTAGAAGCCGCCGCGGTACAGCACGGTCCAGATGTCCTCGATGTTGCGTGGGTCTTTGCCGATCAGGTAGTCGGACAATTCTTCAACGGCAGCGGCGACGGTGTGCGCGCGGCCTTCGACCACAGGCTCGCCCCAACCGGTCACACCCTCATCGGTTTCGACCTTGAGGAAGCACCAGCGCGGCGGAACGATGAAGGTGGTGAGTTTGGTGATTTTCATCTTCTTGTCTCTCTTATAGATGCGCCAGAAAGGTTAGCGAAGGGCTTTCCAGGCGGCGACGTAAGCCTTGGCATTGACGGCAACTTGCTCAACGCTCATGCCCGGTTTGAACAGTCCGGAACCGAGGCCGAAACCTTTCACGCCAGCGTCGATGAACGCTTGCATGTTGTCCGGGGTGATCCCGCCGACCGGCGCCAGCACCGTCCCGGACGGCAATACCGCGAGCCACGCCTTGACCACCGCCGGGCTCATCTGCTCGGCCGGGAACAGCTTGAGAATGTCCGCGCCCTCCTCCAGCGCCGCGAACGCTTCGGTCGGTGTCGCGACACCCGGCGACAGGTACAGCCCCGCCGCTTTCGCTGCGCGCAGCACCTTGGCATCGCTGTGTGGCATGACGATCACCTGGCCGCCGGCCTCTTTCACCAACTCGACCTGCTCCGGGGTCAGCACCGTGCCGGCACCGATCAGGCAATCGGCGGGCAAGGTCTGACGCAGGATGCGGATACTTTCGTACGGCGACGGGGAATTGAGCGGTACTTCGATGACACGAAATCCGGCTGCATACAGAACTTCTCCGACCGCAGCGGCTTCCTGCGGATGCAGGCCACGCAGGATCGCGATCAGACCGTTTTGTGCCAGTGCTTGCTTGAGCATGTCAGGCCTCCAGTCAGGGTTAACGGGATGAAGAATCGAGCAGTCCGGCGGCCAGCGCCAGTTGCCACAGACCGCGCTCGGTGGCCTGCTCGGCGAGCGTGACCCGGGCGAAACCGCAGGCATCGAGGGCCCGGCCGTAGCGGGCGCAGAGTTGCGCGTTGCCGATGAGGACGATCGAAGGCAGATGCACGCTGTTGCGTCGGCGGCGCTGAGCCGTGGCGAGTGCCGCGAGTTCATGGCCGATCAACAGGCCGGACAAATAGTCAGGTTGTGCACTGGCGTCGAGTTCGCCGGTCAGGCCCAGCGTGCGGGCACTGAACAGCGTCGAGAGCACGCCAAGCTCGCCGTCCGCCGACAGCGCCACTTGCACGCCACGATCAAACGCCAGGCCATCGAAAGCCGCGCCGTGCTGTTGGGTACGACCCAGAATGCTGTGATGACTGAGTACGGCGAACACTTCGCCGGTCATGAAGGTGTCGAAATGAGTGATGCAGCCATCGACCACTTCCACCCACTTGGAATGGCTGCCCGGCAGACCGATCAACAGATCGCCGCCCGCCTCGGCCGGCAGGTTCTGCAGTACGCCGAGGACCTGAGTTTCTTCGCCGCGCATCACATTGGGCAGACGCGAACGCTGGATCACCCCCGGCACGATATGTACCCGCGTGCCGCGCAGACTGACCAGTGTTTGTAAGGAATTTCCGAGATTGGCGACGTTCGCCGGCGTCTCGCAGTAGGCCGCTTCGCGCCAGCCCTGGGCGCTGCCGACCATCCCGCAGGCGATCACTGGCAGATCCGGCTGCGCATCGAGCCAGTCGCCGCACGCCTCTTCGAAGGCCAGTTCAAAGCCGTCGGCGCATTCACCACCGTGGATGACTCGCGGCGTCTTCGGTAACTGCATGATCCCGGACGACAGCGCACGCTGCTCCAGCACCACCCCGCCCGCCGCGAGTTTATAAGCACGTAATGAGGTCGTCCCCCAGTCGAGCGCGATCAATTGCGCCTGCATCGCTTCACCTGTTTTGTTTTTGGCAGTGAGTGCGACGGACTATAGACCTTTCAAGCGCGAAATCTCAATATGTAATTTTGCATCCCATATTTTGGGACTAAATAAGTCCATTTTGTCCAACGCTGAACGACGTCCGTTTAGGTGCAGGCAGGACGACACGTTAAAAAACCAGCAATCAGTAGCAGCCGGAATCCTCTCAGCCCCATCAATCGCGCTTCTCTTGAATCGCACGCACGATGTCAGTTGCTGGGATGAGCATTGACTTCGAATAATATCCACCGAATGAATAAGCAGAAGTGAACACCTTACAAGAGATGACATTACGCTGACCTAATACCTGCAATAATTCACTGGCAGGCATAAAAATATTTGATACGCCCTCATCCTCTTTTTTAAACGAGGACAATTTGGCCATATAAATATGCTCCGCTTTAGATCCAGAACTATCAAGCTCAACAAAATCCCCCACCAAATACTGAGTCAACTTGTCAAAATCCTTAAACTCGACATCCTTATCCAGCGAGCAGAACAAAGACTCGCCCAACTGACTTTCCCCGGTCACATCCTGAAAAAAATTCAACAGATCGGTTTTCGAACCAAACTTAATACCTAAAGATGAGTGATCATCTCCACCACTGACAGAAATCAAGTCAATATCAATGACCGGAAGAACCGATTGCTTAGTGCAAGAACTGCACAGCAGCAGTGTCAGAAAAACAAACAACGACTTCATTTCGAAGATTCCAAATATTGACTCAAACGTTCATACACAATATCGCATGCCGATTTACCACCCTGTAGCGTAGCGCCAAACATGACACCTGCCTGACGATGGTTGGCGTCTACCGCTTCGTTGATAGCTGGCCCAGATGTCATAACCCAACGCTCGCCCATGCTTGCAACGTTATCAGATGAATCCGTCACCTTGGGCGAAGCCAATACATTGACCCAATAATCTGCCGAGGGCTTCGGTGTCGTGAAATATATATCAGACACCATCCAGACACCTGTGCCACCGCCAACAGGATCAAGCGTTACCAATACCTTTACGGTGTAACCGCGCTCTTTCAAAATCGAAGTCAGATGTGCACCATTCCAACCACCCAAACTATGACCTACAACGACAATATAGACCGACTTATCACCTTTCAAAGGACGCTCGACGTACTTTTTAATATCTTTTTCACCGCGAACGTCTTTGTAACTTATGTATGGCAGATTCACCTCAACTTTCTGCTCATTAGTAAGACGCTTCTCTAACTGCTTCCATGCATTCATCACATTATGATGCGGCGGCTCATTTTGATAGTACTCTTCCTTATCCCCAGCACCGCCAATAAAAAACACTGCAACCTTTTTTACTTTAACCGCAGCCTGTTTTACGCTCTGATCAGTCTTGCAGGTCAACTCATGACCAGCCACTTCAGTTTTACAATCGTTGAGTGCGGGATTTTCGACTTCCATTTCGATCACTCTACGAACAGTTTAATAGTTTCGGCCAAATGCGAACTGACCATATGGGTAAAGCCCTGTTCATCGGTGATGCCATGCTCAACACGCCCATCGCCTCGCTGAATCGCATAAGGGTGGTCGGGAATAGGTTCGCCCGTGGCTTCATTAACGACCTGCATCCGATCATTGAAATGCACCGGCATCGGCAACAACCCACTAAACGCTGCCCCTCCGCCACTTTGTCCAATAATCACCGTGCCCGAACCACCGACCACGACATTGCCGTGGCCACCGGTGCTGTCGAGGGTTGCGGCGTTCAGGCCGTTGATAAATACGGTGCCGGAAACAGCGCCGGTGATCGGGCTGCCACAGGCTGATTTGTCGGTCATGCGCGCGGCGGCGAGGCCGTCGAAGAAGACGTCGGGCGAGCCGGAAACGATCGGGTTGGTGCCATGGCCTGGCAATGGGCAGGCGGTCGGGTCGGTGACGCGGGCGGCGGGTTTACCACTCAATTCAAAGCTCCTTGCTTCAGAGGTTCCGGGTGCGGCTGATGGATGTCGATGTCGGTCGCGGCGAAGCGCCAGCGGTTGTCGACAGGGTCGAACAGTGCGTGGCAGTGCTCACGGCTGTCGGGGGATGTGGCAGTTTGCAGATGTCGCCAGGCTTGGTCGGTTTGTCAGGCCAGTTCGGCCGGCGCGGCGTCGTCGAGCTCGTTGAGCCAGGCGTTGTAATTGCGCAGTTGATTACGCTCGTAAGCCGTTTGCAGCAGATCGGCCATTTGCACGCCGAGGTCCAGATGATGTTCGGCGGTCCACTGGCCGATCTCGGAATAGACGTACCAGCCCATCGGCATCAACGCGCCGTCCTTGAGCAACGAATGGCTGGCGGGGGCGACGAAACCGCAACAGATGTGCAGCGTCAGCCAGCCCTGATGCGCGTCGATAAACGCATTCGGCTCGAAGTGGCGTAACGCGATCACACGGTAGTCACCCAGGCCGGCGCTGCGTGTCATGAGTTCGGCGTCGAGCCGCGACACAAACGCACGAATGGCTTTGCCGCCCGTGCGATTGACGATGCACAGGATGTCTACCGGTTGACGCTGAGGGTTGTCAGAGCAGCCTGAGTTTTTCACCAGGCCATACAGGCGCATTGACGCCCGCAGTCCGCTCATCGCCGCTCACTCAGAGACGCAGCGAAGGCTCCACGGGCGTGGAGAAGTTTTGCCAGAAGCATTGCAGGTGTCGTCCGTGAGCGCGCAAAAATGGCGCGTAGAATGCCGGACTAGAGCG
Organism: Pseudomonas sp. 14P5.3.2; assembly: GCF_057799175.1. Classification (NCBI taxonomy): domain Bacteria; kingdom Pseudomonadati; phylum Pseudomonadota; class Gammaproteobacteria; order Pseudomonadales; family Pseudomonadaceae; genus Pseudomonas; species Pseudomonas sp. 14P5.3.2. The sequence goes on along the minus strand of NZ_JBYOKU010000014.1, from coordinate 34,650 downwards.
GTGGCGGCAATCACTTCAGCATCGGATTGCCATCATCTCCTCAGCCTTCGGCAAATTCGCGCAACACCTTGCCATCCATGCGATAGCGCACCCACTCTTCCTGCGGTTGCGCGCCGAGGGATTTGTAGAACTCGATGGCCGGGGTGTTCCAATCCAGCACGCTCCATTCGAAGCGTCCGCAGTCATTGGCACAGGCGATTTTCGCCAGATGCCGCAGCAGGGTTTTGCCGGCGCCGCCGCCGCGTTGTTCGGGGGTGATGTAGAGGTCTTCGAGGTACAGGCAGTTGCTGCCGAGCCACGTCGAATAGCTGAAGAAGAACACCGCAAAACCGATCGGCACACCGTCACGCAGGCAGATCAGGCCGTGGGCGGTGGCGCCCTCGCTGAACAGGCTGCGCTCGATGTCGGTGACACTCGCAATGACTTCGTGGCGGGCCTTTTCGAAATCTGCCAGTTCGGTGATGAAGGCGAGGATTTGCGGTGCATCGCTAGGGGTCGCCGGGCGGATTTCGATCGTCATGGACGGGCCTTGTCGGAAAAGGAAAACGCCATACTAAGGCCGTGGACGGCGCTCGTCACATGGCAACACAGAGAATATCCTGCTCCGATAGTGCAATGTGGGAGCAGGCTTGCTCGCGAAAGCGGTCTGACAGACAACAATGATGGTGACTGGATTGATGCCTTCGCGAGCAAGCCCGCTCCCACAGGGAACTTCGACAATCTGAAAGGATGCTCATGAACACTGAGATTTTTATGCCCGTGGAGGCGCTCGCAGCAGCACTGCTGCCCCACGCCCTCGAACCCGGCGACGACGGCGCCCACGACCTCGCCCACCTGCAACGGGTCTGGCACAACGCGCGCACCTTGCAGGCTGAGGAAGGTGGCGACCTGGAAGTGTTGCTCGCCGCCGTGCTGCTGCACGACTGCGTGTCCGTGGAAAAAAACTCGCCGCTGCGCTCGCAGGCTTCGCGTCTCGCCGCAGAAAAAGCCGCCAACGTGCTGGCCGATCTGGATTGGCCCGAAGGCAAAATCAGCGCCGTCACCCACGCCATCGAAGCCCACAGTTTTTCCGCCAACATCACCCCGCTGACCCTCGAAGCGAAACTGGTCCAGGACGCCGACCGTCTCGACTCGCTGGGCATGCTCGGCGTTGCCCGCACCTTCTACGTCGCCGGGCGCATGGGCAGTGCGTTGTATGACCCTGTCGACCCCGAAGCCAAAGCACGCGACTACGACGACACACGCTTTTGTCTCGACCACTTCCAGACCAAACTGCTGCACCTGGCCGACGGTTTCCAGACCGCTGCCGGTCAGCGTCTGGCACAGGTCCGGCATCAGCGCCTGAAGGGTTTCATGGAGCAGTTCAAGGAAGAAATCGGCCTCGACTGACAGTCCTGTGTGTCGACCGTTCGTCGTTCATCAGGCACCAATCCGATTCAAGGGCAGACCAACAACAGGTAAGGATTCCAATCACTGGAGAAGCCCTATGATCTCGTCAAGGTTGACTGCCCTCGTATTCAGCGCCCTGCTCTGCCCAGCGGTGTTCGCCGCGTCCACCACCGCAGCGGGCACAGGCCCCACCGACCCGGTTCCACCGCCACGCGCGCCCGCCATCAACAGTGCCCCCGGCATGAACACCGATGGCTCCGGCGTGCCGTTGATCAACCAGCCACCCGCCACCGGCACCGATCCGCGCACTCAAGGCAGTGATCCCGGTCGCCAGGGCGGCATGAATACGCCAGATTCCCCTGCTACGCCTGACAACTCGGGCGTTGGAATCGGTTCCAAAACCACCACTGGTGGGTCGGGCTCCGAAGGGTCCGGCCAGTAGTTCGCCGACGCGAGCGTCCTATTCACATCCATGAAGAGGTAACCATGAACGTCGATAAAAACCTGGAAAAAGAAGTCCTCACCCGCCTGCTGCACGCCCATCCGAGCGGATTGGGCAAAGAGGTGCTCGACAACTATCGCGGTGAGAAAGTCGTGGCCAGCGCCCTCGCCTCCTTGCAGGATCGCGGACTGATCCACCATGGTCATGTGACCTGCAACGAGGCCGGCGAACACTCGTTGAATCTGCCGATCAAGCTCAGTGCGGCTGGCGTCGAGGCAGCCAGAAAGCTCGAAAGCTGACGGTAGATCCGCAAGCATTTGAGTCCTCTAGGAGCTGCTGCAGGATGTGATCTTTCAAGAGCAAAAGATCGCAGCCGGCGGCAGCTTCTACAGTGGGTTTTGTGAGCGACGCGAATCCCATGTGGGAGGGGGCTTGCTCGCGAAGGCGGTCGATCAATCGCCGCAGGACTCACTGATAAACGCGTCCACCTCGGCAGCCCCCGGCGCTGTCGCCGGCCCCCAACGGGTCACCGCCAAAGCCGCCGCCGCATTGGCCCGCCGCGCCGCCTCATGCGCGTTCAAACCCTGCGCCAATCCGGCGACAAACACCCCGGCATGGGCATCACCCGCCCCGTTGCTGTCCAGCGCTTTCACGGCAAATCCCGGCACATGCCGACGCTCGCCACGCTGCTGAATCCAGCAGCCCTGCGGCCCGTCGCGCACCACCATCAGCACATCCTTCGGCAGATAATCCGCCAACCGATCCAGCGCTTGAGCAATGTCAGTCGCCTCGGTAAAGCGCAGCGCCTCGACGCTGTTGCTGGTCCACACATCGATGCGCGGCAGCAGCGCCTGGATCAACGGCGAGTCCGGCGACTCGACCAACGGCCCCGGATCGAACACCACGTTGATCGCCTGCGGCAGCGCCAGCGTCCAGTCCAGCAGAGCTTGCGCCTTGCCTGCATGCAGCAGGCTGTAACCGCTGACGTAGACATAATCGCCCGCCTCGGCGGCCACGCTGTTCAGGTCGTCTTGCGTCACCTCGCCTTCGGCGCCGATGTAGGAAATGAAACTGCGTTCGGCCGATGAGTCGGTCAGCGCCACACACAAACCGGTGTCGCGCTGCGCCGCTTGTTCGATGCCGATGTGGATGCCTTCAGCGGCCATCGCCTGGCGCGCCAGATCACCAAAACGCCCGGTACCGTGGCGACCGAGATAGACCACCGGCAAACCATTACGCACGGCAGCCGCCATCACGTTGAAACCGCCGCCAGCCTCGAACGCGGCAGATTGCGCCAGCACATCACCACCGATTTGCGGCAGCTGATCCACGGCCATGACCAGGTCGATAATGACTTGGCCGGTGTGCAGCATCTTAGGCATGAGCATTCTCGACTTGCGCGGCGCGGCGATCTTTCGCCCCACCAAGAACCCAGTAAATGCCACCGGCCACCACGAAGGTCACGATCCAGCCCAGACCGTTGTGGCCCAGCCACGAGTCAGACAAAAAGCCCTTGAACCAGACGTTCTCGGCCGTGGTGCCGATGGTGGTAAAGCTGAAGCCGAGCACGATGGCAATCGCCCACGCGCCGAACGCGCGCCACTCGATGCCGCCGCGATACCAGTAGGCGCTGCTCGGGCTGACGTCGAGCAGGTCTTTGGGGCTGTAGTAGTGGCGGTGAAGCAGGTCAACGACGAAGATTCCGACCCACGCGGTGATCGGCACCGCCAGCAGCGAAATGAAGGTGATGAACGGGCCGTAGAAGCTGTCGGCAATCAGCATGAAGTAGATCGAACCGGCGAAGATCGCCACGATGTCGACCACCACCGCGTAGACACGTTTGACCTTCAGGCCGAGGGTCAGCGTGGTCAAACCGGCGGAGTACACCGAGAGGTTGTTCGACAGCAGCAGGCCGCCGAATGCGGTGATCAGGTACGGCACGGCCATCCACGTCGGCAGCATGTCGCGGATGGCCACGATCGGATCAGTCGCCGAGGCGAGATCGTTGTTGCCCACCGACAGCAGGCCGCCGAGGGTGATCAGCAACACCAGCGGAATCCCCGCGCCGAACGCCGCCGAAGCGACCAGTCGCACAGCCTTGACGCTGCGGTGCTGATAGCGCGACATGTCGGCGCCGGCGTTGGCCCAGCCGATCCCGGTGCCGGCAGCCATGGTGCCGATGCCGATGATCATCGCGCTCAGCGGCGCAGGGGTGGCGTTGAATACGGCGCTCCAGTCGATGGTGGCGCAGAGGAAGCCGCCGACCAGAATGTTCAGCGCGCCGAACACGTAGGTCGCCCACTTCTGGATCACCAGCAAGGTGGCGTGACCGAGGCCGGAAACCGACAGGGTCAGCAGGACGAAAATCGCGATGAAGATCAGCGTCAGCACTGGCGCACTCTTCGCTTCAACCGGCGAGCCGAACAGGATCGAACACAGCGACAGCAACACGAATGCCGCGGTGGTGGTGTTGACGGTTTCCCAACCCAGACGCGACATCAGCGAGACCAGCGTCGGGCCGATATTGCCACGCACGCCGAAGATCGCCCGTGACAGGGTCAGGCTCGGCGCACGGCCTCGGCGGCCGGCAATCGAGATGATCCCGACCACCGCGAATGAACCGGCGGCGCCGACGATCGCGACGATGATCGCCTGCCAGATCGCCAGCCCGCGAAACGCCACCAGCGTGGCACCCAGCGGCAGACCGAGAATGGAAATGTTGGCGGCGAACCAGACCCAGAACAGTTGCAGCGGATGACCGTTGCACTCGGCTTCCGGTACCGGCTCGATACCGCGTGTTTCCAGCTGCCCGGCGCTTGGCCCGGCGTTTGATGAACTCATGAACAGTGCTCCTGTTTGCCTTTATTGTGGTTGTGGCAATGACGCAAAACGACAAGACATCTGTGGCCTTCCCGGGCCTGTCTGTGCGATCCATTGCGGTTGAATACTCAGAATTTGCGGAGCGCCATTCGCGAGCAAGCCCGCTCCCACAGGAGATTTTTGAACGGCTCAAATCCCCTGTGGGAGCGGGCTTGCTCGCGAAGGCGTCCGCCCGATCAACGCAAGGCCAACAGCCCCTGCACCAACGGTTCAAGCTCCAGATGATTGACCGCTTTGACCGTGGCAATCATCGGCGCCGGCCAGCTCTCGAGACCCAGGCAGGCCCCGAGCATGGCGCCAAGAATCGCTGCGATGGTGTCGGTGTCGCCGCCAAGGCTGGCGGCCATGCACAACGCATCGAATGCGCTCATCTCGCCGACCGCCACTTGCTGCGCCAGGGCGAACGACACCACCACCGATTCCTGCGATGCCACCGAAGTGCCGATCACGTCGTACAGCAGATCCGCCAGCAGTGCCTTGTCACTGTCGACGCTGATGGTTCGCGCCCAACTGATGCGCGAAGCAATACGCCCACCAGCGACCCAGTGCCCGTGCGCTTCCGCCTGTTGCGCAATCTGCTGGCCGAGGTTCAGCGCCTCACCCAGATCCATGCCGTTGATCCCGGCCGAGACCACTGCCGCGACCGCCGCCGCGCTGGAAATCCCCAGCGTGGTGTTGTGCGTGACCTGACAGGCCTGGACCACGGCTGCGATGAAACGCTCGGGATCGGCGACGTCTGCCGCGATGCCCACCGGAGTAATGCGCATGGCCGCGCCGTTGGTGGTGCCGTAACGCCCGGCCTCCTCCGGCGAGTGACCGGCGAGGATCATTTCAATGGCGCGTTTGGTCGATGGCCCGAGCAGGTCCTGCGAACCCTTGGCCTGCATCTCGGCTTCCCATTCGATCAGCCGTTGAGCGAGGACTGCCGGTTCGATCCGGCCCTTGCCTTCAATCAGCAACTCGCCGACCAGAATCGCCTGTTCGGTGTCGTCGGTGATCGAGCCTTTGGGCATGTTGGCGGCGATCGGTTGCAGGGGACCAGCGTCCTGCAGATCAGTGATTTTGCCGAAGCGGGTCCTGATCGTTTCGCGGTTCAGCGACTGCGTCGGCATGCCCAGCGCATCACCGAGGGCCAGGCCATAAAACGCACCGAGGGCACGGTTGAGCGCGGTCATTTCGATTCTCCAAATTGCAGGTGCAGGCGGAAATGCACCGGGTCGAGCAGGCTTTCGACCTGCTCCATGAAACGGTTCTGCCGGTCGTAGGTGGTGCGCAGGGCCTTGAGGAAAACGGTGCCGACCGGGCGCCCGAGCAGTTCGGCGTCTTCGGCATTCAGCGGTTCGGCGCCGATCCACTGATCACCGCGCTCGCCGATGTAGCCGTACGCAGCAAGGGTGATGGTCAGGGAGTTGTCGATCAAACCAACCCGCGGCAGGCTTTCCAGGCCTCCGGTCGCCGGCATCAAAGAGCGTTCGAGGGACACCAGGGTGCCATCGTTGGAACGACGGCGCCGGTCGAGGGTGATGAATTGCTCGGTGCCGAAGCGCGAGAGCAGATCGGGCCGGGTCACGGCTTCCAGACGCAGCACTTCGGTGTTGATCAGCGCCCCGCTGTCGGCCAGCGCCTGCGCCCAGCCGCTGCGCTGATCGAGCACCACACCGTCAAACGTGACGATCGAGCCGACCCCGCTTTGCGTGGCGATGTAATTGCGCCGCTTCAGCTCGGCCAGCGCTTCGCGCAACGTGCCACGGCTGACATTGAATTCCTGAGCCAACTGATGCTCGCCGGGCAACAGGAAGCCGTCCTCCATGAGGCCGCTTTCGATGCGCCGGACGAGTTCGTCGACCACCCGTTGTTTCTTGTCAAATCGTACCTGTCTAATCATGTACAAAGTGATACCCGAAACGGGCGCACACGAGCAAGGGGTTTTTAGGGGTTCGGACAGAAGGAATGCGTAACTGTGGCGAGGGAGCTTGCTCCCGCTGGGCTGCGGAGCGGCCCCAAAACCGGTGACAAGGGTGAGTCTGACACACCGCACTGTCCGGATTTGCGACTGCTGCGCAGCCGAGCGGGAGCAAGCTCCCTCGCCACAAAATTATGTTTCGACAGATAGAATCAGCGTTGTTTGAGGCGGTCGATGACCACCGCCAACAGCAGAATCGAACCGCGAATCACATACTGATAAAACGTATCGATGTTCTTCAGGTTCATCGCATTCTCGATGATCGCCAGAATCAGCACCCCGGCAATCACGTGGCGGATCATGCCGATACCGCCGCTCAGCGACACGCCGCCGAGCACACACGCCGAGATCACCGTCAGCTCGAAACCCTGGCCAATCATCGGCTGCCCGGAGGTCATGCGCGACGCCAGAATCACCCCGGCCAGCGCACCGATCACGCCGTGCACGGCGAAGATGATGATTTTGGTCCGGTCGACATTCACCCCGGCGAGCAACGCCGCTTCCTGGTTGCCACCGATGGCCATGGTGTTGCGCCCATAGGTGGTGTAGTTCAGCAGCCAGCCGAAAAACACGAAGCAGACGATGGTGATCAGGATCGGCACCGGCACGCCGAACAACTGGCCGTTGCCGAACACGAAGAACGATTCCTGCGACACGCCCACCGCTTTGCCGTTGGCAAAAATGTAGGCCAGGCCACGGACGATCTGCATCGTCGCCAGTGTGGTGATCAGCGCATTGACCCGCAGCTTGGCAATCACGATGCCGTTGATCAGCCCGACAATCAGGCCCATCACCAGCGCCGCACTGACGCCGAGGAACACGCTGTTGGTGTCGCGCATCACCACCGCCGCAACCACCCCGGCGCAGGCGATCACCGAGCCCACCGACAGGTCGAAATGCCCCGACGCCAGGCAATACAGCATGGTGCACGCAGCGATGCCAGTGGTGGAAATCGCCAGGCCCAGCCCGCGCATGTTCAGCGGCGAAAGGAAGTTGTCGATCAGCAAGGTGCAAGCGAGGAAGATGCCGATGGCCGCCAGCAGCATGACCCAGTCATCGAGGAAGCGCCGCAGGTCCAGCGGTTTGCGGGGGGTCGGCAACGCCTTGTTTTGGATGGTCATCATGTTCACCTCTCAGTTCGCCACGCCGTCAGCGCGATGGCGCGGCAAAGCCAGTTGCAGCAGGTTGGATTCATTGGCCTGGTCGCGGCTGACTTCGCCGCGCAGCGCGCCTTCGCAGAGCACCAGAATGCGGTCGGAAATGCCCATCACTTCCATCAGGTCGCTGGACACCACGATCACCGAAATACCGTCGGCGGCCAGGTTGTGGATGATCTGGTAGATCTCGGCCTTGGCCCCGATGTCGATGCCGCGAGTCGGCTCGTCGAGCAGCAGGACCTTCATCGGCATCGACAGCCAGCGACCGAGAATCGCCTTCTGCTGATTGCCGCCGGACAGGAATTTGATCTGCTGCCCGGCGTGCGGGGTTTTGACTTTCAGCGCCTTGATCTGCTTGTCGGCGTTGCCCTTCTCCCACAGTCCGCGCAGCAGGCAGCCGAGGCTGGCATTGGCGCCGCGCGCGCTGATGTTGATGTTCTCGGCGACGCTGGCCAGCGGGATGATCCCCTCCTTTTTGCGGTCCTCGGGGCACAGCAGAATCCCGGCGGCAATCGCATCGCGCGGTGAGCGCAATTTCAGTTCATGCCCGCGCAATTCGAGGCGTCCGGCGGTGTTGCGCTCAAGCCCGCTGAGCAAGCGAAACAGCTCGGTGCGTCCGGCCCCGACCAGACCGAACAGGCCGAGAATCTCGCCCTTGTGCGCCTCGAAACTCACCGGCTCACGCAGACCCGGGCCGAGCAAACCATCGACCTTCAACGCCACCGCGCCGCGTGGACGGCTGCGGTAATCGTAGATGTCCTGAATGTCGCGGCCGACCATGCAGGTCACCAGTTGATCGTGGGTCAACTGGCTCATGTCATCGAAGGTGCGCACATAACGACCATCCTTGAACACCGTCACCGCGTCGCAAATACGGAACACTTCTTCCATGCGATGGGAGACGTAGAGCACCACTTTGCCCTCATCGCGCAGGCGACTGATGATCGCCATCAAACGGTCGATTTCGCGCGCCGAGAGGCTGCTGGTCGGCTCATCGAAGGCGATCACATGCGCGCCACGGGACAGCGCCTTGGCAATTTCCACCAATTGCCGCTGACCGAGCGACAGGCGCCCGACCTTGGTTTGCGGATCGATTTCATCGGCCAGGCCCTTGAGACAGGCCAGGGCATTCTGGCGCAGGACGCCACGATTGATCAGGCCGAAACTGGCCGGCAGATGGCCAAGAAACAGGTTCTCGGCCACGCTCATTTCCGGCACCAGGTGCAGCTCCTGGTGGATCACCGCGACGCCGCTGCCAATGCTGTCGGCCGTCGACTTGAACGCCATGGTCTGCTCGCCGATCTGCAACTCGCCGCTGCTGGGGATGTAGGCGCCGCCGAGTATCTTCAGCAGAGTCGATTTGCCGGCACCGTTCTCGCCCATCAAGGCGTGCACCTGCCCCGGGTGAGCGACGAAGCTGATGGCGTCCAGCGCCTTGACCCCGGGGAAGGTCTTGCCGATTCCGTTGAAGCGCAGGTTGCCGCCGGCGCTGCTTGCATGTGTCTGTACTTGCGCGTGCATCTGAGTCACCTCTTCACACCGATCGAGCAGCCATCAATTCCACAGGCCAATTTTTTCCAGCTCTTGCTTGAAGTTCTCGCGGGTGATCAGGGTGACGTCGTCCATCGCCGTGTACTTCGGCGGCTCTTTGCCGGTAGTGACCCACTCGTACATCATCTCGGCGGTCTTGTAGCCTTCGATGTGCGGGCTAGGCAGCATCGAACCGAAGAAACCGCTGTTGGGCTTTTTCAGCTCGCCGATGGCGTCGGTGCCATTGATGCCGATGCCAATCACGTTGGCCGCAGCGAACCCGGCGGCTTCGGTAGCGCGTACGCCGCCGAGCACGGTGTTGTCGTTCATGCCGCCGATGATCAGGTTTTTCGCTGCGCTGGGCAGCTTGACCAGCGCCGAGTTGGTGGCGTCCATGCTGCCCGGCACGTCGAGGGTTTTCAGCGCGGCGGTCAGGATGTGGTCTTTCGGCAGGCCGGCATCTTCAAGCGCCTTCATCGAACCGTCGGTGCGCTTCTTGCCGGTGTCGAGTTCGTTGTAGGTATTGACCACCGCGTAGGTGTCTTTCCAGTCCCAGTTGCGCTTCTTCGCCTCGGCGACCATCGCGTTGCCCTGCTTCTGGCCGACTTCGAACGCCGCCATGCCGAGGTACGGCACGTCTTCCATGAACTTGCCGTTGGCGTCGACGAAGCGGTCGTCCACGGCAATCACTTTGAGGTCATTGAGTTTGGCTTTGGCCATGATCGCGGGGCCGAGCGAGACGTCCGGCGGGCAGATCACGAAGCCTTTCGCGCCATTGGCCGCAAGGCTGTCGATGGCCGAGAGGGTTTTCTCGCCGTCCGGCACGGCGATCTTGATCAGTTCGAAGCCCTTGTCCTTGGCGGCCTTTTCAGCGAAGGCCCACTCGGTCTGGAACCACGGCTCTTCAGCCTGTTTGACCAGGAAACCGATTTTCACGGTGTCGGCAGCCAGCAGCGTACTGCTCAGGCTGAACGCGGTGACCGCCAGCGCGGCACTGCACAGGGTACGAATCCCGAAACGACGTTTCATAAGCTGACTCCTTGTTATTTTTTTTGAGCAAATTAAACAGTTTGTGGCGAGGGAGCTTGCTCCCGCTGGGCTGCGAAGCGGCCCTAAAACCGGTTACCTCGGTCAATCAAACACACCGCGCAGCCCGAATTTACGACCGCTGCGCAGCCGAGCGGGAGCGAGCTCCCTCGCCACAGGTGTGGTGGCGTGACACGTACTGCTGCAAAGCCTGTTGAAAATAGTCATATCGTATGATGATTGGATTTCAGACGGAGCTCATCGCCTGAAACCTGTTCCATTCAGTCGTGGTACATCACCGAGCGCCCACCATCGATGGTGATGCACGAGGCGTTGATGAACGGCGCTTCATCACTGGCCAGAAACACGGCGGTCATCGCCACTTCGATTGGCTGGCCGATGCGTTTCGGCGGGTGCAGATCGAACGCGCGCTGACGCTCGGCCTGCGGATCGGCAAAGCCGTTCCAGTAATCAACGTTGAGCTGTGTCTCGATGTAGCCCGGGGCAATAGCGTTGACCCGAACCCCCTTCGATGCGTATTCGATGCCCAGCGCCCGGGTCAGTCCGAGCAGGCCGTGCTTGGCCACCGGGTACGGGAAGCAGCCGGGAATGATGTGGCTGGAATGGGTCGAGGCAATATTGATGATGCTGCCGACGCCCTGCTCGATCATCTGCGGCAGCACGGCTTTGCAACCGTACCAGGCGCCGTCCAGGTCGATGGCGAAGCAGCGATGCCAGTCTTCTTCGGTCATTTGCAGCGGATCGCGGAACACGTTGACCCCGGCGCAGTTGACCAGCACGTCGATGCGTCCGTGCAGCTCAACCGCCAGTTTGGCCATGGCATGCAGGTCTTGCTGACGCGAAACGTCGGCCTTGATCGCCTGCACGTCGTAGCCCTTGTCGCGCCAGTGGGCGGCAACCTTCTCGACCTTCTCTGCCTGAATATCGCTGATCACCAGTCTGGCCTGCTGCGAGGCGAAGGTCGCGACAATAGCTTCGCCGATGCCTTGAGCGGCGCCGGTCAGCAGCACGACTTTGTTTCTCAGGCGCTCACCCTTCGGCGGCTCGGGCACCGGCGGCAAGGAAAGAGGTTCAGCCATGGATCATGACTCCTGTTCGTCAGCACAAAAAAACCGGGCATCTGCCGATGTCCGGTCTGGAAGATTGTGAAAACAAAACAGGCAGGCGCGGCGAACGACGCTGGGCCGTTGCGAGACGCTGACTCCGCTGAGGAGTGCGATAGAGATTCGCTGCATCACTTCACCTGTTTTGTTCTTTTTAAGTGTGAGTGCGTGTTACTGCTGGAACCGACTATAAACCCGACCGCCGAATAATCTCAATATATAATTTTGCATCCCGCATTATGGGATTTAACCCGCAAACCGCGTGCAGAGTTTGCCCGGCACGTCGACCCGCATCGCCAGCACCGCGCCATCCAGTGGATGGTTGTGCGGACTCTGGGCGCTGGTGATGTACAGGGTTTTCAGGTCTTCGCCGCCGAATACACAGCTGGTCGGTCGGCTGACGGGCAGATCGATTGTGCGCTCGACCTTGCCGTCCGGCGTCAGGCGCAACAGGCAGCTGCTGTCCCAACGCGCGTTCCACACATACCCTTCGGCGTCGACTGCCGAACCATCCGGGCCGCCGTTCTGGTCGGGGCCGTACCAGATCTCTGCGTTGCCCAGATTGCCGTCGGTGTGAATGAAATAGCGATTGAGCGCCCCGTCGAGGCTGTCGCCGAACAGCAGTCTGGTGCCGTCGTCGCTCCACAACAGCGTGTTGGGAATGCCGAGACCGAGCAGCAATGGCGTGACACGCTGGTCGGGATCAATGCGAAACAAGCCACCGGAACGACGCTCAATCGGCAGGTCTTCGCCGTTGTCGCCGATGTTGTTCTGCATGGTGCCGAGCCACAGTCGCCCCTGACCATCGCAGCGTGCCTCGTTGGGCCGATTGCCCGGTTGCGGGTCGGCGATGCAGAACAGCGTCAGGCGTGGTTCGAGACCGGGGGAATCAAGATCCAGGCGATAGACCCCGCTGCTCAGGGTCACCAGCGCATCGCCGCTGGCACAGGGGATGAACGCGGAAACGTGCTCGGGCATCTGCCAGATCTGCACATTGTTGCCGATCAGCCGCAGCGCCTGCTTGCCGGCGATATCGACCCAGTACAGTGCCTGGGTCGGGGCGTCCCAGAATGGCCCTTCGCCGAGCTTGGCGCGGTGTTGGGTTGCGGCGGTCAACGGCATATTGAATCCTTCATGTTGTTGTTTTAACTGTAGGAGTGAGCCTGCTCGCGATAGCGGTGGGTCAGTGACGACGATTGTGACTGACCCACCGCTATCGCGAGCAGCCTCACTCCTACAGGGGGATCTGTGTTCTCAGCTGGCTTTTTTGTCGGCCATCACCTGCGGGTAAAAGCGTTTGATTGCCAGGTCGGCATTGTCAATCAGGGTCATGCAGGCCCACACGCCGCGCGCGGAGTCACGGGCGGCGATGGCGTCAGCCATGTCCTTGTGAATCGGCAATGTGCGACGCAGTTCATCGGGGTCGGCAGCGGAGACTTCAAACGACACGGCGAGCAAGGCGCCCAGGGCCGGGACCATTTGCTCGATGAACTGGTTGTGGCTGGCGGCCAGAATGCATTCGTGGAAGGACTGGTCGGCGCGGTTGTAATCGATGCCGCTGTCGACAGCCCGCTCCAGCGCGTTGTAGGCCAGTTGCACGGCCTGAATCTGCTCAAGCGTGGCGCGCTCGCAGGCCCAGCGCACGGCCATCGGTTCGATGGTGCGGCGCAGATCGAGCAGGTCATCGACGAAGTTTTCCGGCAGACCGTTGCGCGACAGCCAGCCGACGACTTGCGGATCGAACAGATTCCAGCGCCGCACCGGCAACACGCGGGTACCGACTTTCGGCCCGACTTCGAGCATGCCTTTGGCGACGAGGGTCTTGATCGCTTCGCGGATCACCGTGCGGCTGACACCGAGCTGCTCGCCCAGATCTGCCTCGACCTTGATCGCCTGCCCCGGCTTGACCTGGCCGGCGGCAATCCAGCTGCCCAGCCAATCGACCGTTGATGCATGAAAGCTGCTGGACATGGAGACCTCAAAGCGGGTGGCGATGGGTGTCCACGCTAATGATCATATGATTGACAGTCAAATCAGATTTTGCGGATGTACATAGATCAATGTGGGAGGGGGCTTGCTCCCGAAGGCAATGCATCAGTCACTGCATAGGGTGACTGTCACACCGCCTTCGGGAGCAAGCCCCCTCCCACATTCGATTCATTGTCAGGGTTCGAGGCCGATGCGGAAGAACTCGCCGCCGCTCCACACACCCAGCCAACGTTGCCCGTCGATTTCGCGACTGACCGCCAGCTCCACCAGTTGGTAAAACACATTGCGGTGAATCAGCGCTTCGAGGTTGCTGCGCACATGCACATAAGGCGCAGGCTCTTGAGTCGCCGGATCGATCTCGACGCGGATCGGATGTTCCGGCCCGGCCACGGCGGTCTCCTCGACGTTGGTGGTGAAGCGCAGTACCTGCGCTTCACCCTCGCCTTCGACTTCCACGGCAATCGCCACGAACGGCGCATCGTCGACCTTGATCCCGACCTTTTCGACCGGGGTAATCAGGAAGTAATCATCGCCGTCGCGGCGGATGATGGTGGAGAACAGCTTGACCATCGGCTTGCGCCCGATCGGCGTGCCCAGGTAATACCAGGTGCCGTCGCGGGCGATGCGCATGTCGATGTCACCGCAGAAGTCCGGGTTCCACAAGTGCACGGGCGGCAAGCCTTTGGTTTTGGGGATCTGTCCCAACAGGTCATTGGCTTTTTGCGGGCCACTCATGGCGTACTCCTTGGTTTTATTGGTCGCTGATCCCCAGCAGGCTGCGCGCGTATTGCGCCAGCGGCGGGCCGATCAGGTCTTCCGGTTTGTTGTCGTGGAACGTCAGTAAACCGCCACGACTCTTGATCCGTGCAGTATCAATCAAATACTGGGTGCTGGTCTCGATCAACATGATCTGAATCACGCCGCTGTCGATGCCCAGGCGATCCACGGCTTCCTGATCGAGCCACTCATCGGAGTTGCCGATGCGGTCGTCAGACCTGGCGAAACGGGTGTACAGCAGGTAGTGGGCGCCCGCATCGCGAGCTTCGCCCAACGCCTGATCGAGGCCTTCCGGTGCACGGGCACGGCGAACCATCGGGAAGTATTCGACAAAACCCTTGAAGGCCTCTTCGGCCACTACGTTCGGCCGCGGGTAGGAACCACCCGGCGGCGCGAATGCACCCTGGGCGATGTAGATGAATGAGTCCGGCTGAATGCGGAAGTTGTTCACCCGCCGGCTGTCGCTGTGATCCAGCAGCCCCGCGTCGCTCATCTGATAGCGAGTGCCTTCGGCCATATCGCTGACAGTCATACAGCCGCCAAGCGCCAAAACGGCCAGCAGCAAAACCAGGCTACGCATCCTCATCCTCCAGAAGCCGGTGACGGAAAACCGGCGAATGGCCGTTGGATGCAGCTTTTGCGCCAGCTCAGGAAATTCGTTGATTGTAAGATCGTATTCGCGAGCAAGCTCGCTCCCACAGGAGAATGCACTCGAAATGTGGGAGCGAGCTTGCTCGCGAAAGCGGTTGTTCAGCCGCCGATAATCTTCATGACCGTAGCGCCACCGGAGAACGCCACTTCCTGCTTGTCGCCCAACGCCTTGACCAGCAGACGCTGCAATGCCGGCAGTGCCTGATGGCGCGGCTTGTCGAGCAGATCGCCGACATAGTGGCGGTTGCTCGACGACAGGCAGCCATGCAGCCAACCGGTCGAGGACAGACGCAGACGCGAACAGGTTCGGCAGAACGGCACGCTTTCGTTGGCAATCACACCGAAATGGCCGAGCCCCGGGATCGCGTAGCGCACAGCCGTGGCATCCACCGGCGCATCGGCCTGGGCGTACTCGTAGCGCTCGCCAATCAGGCTCAGCAGTTGCTGCAGGCTGACGAACTGTTGCAGGAATGCGTTGGAGTCGGTGGCGAGGTGGCCCATGCGCATCAACTCGATGAAGCGCAACTCGTAGCCGCGCTCCAGGCAGTAATCGAGCAGCGGCATCACCTGATCCAGATTCTGCCCGCGCAACGGCACCATGTTGACCTTGATCTTCAGTCCGGCGGCTTTTGCCTGGTCCATGCTATCGAGCACGGTCGCCAGATCGCCGCCACGGGCGATGCTGCGGAAGGCGCCGGCATCCAGGGTATCGAGGGACACGTTGATCCGGCGCAGACCGGCATCCACCAGCAGCGGCAGTTTTTTCGCGAGGAGTTGACCGTTGGTGGTCAGGCTGATGTCTTCCAGACCCATCTTGCCGACGGCGCTCATGAAAGATTCGAGTTTGGGGCTGACCAGCGGCTCGCCACCGGTGATGCGCAAGCGTTCGATGCCGGCGGCTTCGATCAGATAAGCCACGCCACGGGCCATGGCCTCGGCCGACAGTTCATCCTGCGCAGCCACCAACCGCTTGCCGTTGGGCACGCAGTAGGTACAGGCGTAATTGCAGGCTGAGGTCAGGCTGATGCGCAAATTGCGAAAACGCCTGCCTTGACGGTCAACGATCATGATCACTCCGGCGATAGAAAATCGAGCGGCTAAAACTTGACTCACAAATCAAGTTTTAGCAAGCCCTATGCCTGAGTATATTCCTGCGCTACTGCGCCATGTAGCGAAATCATGGCGCAATAAGGCAGCTGAATGGCTCAGCTGCTTGGGATTTCCGGATCGCGCTTGCGCTTGTTGCCCATGCGCACGCCGATGTCCATCAGGAACTGGAAGAAACCTTCCTGATCTTCCAGCACATTGCTCCAGAACGGCGAGTGATACAGCGCCACCGCGCCGTGCACCAGCGCCCAGGATGCGCAGTAGTGGAAGTACGGCGGCACGTCTTCGAGCTTGCCTTCGCTGATCCGGCCCTTGATCAACAGGGTCAGGCGTTCGAAATTCGAGGCACGGATCTTGTGCAGCTCCTCGACCATTTCCGGCACCTGATTGCCTTTTACGACCTTCTCTTCGAGGCGGTCGAACAGGCGATAGCGCTGCGGGTCACGCATGCGGAATTCGAAGTAGGCACGGGACAGCGCTTCCTTGTCCTTGTCGACATCGGCCGAATGCAGCAGCTCGTTCAAATCGCGCTCGTAATCGAGCATCAGGCGCAGGTAGATCTCGGCCTTGGACTTGAAGTGCTTGTAGATCGTGCCTTTGCCGATACCCACGGCATCAGCAATCATCTCGACGGTGACACTGTCTTCACCTTGATCGAGGAACAGCTTGAGCGCGGTATCGAGAATTTCTTGCTCGCGGCGACGAAACTCACGGACCTTACGAGGTTCTTTGTGCATAAGAAAAGGTCTGTAGGGGTCAAAATTCGAAGCCGCGTATTATGCCTAACTTGCGCAAAAATGCACGGATCATCCGACCATATCTGTGTTTGTTGTTCATTTCGGGAACGTTTGTGGCGCAATGAGAACTCATCTGAAGCGCATGTATTCCAAATTTGTTTAAAAACCCCGACCGGCCAACTGGACTGCACGCCAGACTGATCAATACTTGAACTGTCGGACGGCATCTCCCCCAAGTGCCGTGCCGATAAAGGTACCAAGGGACCGCGTGCCTTTGTTTTACTCCTAATGGTCTTAACCCGGATTCACCCCCCAGAACCCGGGTTTTTTTTGCCTGCGATTCAGGCTTTTACATGAGCCAACGGGAACAGCCGCTTGAAGTTCTCGGTGGTCTGCTCGGCAAACCGCTCATAGCTTTCTCCGCGCAGCATCGCCAGAAACTCTGCCACTTCGCGCACATACTGCGGCAGGTTCGGCTTGCCGCGATAAGGGATCGGCGCCAGATACGGCGAATCGGTCTCGACCAGCAGGCGATCGGCCGGCACCTTGCTGGCCACATCGCGCAGGGCGTCGGCATTGCGGAAAGTGACGATGCCGGACAGGGAAATGTAATAACCCATGTCCAGCGCGGCTTTGGCCATGTCCCAGTCTTCGGTGAAACAATGCAACACACCGGCCTGGGGCAACGCCGCTTCGCGTAGCAGTTCGAGGGTATCGGCGCGGGCGCCTCGGGTGTGGATGATCACCGGCTTACCGGTCTGCTGCGCGGCTTGCAGGTGCAGGCGGAAGGATTCCTGCTGCAGCTCGGCGGCTTCCGGTTCGTAGTGATAATCCAGACCGGTTTCGCCGATCGCCACCACTTTCGGGTGATTGAGTTCGTTCAACAGCCAGTCGAGCGCCGGCGCGGCGCCCGGCTGCACATCCAATGGATGCACACCGACCGAGCAATCGACGTCGTCATAACGATCGGCGAGGGCTTTGACGTCAGCGGCATTGTCGGCACTGACGCCGATACACAGAAAGTGCCCTACCCCGCGCTGGCGCGCAGCATCGAGTGCAGCATCCAGCGAACCGTCATGGGCGGCGAGGTCGAGGCGATCAAGGTGACAATGGGAATCTACGAGCATAAAAGAGACTGCAACTTACATCGTATGAGTGGGACGGTCGGACTTCAGTGCTCCGGCCAGATGGGTTTCGATGCGACTGCGGGCGGTGTTGTCGCCCTCGTTGAATTGCACGCCGACGCCGGCGGCGCGGTTGCCCTGAGCGCCTTTGGGGGTGATCCAGGCGACCTTGCCGGCCACCGGAATCTTCTCCGCCTCGTCCATCAGATTCAGCAGCATGAACACCTCGTCGCCCAACTTGTAGCTCTTGTTGGTCGGGATGAACAGGCCACCGTTCCTGATGAACGGCATGTAAGCGGCGTAAAGCACCGATTTGTCCTTGATGGTCAGGGACAGGATGCCGTTGCGCGGCCCCGGGCTGATGGCTTCATTCATGTTGACCTCCACTGCTGATGTTCAGAGTCTAGGTACACATTCTTATCTTTGACCAGGCAATCCCGCCCATTGCACCAACAACGCTTCCAGCAGCAGTGCCGGATTGAGGTTGGCTTTGCTCAGGACTTTCTGCCGTTGGGCGAGAATCCAGTCCTGAATATCGAGGACTTTGCCCTGTGCGCTCTTCTGCGCCAGGTACTGCACGACCTTGCGCATGTCGGTCAGACCGAGGCCGGCTTCATCCTGGGTCAGTTGATAGCGCAGGATCAGGCTCGACCAGTCGCAGAACCAGTCGAACAGGCGCAGCATCGGAATGTTTTTCCACTCTTCGGCCAATTGCGTTGGCGACTGCTGTTGCTTGAGCAGCCTCTTCACCCCTTCGACCACCTGCGCCCGCTGTTCGCGCACGCCCTGGGACTGCAGGCTGACCGCCGCCAGCGGCGAGCCGGCGGCCAGCGTCAGCAATTCGACGCGCTCCTCTTCAGAGCACTCCGGCAACGCCTGCGCCAGCCATTGCAGGCTCATGGCCTCACCGGGCAGCGGACACGCCTGCTGCACACAGCGGCTCTTGATCGTCGGCAGCAAACGGCTCGGCTGATGGCTGACCAGCAACAGCACGGTATCGCCGGAAGGCTCCTCAAGGCTCTTGAGCAGTGCGTTGGCGGCGTTGATGTTCATCGACTCCACCGGTTCGATCAGCACCACTTTGCGCCCGCCCAGTTGCGCAGTCTGCACCACGAAACTGACCAGATCGCGCACCTGATCGACCTTGATCGCCTTGTCGGCCTCCTCCGGCTCGAGGATGTAATTGTCCGGATGGCTGCCAGCCTTGAGCAACAGGCAGGACTTGCATTCGCCGCACGCCTCGGGCGTCGGACGCTGACAGAGCAGGCTGGCCATCAGGCGCTCGGCCAGCGCGCGCTTGCCGATCCCGGCCGGCCCGTGCAGCAGATACGCGTGGGCGTGCTGGCTACGTCCGGCCAGTTGCTGCCAGAGGCTGTCCTGCCATGGATAGGCCTCAGCCACGAATCAGCTCCAGCAAGTTCGGAATCAAGGTATCCAGCGATTGCTGAACCTTGACCAATGGCTGACCGGCATCGATGCGCACATAGCGCGCCGGGTCGGCTTCGGCGCGTTCGAGAAACGCATTGCGTACCGCTTCGAAAAACGCTCGACCTTCCAGCTCAAAACGATCCAGACGGCCACGGGCACTGGCGCGGGCCAGGCCGATTTCCACCGGCAGATCAAAAATCAGCGTCAGATCCGGACGCAGGTCGCCCTGGACGAAAGTCTCCAGCGCGGCGATGCGCTCCAGCGACAAACCGCGACCGCCCCCCTGATAGGCGTATGTCGAATCGGTGAAACGATCGCACAGCACCACCGCGCCGCGAGCCAGCGCCGGGCGGATCACTTCAGCCAGATGCTGGGCACGCGCGGCGAACACCAGCAACAGCTCGGTGTCGGGGTTCATGACCTCGTCGGCCGGGGCCAGCAGCACATCGCGGATCCGCTCGGCGAGTGGCGTACCGCCGGGTTCGCGGGTCAGCAGCACTTCGATACCTTCGGCGCGCAGGCGCTCGGCGAGGTACTCGCGGTTGGTGCTCTTGCCGGCGCCTTCCGGGCCTTCCAGGGTAATAAACAAGCCAGTCACAGGCAGTCCTTAATCAAAGTCATTGCGCGTTTTGCGGAACGGCGGCATCCGGTGTCGGTGCGGGTTCCTGAGGGGGAACCTCCGGCAGCGCCTGCGGTGCAGTATCGGGCGAAGCCGCAGGAGTCGCTTCGGCGGCTGGCGCGGCAGCGGGTGTCCCCGCCGGTGCCGGGCTGGAGCGGTAATCGGCGCGGCGCTTGAGCTGGAATTCACGCACCGCGCTGTTGTGCGCGTCCAGGTCATCGGAGAACACATGGCTGCCATCGCCACGGGCGACAAAGTACAGGCTGTTGCCTTGCACCGGGTTCAGCGCAGCATGAATCGCTTCGCGTCCGACCATCGCGATCGGCGTCGGCGGCAGCCCCGGAATCACATAGGTGTTGTAGGGCGTCGGCTCTTTGAGATGCGCGCGCGTCAGCTTGCCGGTGTAGCGGTCGCCCAGACCATAGATCACGGTCGGATCGGTCTGCAACTGCATGCCAAGCGCCATGCGGCGCACGAACACGCCGGCAATCTGCCCACGCTCCTGCGGCACACCGGTCTCCTTCTCGACCAGCGAGGCCATGATCAGCGCCTGGTAAGGCTCGCTGTACGGAGCGTCGGCCGAGCGATTTTCCCACTCCTTGGCCAATACCTCGTCGAGTCGATCAAAGGCCTTCTTCAGCAGTTCGACGTCGGAGACACCGCGCACGAAGCGGTAGGTGTCCGGGAAGAAACGACCTTCGGGGAACAGACCGCGATGGCCGATTTTCTCCATCACTTCGCTGTCGCTCAAGCCCTTGAGGGTCTGCTCGATCTTTTCATCTTTTGCCAGCGCGGCGCGTACCTGATGGAAGTTCCAGCCCTCGACCAGCGTCAGGCTGTATTGCACCACTTCACCACGCTTCCACAAGTCGATCAGACCGTTGACGGTCATGCCCGGCTGCATACGGTATTCGCCGCTATGGATCGGCGTACCGGTCAGGTTGAAGCGCCAATAGATGCGTAACCAGAAGGCGTCCTTGATGACGCCATCGGTTTCGAGTTCAAGAAAGGTACGGGTCGGCGTCGAGCCTTTTGGCACATCCAGCAGTTCTTCCTGCGTGATGTTCAGCGGCTGTTCCAGCGCGGAATGAATTTTCCAGGCGCTGGCGCCCAGCAAAAGCCCTGCGAGAACCAGTCCGGTTTCCAGCAGCAGCAAGAGTTTACGTCTCACGAATCAGGCATCCAGTAGGGCGCGGGAAATGGTTTGCAGTTTACGGGTGAGTTTGCCAACCGGCCAGCTCAGTGCAGCGTAGGCGCGTACCGGCCAGACGCCATACACACTGTTGCAGACAAAGACTTCATCAGCCCATTGCAGCTGTTCGAGGCTGATGTCGGTGATTTGCGTGTGAATCCCCAGGGACTCGGCCTGAAACAAAATTTCCGCACGCATTACGCCGGCCACGCCACAGCGCTTCAGATCCGGGGTGATCAGTACGCCGTCGCGCACCAGAAACAGGTTGCTGTACACGCCTTCGATGACGCGCCCGGTCTGATCGAGCATCAAGCCTTCGGCGTGTTCGCTGTCGCGCCATTCGGCACGGGCGAGCACTTGCTCCAGACGATTCAGATGCTTGAGACCAGCCAGCAAGGGCTGGTTAGACAACCGCGTGACGCAGGGAAACAGGCGCACGCCTTGCTCGCCATGCACGGCAGGATAAGCAGCGGGCGGGTTGCCTTGCAGAATGCGTCGGCCCTGCGCCGCAGGATCGGGCGCGTAGCCACGCAAGCCGTCACCTCGGGTGAGGATCAGCTTGAGGACGCCCTCGCCCATCGCGACGGCATAGGCCAGCAGCTCGGTGCGAACCAGCTCGATATCCGCCGCGATGGCCAGACGCGAGCAACCCTCGGCCAAACGCGTCAGGTGACGATCCAGCAATACTGGCTGGCCGCCGTGCACAGCGATGGTCTCGAACAGACCATCGCCGTAAGCCAGGCCGCGATCTTTCAGCGACAGAGCGTCAGCCGGCTGACCGTCGACCCAGCTGTCCATCAGCCTGCGAACCGGCGGAACGCCAACGTGCCGTTGGTGCCGCCAAACCCGAAGGAGTTGGAGAGTACGACGTCGATGTCCATGTTGCGCGCAGTGTGCGGCACGAAATCGAGATCGCAGCCTTCATCCGGCTCGTCGAGGTTGATGGTCGGCGGTGCCACCTGGCTGTTGATCGCCAGCACGCTGAAGATCGCCTCGACCGCGCCCGCCGCACCCAACAGGTGACCGGTCATGGACTTGGTGGAGCTGACCGCCAGGTTGTAGGCGTGATCACCGAACACGGTCTTGATCGCGTTGGCTTCGGCAAGGTCGCCGGCCGGGGTCGAGGTACCGTGGGCGTTGATGTACTGCACCTGGTCGATGTTGATCTTCGCATCGCGCAGGGCATTGGTGATGCAGCGAGCCGCACCGGCACCGTCTGCAGGTGGCGAGGTCATGTGGAACGCATCACCGCTGGTACCGAAGCCGATCAGCTCGGCGTAGATCGTGGCGCCACGAGCCTTGGCGTGCTCGAGTTCTTCGAGCACCAGAGCACCGGCACCGTCAGACAGCACGAAGCCATCACGGCCCTTGTCCCAGGGACGACTGGCGCGGGTCGGCTCGTCGTTGCGGGTCGACAGCGCACGGGACGCGCCGAAGCCGCCCATGCCCAGACCGCATGCGGCCATCTCGGCACCGCCAGCGATCATCACGTCGGCCTCGTCGTACATGATGTTACGCGCCGCCATGCCAATGCAGTGCGTACCGGTGGTACAGGCAGTGGAAATGGCGTAGTTCGGCCCCTGTGCACCCAGGTGGATGGACAGAAAACCGGAAATCATATTGATGATCGAGCCTGGCACGAAGAATGGCGAGATTCGACGCGGGCCCGTCTCATGCAGGGTACGGCTGGTTTCTTCGATGTTGGTCAGACCGCCGATGCCCGAACCCATGGCTACGCCAATGCGCTCACGGTTGGCGTCGGTGACTTCCAGACCAGCGTTGCGAACAGCCTGAAAACCCGCGGCCAGACCGTACTGAATGAACAGGTCGAGCTTGCGTGCTTCCTTGACCGACAGGTATTCCTCGACATTGAAGCCCTTTACCGAGCCGCCAAAACGGGTGGAATAGGCAGAAAGGTCGGTGTGTTCGATCAGACCAATGCCACTGCGGCCAGCCAGAATGCCCTGCCAACTGCTCGGCACATCCGTGCCCAGTGGCGACAACATACCCATACCGGTGACTACGACGCGTCTACGCGACACAGCACTCTCCTTTTTCAAATGACGACTTTGCATCAGGCCTAAAGAAAAAACCGCACGCCATGATGGCAGTGCGGTTTTTCCATGACAGCAGACAACGATTACAAACTATTACGCCTGGTGGCTAGTAACGTAGTCGATTGCAGCTTGTACAGTAGTGATCTTCTCAGCTTCTTCATCAGGGATTTCGGTCTCGAATTCCTCTTCCAGAGCCATCACCAGCTCAACGGTGTCAAGGGAGTCGGCACCCAGGTCTTCAACGAAGGAAGCAGTGTTGACCACTTCTTCCTGTTTAACACCCAGTTGCTCGGCAACGATTTTCTTGACGCGCTCTTCGATGGTGCTCATACCTTGTTTTCACTCCTAATGGACAAATTCAGGCAGCTGGCCAGTGGGTAAGTGTATAGAAAGGCTTTTCAGCTTTTCAACTGAAAGCTTCACTCCTCAAACCCTGCGGCCCTCTGCCTATAAATAGATTGCAGCTTTATAACGGATTTTAGACAGCTCGTATGACATTTTTTTGAAGCAATCCGTCACATTTTACTTACATGTACATCCCACCGTTCACCGGGATTGTAGCCCCAGTGACGTATGCCGCACCGTCGGATGCAAGAAAAGCGACCACCGAGGCGATCTCTTGAGCTTGCCCCAGACGACCCAGCGGAATCTGCGTCTGCAAGGCTTCACGCTGTGCTTCCGGCAGTTCGCGAGTCATATCGGTGTCGATGAACCCTGGGGTTACCGAGTTGACCGTAATCGAACGCGAACCGACTTCACGCGCCATCGCACGACTGAAACCTTCCAGACCGGCCTTGGCGGCTGCATAGTTTACTTGGCCTGCGTTGCCCATGGCACCCACCACCGAGCCAATACTGATAATTCGGCCCCAGCGCGCCTTGGTCATACCGCGCAAAACGCCCTTGGACAAGCGATACAGACTGTTCAGGTTGGTATCGATCACGTCGTACCACTCATCGTCTTTCATGCGCATCATCAGGTTATCGCGGGTGATGCCGGCATTATTGACCAGAATCGCCGGCGCACCGAACTGTTCCTGGATGCTCGCCAGAACCTTGCTGACAGATTCATCGCTGGTGACGTTGAGTTCCAGGCCAGTGCCCTGGATGCCGTGTTCTTTCAGGGTGGCAGCAATCGCCTCGGCGCCTTTGGCGGAAGTCGCAGTGCCGATGACGACGGCGCCCTGACGACCCAGTTCCAGTGCGATAGCCTGGCCGATACCGCGGCTTGCACCGGTGACCAGTGCAACTTTACCTTGCAGACTCATGCAAGTTTCTCCTGATTCAGGCCAGCGCTGCACGGGCGGCAGCGAAAGCGTCTGGGGTATTGAGGTTGGAAGTCGAAACGCCTTCAGCGCAACGTTTGTTCAGACCGGCGAGCACCTTGCCCGGGCCGCACTCGACCAGACTGGTGGCGCCTTTGGCAGCCAGGGTCTGGACCGATTCAACCCAGCGTACTGGTTTGTACAGTTGTTCGAGCAGATCACGCTTGAGGGTTTCCAGATCGGCCGGCACTTGCGCGCTGACGTTCTGGACCACCGGGATCTGCGGCGCCTGCCAGTCAATGGCAGCAATGGATTCGGCAAAACGCTCGGCCGCCGGACGCATCAGCTCGCAGTGCGAAGGCACGCTCACCGGCAACGGCATGGCGCGCTTGGCGCCACGGGCCTTGCAGCCCTCGATGGCGCGCTCAACGGCCGCCTTGGCACCGGCAATCACTACCTGGCCCGGCGAGTTGAAGTTGACCGCGCTGACCACTTCGCCTTGCGCCGCTTCGGCACAGGCTGCCAGCACGTCGGCATCTTCCAGACCGAGGATGGCAGCCATGCCGCCCTGCCCGGCCGGAACGGCTTCCTGCATCAACTGACCGCGACGCTCAACGAGCTTCACCGCGTCAGCCAGGCTCAGGCTGCCGGCGGCAACCAGCGCGCTGTATTCACCCAGGCTGTGACCGGCAACAAATGCCGGACGCGCACCGCCTTGAGCCAGCCACAGGCGCCACAGGGCGATCGAAGCAGTCAGAATGGCCGGTTGGGTTTTGTCGGTTTGATTGAGCAGCTCTTCCGGACCCTGCTGGGTCAGCGCCCACAGGTCATAGCCCAGAGCATCGGATGCTTCTTTGAAGGTTTCGAGGATCAGCGGATGTTCCGCGCCCAGCTCGGCCAGCATGCCGAGGGACTGCGAACCCTGTCCTGGAAAGACGAATGCGAGGGAAGCAGACATGTAACAAGCCCCTAATGATCTTGTCGTCGGAAAATGACGCCCCACCGAGGGACGCAAGAAACTGACAGTTGGATGGCCCTTTGAACCGGGCGGTCACATTTAAGCATTGTCCGACGAAATCGCCTAAGACAACAAATCCTCCAGACGGCCATGGAGACGTTCGGGCAGATTCTCCTGAATCTCGATCAGTGCACGCTGAATCGCACTCTGAAACCCCTGAACCCCGGCCGAACCATGACTTTTCACCACAATGCCCTGCAAGCCGAGAAAGCTTGCGCCGTTATGTCGCGCCGGCGCCAGATCCGCCTGCAAGCGCTTCATCAATGGCAGGGCCAAAGCACCTACCACGCGGGAAGCGAAGTTTTTCTTGAACAAGGCTTCGATGCGCGCAGCGATCATCGTCGCCAGGCCCTCGCTGGACTTGAGCAGGATATTGCCGACAAACCCGTCACAGACCACCACATCTGCTTCGCCGCGATAAAGACCATCGCCCTCGACAAAACCGATGTAGTTGATGCCGCGCGCAGCCTGCAGCAAAGTCGCGGCCAGCTTGACCTGCTGATTGCCCTTGATGTCTTCGGTGCCGATATTCAGTAATGCGACACGCGGCCGGGCGATGCCCAGCGTCTGCGCCGCCACCGAGCCCATCACCGCGAACTGCAACAGATGCTCGGCGCTGCAATCGACGTTGGCGCCCAGATCGAGCAACTGGCAATAGCCCTTCTGCGTCGGAATCGCCGCCACCATCGCCGGCCGATCAATCCCCGGCAAGGTCTTGAGCACGAAACGCGACAGCGCCATCAACGCACCGGTATTACCGGCGCTGACACAGGCCTGAGCCTTGCCGTCACGCACCAGTTCCAGGGCGACACGCATCGACGAATCCGGCTTGCCACGCAAGGCCTGAGTCGGCTTTTCGTCCATGGTGATGACTTCAGACGCCGGGACAATCGTCAGGCGTGCGCGATCGGCAGCCGATTGGCCGTGGATCAGTTCTTCAAGAAGGGAGGATTGACCGACGAGGGTCAGGTGCAGCGAGGGCGTAGCAGAAAGGCAAGCAAGGCTGGCCTGAACAATGCTGCGGGGACCGAAGTCCCCGCCCATTGCGTCAATCGCGATGACTTGAGCGGACAAGTGATTACTCGTCAGCGCCCTTGTCGATCACTTTACGGCCACGGTATACGCCTTCTGGCGATACGTGGTGACGCAGGTGAACCTCACCAGTGGTTTTTTCTACAGACAGGGTGCTAGCCTCGAGAGCGTCGTGCGAACGGCGCATGTCACGGGCGGAGCGGGATTTTTTGTTCTGCTGAACAGCCATAATTGATTAACTCCTAAACGTTTGGGTCACGCTTTAACTGCGCCAATACACTGAACGGGTTGGACCGCGTTACCTCGTCCTCGCTCGGTTCGGGTTCATCTGCTCCCGCCGGCTGCTGGCATTCTTCCGGATGATGAGCAGGCACAATGGGCAAGGCGAGCAGAAGCTCCTCCTCGATCAGTGACTGCAGATCCAATGGATCTTCGCCCAGTTCCAGCACGTCATAACCTTTCGGTAACGACTGGGTATTCGCACCCTCCTTCACTACAGCGTAACTGCATTCGCTGTGGATCGGCAGGGTGACCAGCTCAAGACAACGCTGGCAGACCATTTTGACTTCGGTGTCGATAAAGCTGTGGATCACCACAGATTTACGTTCATCTCGTTCAAAAACGAATTTGGCCTGCACCTTACCGACATCGTCGGAAAGCGGGTCGCAGAGTCTCTTCAAATCGGCCAGCAGCAGTTCACCTTGAAGGGTGGTGCCACGGTCAGCCAATTTGCGCGGGTCAACGTGAGGTGGAATCGGGTCATTCAACATAGGCGCAGCATTATAGGGATGCACCCACCCATGTCAAAGGAAATTGTGCCCTGTCCGTCACTTGCGTGCCTCCGCTAGAATTCACACCTGCCTCAGGAGACGCCAATGCTGCCTTTATTACTCGCCTCAAGCTCGACTTATCGCCGGGAATTGCTCGCCCGCCTGCACCTGCCGTTCGTCTGCAGCTCGCCAGATATCGACGAAAGCCACCAGAACGGCGAATCCGCCATCGATCTGGTCAAGCGCCTCGCCGAACAGAAAGCCCGGGCACTGGCTGCCAGCCACCCTGCCCACCTCATTATCGGCTCGGACCAGGTTGCCGTGCTCGGCGAGCGGATCATCGGCAAGCCACACACCTTCGACAAGGCTCGCGAGCAACTGCTGGCGGCCAGCGGCGCCAGTGTGACCTTCCTCACCGGCCTGGCCCTGCTCAACAGCCAGACCGGCCTCTGCCAGGTCGACTGCGTGCCATTTACCGTACACATGCGCCAACTCGACGAAGCACGCATCGAACGCTACCTGCGCCTCGAGCAGCCCTACGACTGCGCCGGCAGCTTCAAGGCC
Organism: Pseudomonas sp. 14P5.3.2; assembly: GCF_057799175.1. Classification (NCBI taxonomy): domain Bacteria; kingdom Pseudomonadati; phylum Pseudomonadota; class Gammaproteobacteria; order Pseudomonadales; family Pseudomonadaceae; genus Pseudomonas; species Pseudomonas sp. 14P5.3.2. The sequence continues at coordinate 6,810 of NZ_JBYOKU010000014.1, read as the reverse complement.
GAAGGCCTGGGTGTGAGCCTGTTTCAGTCCACCGAAGGGCCTGACGCCACCAGCCTGATCGGCCTGCCACTCATCCGCCTGATTGACATGCTACTGGCCGAGGGCGTGCAAATTCCGTGACGCACAAAAAACCGGCCATCAAGGCCGGTTTGTTTATCAGACGAACTGTCAGCGCAACGAAGGCCCGTGGAAACCCACCCACATCGCCAACTGCTCAGCCACGCTGGCACCGAGCTTCTTCGAGAAGCGATCGAACGGCGATTCCTGCACGGTGAAATCCACCAACTCCTTCTCGCCAATCACATCCCGCGCCACCGAACTGGTATTGCCCAGACCATCGATCAAACCCAGCGGCAGTGCCTGCTCACCTGACCAGACAAGACCGGAAAACAATTCCGGATGCTCCTTGTCCTTCAGACGCTCGCCACGCCCCTGCTTGACGCTATTGATGAACTGGTTGTGCGTGGTATCCAGCACCGTCTGCCAGAACGCCGTTTCATCCGGCTTCTGCGGCTGGAACGGGTCGAGGAACGACTTGTGCTCGCCAGACGTGTAAGTGCGACGTTCAACGCCGAGCTTGTCCATGGTACCGACGAAACCGTAACCGGCCGCCGTCACACCAATCGAACCGACCAGACTCGCCTTGTCGGCATAGATCTGATCTGCCGCACTGGCGATGTAATAGGCACCGGACGCGCCGAGATCGGAAATCACCGCATAAACCTTGATGTCCGGATGCAGACCGCGCAGACGCTTGATTTCGTCGTACACGTAACCCGACTGCACCGGGCTGCCGCCAGGACTGTTGATCCGCAGAATTACACCCTTGACCTTCTTGTCCTCAAAGGCTGCACGCAGACTGCCGACAATGTTGTCGGCGCTGGCCGGCTCTTTGTCAGCGATCACACCAGTGACGTCGATCAGTGCGGTGTAGTTCGGGCCGCGAGTGGCGCTCTTCTCCATGTCCATCAGCGGCGTGAACGCAATCAGGGCGATAAACAGATAAACAAAAGTCAGCAGTTTGAAGAAAATCCCCCAGCGCCGCGAGCGCCGCTGCTCCTGCACACCGGCGAGCAAGGTCTTTTCCAACAACTTCCAGCTTTTCGCGTCACCGTCGTCGGCACTTGCCTTGGCCGGTGCTTTCCATTCGTCGGTCATCCAGTCCACCCCAGAAAAAACTTATTTGGCCTGCTGCCCCAGCCAGGCATGCAACTCACTAAAATGGTCGATCGACAGGCGCGGCTCGAACTGCTGCAGCGAGTCAATTGACTGCGCGCCGTAGCTGACCGCCACAGAGGCCATGCCTGCATTGCGCGCCATCAGCAGATCGAAGGACGAGTCCCCGACCATCAGCGCCTGCTCGGGATGCACGCCGCAGTGATCGAGAATCTGTTCCAGCATCAACGGATGCGGCTTGCTCGCAGTCTCGTCGGCGGCGCGGGTGATATCGAAAAAATCTTCCCAGCCATTGGCTTTCAGCACCCGATCCAGTCCGCGACGATTCTTGCCGGTCGCTACCGCCAGGTGAAAACCCTGCTCACGAAAGGACACCATCGACTCGACTACACCCTCGAACAGCGGCGAAGGCACGGCTTCTGCCGCAATGTAGTGATCGGCGTAGTACTCGCGAAACAAGGTCATCTCGGCATCGCTGATGTCCGGGTACAAGGTGCGGATCGCCTCGGGCAAGCCCAGACCGATGATGCCCTTGACGGCAAAATCATCGCGCAACTCGAAACCGGAACGCCCGGACGCAGAATGCATCGCCTCGACAATCCGACCAATGGAATCGGCGAGGGTGCCGTCCCAATCGAAAATCAGCAGCTTGTAATCAGATGGGCGCACTCAATCGCTCCACGGTCTTGGCCCACATTTCATCGACCGGTGCCTGCAACTTGAGCTCACCGCCATCAGGCAGCGGCACGGTCAGCATATAAGCGTGCAGGAACAGGCGCTTGCCGCCCAGATCACGGATTTCCTTGCTGAAACCGTCATCGCCGTACTTGGTGTCACCGGCAATGCAGTGCCCGGCGTGCAACGTGTGGACGCGGATCTGGTGCGTACGGCCGGTGATCGGCTTGGCTTCGATCAGGGTGGCAAAGTCGCCAAAGCGGCGCAGGACCTTGAACACGGTCACCGACTCCTTGCCCTCCTCCTCGTCGACCTCGACCATGCGCTCGCCGGAGCGCAGATTGCTCTTGCCGAGCGCCGCACGGACTTGCTTGATCGAAGTCGCCCAGTTGCCGCGAACCAGTGCCATGTAGCGCTTGTCGACGCCGTCACCGCGCAATGCGGCGTGCAAGTGGCGCAACATGCTGCGCTTCTTGGCGATCATCAACAGACCGGAGGTATCACGGTCGAGACGGTGAACCAGTTCCAGCTCCTTGGCATCGGGGCGCAACTGACGAAAGGCTTCGATGACACCGTAATTCAAGCCGCTGCCGCCGTGAACCGCAATGCCGGCGGGCTTGTTGATCACGATCAGGGCTTTGTCTTCGTAGACAATCGAGGCTTCCAGGCGCTGCAACAGACCTTGGGCCAATGGCACCGGCTCGTCGCGCTCAGGCACGCGAACCGGTGGCACGCGCACGATATCGCCGGCCTGCAGCTTGTATTCGGGCTTGATCCGCCCCTTGTTCACACGCACTTCGCCTTTACGCAAAATGCGGTAAATCAAGGTCTTGGGCACGCCTTTGAGCCGGGCAAGGAGGAAATTATCGATTCGTTGGCCGGCATACTCCGGCGAGACTTCAAGCAGTTGAACGCCTGGAGTCGAAGGGGCAGTAGTTGTCATGCCGCGGATGATAACAATTTTTATGGAATTGAAGCACTTAATCATTGCTGCTATAGTCGCGAACGCCGCCAAAAGCGGCCTGGACAGCGGAACCACGGTCAAAAACCGGCCCTGACCAACGCAATTCACCAGGACGCGAGGCCGTCCTACGGGGCTTTCGCTACGTAACGGTGGAGTTTGCAGTTGTAACAAGCGCAGGTGACATGAGGCCTGAATTACACCGTCGAGCAGAGTTTTCACTCGCCTGACAGGCAAATATTCGAGGCCAGTTCACAAAGTGCAGTCAGCTGCAGATGACCCCGAGCGAAGGCTTCGGAAACATCGCCTGAATTAGCCATGATGCGTGACCTCCCCTTTCGGAGCTCACGGTAAATGCCAACCCGCTGCGGATTCTGCGCGCGGCAGCACCCGAATTATCAGGGATACGTGTAGGGTGGAGATGCACAACCGCCGGACTGTGTAGCAATAGGCTTTATCAAGACGCTTCATCTCGTCCACAGCCGCTGGTTGATTCCTCCTCCTGACTGAGTGCTTAAGTAGCCACAGCAAGCAGGACGCGTACGTCGCGATATCGGCCCAATTGGCCTGACATCGCTGGACACGGGAATGGCCAACCACTCCCGACGCACCTGACACCGACCGTGAGAAGTCGTGTGTGCCGAACGCCGTTTCCGGCAGCCCGGAAACCGACGGTACTACATGAAAAGAATGCTGATTAACGCAACTCAACCCGAAGAGTTGCGTGTTGCACTGGTAGATGGCCAACGCCTCTACGACCTGGACATCGAATCCGGTGCACGCGAGCAGAAAAAGGCCAACATCTACAAAGGCCGTATCACTCGCATCGAACCAAGCCTTGAGGCTGCCTTTGTCGATTTCGGCTCCGAGCGCCACGGCTTCCTGCCCCTCAAAGAAATCTCCCGCGAATACTTCAAGAAAGCCCCTGAAGGCCGCGTCAACATCAAGGACGTCCTGAGCGAAGGCCAGGAAGTCATCGTTCAGGTCGAAAAAGAAGAACGTGGCAACAAGGGCGCCGCCCTGACCACTTTCATCAGCCTGGCCGGTCGTTACCTCGTGCTGATGCCGAACAACCCGCGTGCCGGCGGTATCTCCCGTCGCATCGAAGGCGAAGAGCGCAACGAACTGCGTGAAGCGCTGAACGGTCTGGTTGCTCCAGCCGACATGGGTCTGATCGTGCGCACTGCCGGCCTGGGCCGCAGCAGCGAAGAAATGCAGTGGGACCTCGACTACCTGCTGCAACTGTGGACCGCCATCAAAGAAGCCTCGCTGGATCGCTCCGCGCCGTTCCTGATCTACCAGGAAAGCAACGTGATCATCCGCGCCATCCGCGATTACCTGCGCCAGGACATCGGCGAAGTGCTGATCGACAGCGTTGAAGCCCAGGACGAAGCCCTGACCTTCATCCGCCAGGTGATGCCGCAGTACGCCAGCAAGATCAAGCTGTACGAAGACAGCGTGCCGCTGTTCAACCGTTTCCAGATCGAAAGCCAGATCGAGACCGCTTTCCAGCGCGTCGTCGAACTGCCTTCCGGCGGCTCCATCGTCATCGATCCGACCGAAGCCCTGGTGTCCATCGACATCAACTCGGCGCGCGCCACCAAAGGCAGCGACATCGAAGAAACCGCGCTGCAGACCAACCTTGAAGCCGCCGAAGAAATCGCCCGTCAGTTGCGCCTGCGCGACATCGGCGGCCTGATCGTCATCGACTTCATCGACATGACCCCTGCCAAGAACCAGCGCGCCGTGGAAGAGAAAGTCCGCGAATGCCTGGAAGCCGACCGCGCTCGCGTGCAGATCGGCCGCATCTCGCGCTTCGGCCTGCTGGAAATGTCCCGTCAGCGCCTGCGTCCATCGCTGGGCGAAAGCAGCGGCATCGTCTGCCCGCGCTGCAACGGCACCGGCATCATCCGTGACGTCGAATCGCTGTCGCTGGCAATCCTGCGCCTGATCGAAGAAGAAGCCCTGAAAGACCGCACTGCCGAAGTGCGCGCGCAGGTGCCGATCCCGGTCGCCGCGTTCCTGCTCAACGAAAAACGCAACTCGATCACCAAGATCGAACTGCGCACCCGTGCCCGTATCGTCATTCTGCCGAACGATCACCTCGAAACCCCGCACTTCGAAGTTCAGCGTCTGCGTGACGACAGCCCGGAAGCTGCGACCAACCAGTCCAGCTACGAAATCGCTGCTGCCGCTGCTGAAGTCGAAGAAGTCCAGCCAGCCGCTGCGACCCGCACCCTGGTTCGCCAGGAAGCCGCGGTCAAGACTGCTCCGGCCCGCGCCAACGCTCCGGTGCCGACCGAAGTCGCCGCGCCTGCCGCCGCTGCACCCGCTCCGGTTGCCGCGCCAGAGCCAAGCCTGTTCAAAGGCCTGGTGAAATCGCTGGTCAGCCTGTTCGCGACCAAAGAAGAGCCAGCCGCTCCGGTCGTCGTTGAAAAACCGGCCACCGAGCGTCCAGCCCGCAACGAAGAGCGTCGCAACGGTCGTCAGCAGAGCCGCAACCGTAACGGTCGCCGCGATGAAGAGCGCAAGCCGCGCGAAGAACGTGCACCGCGTGAAGAACGCGCACCGCGTGAAGAACGCGCACCACGTGAGCCGCGCGAAGAGCGTCAGCCTCGTGAAACCCGTGAGCCGCGTGAAGCCCGCACCGAAGCGCCAGCCGCTCGCGAAGAACGCGCACCACGCGCTCCGCGTGAAGAACGTGCACCACGTGCGCCACGTGAAGACCGCAAGCCACGTGGCGAGCGTGAAGAGCGTGTCCGTGAACTGCGCGAGCCATTGGACGCCGCTCCGGCCGCACCCGTAGCTGCTGCCGCTGCCGCTGTTGTCGCAGAAGAGCGTCCGGCCCGTCAGCCACGCGAAGAACGCGTACCGCGTCCGCCGCGTGAGGAGCGTCAACCGCGTGCCGAACAGGCTGCTGCGGTAGCCGAAGAAGAAGTCATCACCGGCGAAGAGCAACTGTCGGAAGACGGTCAGGACAACGCCGAAGGCGATCGTCCACGTCGTCGTTCCCGTGGTCAGCGTCGTCGCAGCAACCGTCGCGAGCGTCAGCGTGATGCCAACGGCAACGTGATCGAAGGTTCGGAAGAGTCCGAGTCCGGCGAAAACGCTGAAACAGCACCAAGCGCTGCCGATCTGGCTGCCGGCCTGGCCGTGACCGCCGCTGTTGCCAGCAGCGTGATCAGCGCTCCAGCCGAAGCACAGGCACACGAGCAAGCTGAACGCGCCACCGCCGCCACTCTGGAAACTGCTCCAGTGGAAGCGCCGGTCGTTGAAGCCACTACCCCAGTGGAAGTGGTTGCTGCTCCGGAAGTCGAAGTGGCACCGGTTCGCGAAGCTCAGCCTCAGGCTGAAATCGCTGCCGAGCCTGCTCCGGTTGTCGAAACGCCAGTCGTGGCCGCAGAGCCGGTTGCTGAAACCGTCGCTGAAACCGTGACCGAAACCGTGCGTGAAGTTCGCGAAGAACAGACCGCCTTCAACTGGGTTGCCGAGCCTGCCGTCGCTGAAACGCCAGCGCCAGTAGCAGAAGCCCCGGTGGTTGAAGAAGCCAAGGCCGCCGCGCCAGTGGTTGACGTGGCCGAACCTGCTCCAGCGCCAGTGGTTGAAGCACCGGTCGTCGAAGCGCCTGTGGTTGCTGAAGCCCCTGCTCCAGTGGTTGAAGCCGCTCCGGTCAGCGCCCTGACACCAAACGGCCGTGCGCCAAACGACCCACGTGAAGTGCGTCGCCGCAAGCGTGAAGCCGAGCGTCTGCAGAAGGAAGCCGAACTGGCTGCCGCTGCTGCTCCAGCTGCTGAAGCCGTAGAGGTTGCTGCTTCGGTGACTGAAGAAGCAGTGGTTGAGTCGGTGATCGCCGAAGCACCACGCTCCGTTCAGGACGCGGTCGAGCATCACCAAGAGGCCCAGGAAAAAGAACACGAGCCTAAACCGCTCGTCTGATTCCGAAAGCCAATAAAAAGCCCCGCCTCGGTGAAAACCTGGCGGGGCTTTTTTATTCCATT